>CAMAYR010000203.1 GCA_945862355.1 Devosia equisanguinis | reverse complement strand
CCGCGTGACCTAACGAAACTTCACGGCCGACTAAGCCATTGTCAGTTCCAGTGGCCGTCATGTCGCGCCTAAGTCGGAAGAGGTTGCGGCCATGATGCGATTTAGGCGCGACGGGCCACTAGCCTTCCTCTGTCTTCCTGCAATCCTATCGATCTGCTGCCGAAGTTCGAGCTCCGGCTCGGTTGATCGCGTATAGACGCAAACAGTCCATTTCGCCCGAGTGGTCAGCGCTGGTCTGCGAGTGCTCACGGGTACGCCGCGCCGCATTCGACGTCGCGCGGACGAACTCGCACGGCAAAGGCGCGCCAAACCGCGCCGCCGCGCAGCCCCCCCTTTTACCCGCCGAACAGTTGCTTCTGGCCGAGGTTGCGGAACAGCTGATTGACGATGCCCTGGTCGTTGTTGTTCACCGACGGCGTCGTGCGGCTGATGAAGTCGAACACCTTGCCGTCCTTCAGGCCGTAGTTGGCCACGCGCTCCACCACACCGTTCTGCGCGAAGTAGATGGCCAGCACCCGCCGGTCGACCTCGGACGGCTTGAAGAACGCGGTCTGGTTCATGGTGCTGGAGATGTAGTAGTAGGCATCGCCCCGCCCCACGGCGGCCACCGTGGACGGGCTTCCCAGCACGTCGCGGACCTGCGTCTGGGTCATGCCCTGCGCGACCTGGCCGACGTCCTGGTCGGTGAGCTGCGCGCCGTGCTTGGTAACGGTCGTGCTGCAACCGACAAAAGCGACAGCGAGGAACGCGGTCAGCAGCAGGCCCGCCCTGGGCGACATCGAGCTCCCGCTGGAGCGGAACTTGTCGCTTGACCTGTCGGCACGCGCCGGGCTCTGGGACGGGTCATGCATGTCTCGTGTTCCCCCAGCCATTGCTGCGCTCGCTCCCGCTCGTCGCCGTCACCGTGAAGGCGACACTCACCCTGAAAGCGAACCTGTCGTGAAAACTGTCTTGAAGAGGCAGGTTTCCCGAAACAGGCAGTCGTGCCGCCAGCAGCACAGCGAAGCACACGCGATTCGTGCACTGGACCTTCTCGCGAATAGCCTGTCGACATGCCGAATTGCAATGCGCCTGCCTGCAGCCTTATGTGAATAGATCCGAATCCGGCCCCTTCGCCGTCGACAACCTCAGGACCGCTCCCTATGCCCGCTTTTCGACCTTTGTGGGGCCTTCTGACGCGCCGTGACGATCCAGCCCAAACGGCATCAGAGCTTTATGGCCGGCTCGTGACACAGGCACGGACGCCCGCCCTCTATGCCGATCTCGGTGTGCCCGATACGCCGGACGGGCGGCTCGAGCTGGTCGTCCTGCACGTCGTCCTGGCTCTGCGTCGCATCGGCCGCGACCCGCAGGCAGCAGAGCTCGCCCGCGCCCTGACCGAGACCTTCGTGACCGACATGGACGACAACCTGCGCGAGATGGGCGTCAGCGACATCGCGGTGGCCCGCAAGGTCAAGAAGGCTGCCGCCGCCCTGTTCGATCGCTCCCGAGACTATGGCCGTGCGCTCGATGCCGCCGATGCCGCGTTACTGGCCGAACTCGTCGGGAATCACGTCCTGCCCGCTCCGGCGCCTGCCGGCCACGCTGACGCCATCGCGCACTACATGCTCGCCTCGGAGATCCAGCTTGCCGCCGCGACCATCGCGGATATCCTCGCCGGACAAGTCCGATTCCCCGATCTCACCACCTGATTGAAGAGTTCGCGCCATGACCAGCACCGCCGGCGGTATCGAGAAGACCTGGAGCCACGCGACGGCCGAGGTCTCCGGCCGTGGCCTCGAGGCCGAGCGCCACGCCACGGCCGCCGAGCGCGCCGCACTTGCCGCAGCCCTCGAGATCCTCGCCATCGACCGCCTCGACGTCGCCTACCGGATCGCCCTCCTCGGCGATGCGCGCTACCAGTTGACGGGCACTATCTCGGCCGATGTGTCGCAGGCATGTGTCGTCTCGCTCGACCCCGTGCCGGCCACCATCGAGGATCGGATGGACGTGGAGTTCAGCTCGACCGGCGCCCTACCGGTCGACACCGCCACAGACGAGGAGCAATCGGCCCTCGAGGCCGCCGAGATCGAGCCGCTCGAGCAGGGCCGGATCGCCGTCGGCCGGATCGTCCTGGAGACGCTGGCGGCCGCGCTGCCCGCCTACCCGCGTGCACCCGGCGCCGAGCTCGAGAGCCACGAGGCCGGCCCCGCCGCGCCCGGCACCAACCCGTTCGCAGCACTCGCCAGTTGGAAGCCGAAGCGCGATTGACCTGTTGCCAATTGGTTCAAGGTAGTTGTCAGCCCCTTGTAAACAGCTATGGTGCAGCGCTTTTTCGAACGGAGATCAGGCTTGGCGGAAAGCGCATGACGGGCCCGTTGATCATAGCTCTCGATGCGATGGGCGGAGACTTCGGCCCAGCGGTCGTAGTGCCCGGCGCCGGCATCTCCGCCGTGCGTCATCCCGGCATCCGCTACATCATGTTCGGCGACGAGGCGGCGATCCGCGCCGAGGTCGACAAGCAACCGAGCCTCGCAGGCCGTGTCGAGATCGTGCACACTACCCACGTTATCAGCAGCGATGCCAAGCCGAGCCAGGCCATTCGCCGGGGCAAAGGCTCCAGCATGTGGTTGGCGCTGGAAGCAGTTCGAGAAGGCCGCGCTGCGGTTGCAGTCTCGGCCGGCAACACCGGCGCGCTGATGGCGCTTTATCGTCTGCTTCTCAAGCCATTGGGTGACATCGAGCGCCCGGCGATCGCCGCCATCTGGCCCACCGTCCGTGCCGAATCCATCGTGCTCGACGTCGGCGCCAACATCGGCGCCAGCTCCAAGCAGTTGTGCGATTTCGCGCTGTTGGGTTCCGGCATGGCCCGCGCCCTATTCCACATCGAGCGCCCGAGCGTTGGCCTGCTCAACGTCGGCGTGGAGGAGATCAAGGGCGCCGACGAGGTCAAGGAGGCTCATGCCCTCCTGAGGGGCGCGCAGGGATTACCGTTCGACTATCATGGCTATGTCGAGGGCGACGACATCGGCGCCGGCACGGTCGACGTCATCGTGGTCGAGGGGTTCGCTGGCAACATAGCGCTCAAGACGGCGGAGGGCACGGCAAGGCAGATCGGCACCTGGCTGCGCGAGGCGATGACCGGCTCGACGCTCTCCAAGATGGGCGCGCTGCTCGCGCAAGGCGGTTTTCGGGCACTTAAGCGCAAGATGGACCCGCGCCGGGTGAACGGCGGCACTTTCCTCGGGCACAACGGCGTGGCGATCAAGAGCCATGGCGGTACGGACGCGCTCGGCTTTGCGAGCGCCGTCGATCTCGGCTACGACATGGCGTCTCAAGGTCTGATCGAGCGGCTGGCAGCCGACTTGAAAGCGTTCCACGGAACGCTGCAGGTCCCACTCCCGGCGCCGCCGTCCGCAGCAGCCGACGGAGCGCGCGGATCGTGAAGGATGGATTTGGTCCGGCGGCGCCAGTTGGGCGCGGGGATTGCGAGGGAAGTAGCGTGGCTGTCATCCGATCAGTGATCCGCGGCGTCGGTGCCTATCTGCCTAAGCGCCGCATGACCAACGACGACATCTCCAAAATCGTCGACACGACGGACGAGTGGATCGTCGAACGCACGGGAATTCGCGCGCGCCACATCGCGGCCGAAGGCGAACGGACCTCGGATCTTGGATATGCGGCGGCCGTCCAGGCGCTGAACCGATCTGGTCTCCAGCCTTCCGACATCGATCTCCTGATCTGCGCCACCGCCACGCCGGATCGCACTTTTCCCGCCACCGCTGTTCGCATCCAGCACATGCTCGGCATGGAGGGGGGCGCGGCCTTCGATGTACATGCCGTCTGCTCGGGCTTTGTTTTCGGGCTGGCCACGGCGGACAATTTCCTCAAGGCCGGCCAGTTCAAGCGGGCACTGGTCGTGGGCGCCGAGACATTCTCGCGGATACTAGACTGGCAGGATCGCACGACGTGCGTGCTGTTCGGCGACGGCGCAGGCGCGGTCGTACTCGAGGCGCAGGCCCAGTCCGGCACCCGCGAGGATCGCGGCATCCTGGCGACACGCATCCGTTCCGATGGGCGCTACGAGGACCTCCTGTACGTCGACGGCGGCCCAGGCTCGACGCGCACGACGGGACACCTCAGGATGAATGGACGCGAGGTATTCCGCCACGCCGTGACGAAGATCTCCGGCGTGATCGAGGAGACGCTACACGATACCGGCTACACTGCCGACGACATCTCGCTGTTCGTACCGCATCAGGCCAATGCCCGCATTCTCGACGGCATCGCCAGGAAATTGAAGGTTTCGCCCGAGAAAATCGTGATGACGCTGCCCCAGCAGGGCAACACCAGCGCCGCGTCTATTCCGCTGGCTCTCAACGAGGCCTGGGAGCAGGGTCGCGTCAAGGAAGGCGGTCTCATCCTGATGGAGGCGATGGGCGGCGGCTTCACATGGGGCGCCGCGCTCGCGCGATGGTGACACGAGCGGGTTGATTGCCATCGGGTTTCGCGATCGCACCCGAAACCGCCCGACGCATTGGCTATGGCGCCGGGCACCTAATACCGCCGAGCGAAAGTCGTGACTTGTTGCTCTGTCCGCTCGGCGAGGCCGCGACTGCGGCCCGGCGCAAGCGCCGCAGCGAAAGTGAAGACCCATGTAGTGGGTCGAAACTTTCGCTCGAGGGTATAAGAGCGCTCAAGCCGGCACCTCGCCTTTCACCGTCAGGCGGCGCATCAGGCGCAACTCCTGCGCGGGGAAGTCCTGCCGTGCGTGGCTGGTGCATCGGTTGTCCCACATCAGCACGTCGCCCACGCGCCACTGATGGGCCCAGACATGCTCCGGCCGCTCGATCGCCTCGAACAGAACCTCGAGCACTTTATCGCTTTCCGCCTTCTCGAGTCCTTCGACTGCCAGCGTCATGAGCCGATTGACAAACAGGCATTTGCGGCCTGTCGCCGGATGCGTTCGCACGATGGGATGCCAATGCTGCGGCGCATCCGGATTGATAGTGTCGCTCTTGATCGTGCTCGCGTTCTGGTAGTCGTAGACGTTGAGCGCGCGCCGGCCGTCGATCAGCTTCTTCACCGCCTCCGAAAGGCATTCGTAGGCGAGGTAGTTGTTGGAGAACAGCGTATCCCCGCCAGCAGAGGGAATGTTGATCGCAAAGAGGATCGTCGCCTTGGGCGGAGTGGGCGTGTAGCACTGGTCGATGTGAAACTGCATCTCGCCCTCGGGAAGCTGGTCGATGAACTTCCCGTTCTCACGGCGGTTGGAGATGTACATGATGGCGGGATGCTCGGTCTCGCGCGAGCGGTTGGCGCGATTCATCGGCTGAAGCTCGCCGAGCGCAGCGCCGAACGCGACCTGCTCCATCGGCTCGAGCTTCTGCCCGCGGAACACCACGACGAGGTTGTCGTGCCAGGCATTCTCCACGAGCCGGAGCGTTTCCGGATCCATCGGCTTCGCCAGGTCGATGCCCCGGATCTCCGCACCCAAAGCGGTCCCGAGCTTCACGACCTCGGATGTGCTGCCTGCCATTTTTATCTCCCTCGGCGTCCCGCCTCTGCGCATTCATCGAGGTCGGTGTTCACTCGAGGCCTGCGAGCGCTGGGACCAAGTTCGGTCCCGGCTGATAGAGCAGGACATTAGAATGGCCCAGAGCCCTGTCAATCGCCGAGCCTCGAACGATACGGGTCACGACCGCTCGCCGGCTCGAATGTGCGTGGTATTATCGCGATGTGTTCAGTAATCTCACTGACGCTTGGAGGGCTGTCTGGCTGGCGAGCCCGTCAAGTCTAATCCGTCCAATCGTCGTTGTCTGGATGATCCAGGATCGCTCGGCCCGGGTGTCGCCGGGAATAGAGCGCGCTGGAGGTTGTCAATAGGGCCGAGGGAGCAGTGGCGGCGCCTGGGCAAAAGCCGTAGATCTCCGGTGTAGCGCAGTCGGTCCGCTCCGTTGCGGCGAGGCGATGGTTCAAGCACGGTCCGGTCGATCGGCCAGGGCTGGTCCAGTGGAGGAAATGAATGAACGTAAAGCAGTATCTCGGACGCTCGCTCGCCGCGACAGGCATTGCGATCGCACTGGTTGCCGGCAGCGTCAACGCTCAGCAGCCCGCAAAGAAGTTCGAGCCGCAGGTCGGCCAATCCGGCAAGGATGTGATTTGGGTTCCCACCCAACTCGCGATGGTCAATCGGATGCTCGACACAGCCAAGGTGACGAAGGACGACTACGTGATCGACCTCGGCTCGGGCGATGGCATAACCGTCATCACCGCGGCCAAGCGCGGCGCGACGGCCCACGGCATCGAGTACAACCCGGACATGGTCACCCTTTCCCAGAGCAATGCCGCCAAGGAGGGTGTCACCGCCAAGGCGACCTTCGCCAAGGCCGACATCTTCGAGAGCGACTTCTCGAAGGCGACGGTGATCACGATGTTCCTTCTCTCGGACATCAACCTGCGGCTTCGTCCCAAGATCCTCGACATGAAGCCCGGCACCCGCGTCGTCTCCAACACCTTCGACATGGGCGATTGGGATGCCGACGAGAAGTTCGAGGTGAAGGAGGGCTGTTCGTCCTATTGCCGCGGCTTTTTCTGGATCGTGCCCGCCAAGGTCGACGGGACGTGGAAACTCACCAACGGCGGTGAGTTGACCCTCAAACAACACTTCCAGGTGTTTTCCGGCACGGTGAAGAACGGCAATGTGGTCGCGCCGATCTCCGACGCGCGCTTGCGCGGCGAAACCATCACCTTCACCGCCGGCGGCAAGAAGTACACGGGCACGGTCAGCGGCAACAAGATCGAAGGCATGGCCGGCTCTGACAAGTTCGAGGCCACCAAGGGCTGAGCGCTCGAAGTTTCGCAGAGCATGCGGGGCGGGGGGAAACCTCTGCCCCGTTCGCGTTCCAGTGCAGCCGGATCCAGTGCAGCC
The DNA here is from genome assembly GCA_945862355.1 of Devosia equisanguinis. GTDB lineage: Bacteria > Pseudomonadota > Alphaproteobacteria > Rhizobiales > Hyphomicrobiaceae > CAMDPA01. The sequence continues at coordinate 2,622 of CAMAYR010000203.1, read as the reverse complement.
GACAAGGCCGTCCAACTTTTGCTGGCCAGATGCCGCCGCAGGTTTCAGATTGATGACGGCGGCAGCCCGCCGAGATCGGTTCTCGGGCGACAGGAGCACCGTATGGACGCCAGCAGAACGACGCGGCGCGGGGCATTGCGGCTGATCGCTGCCGGCACCATCGCTGGCTCGCTTTCCTCCCCAGGCCCGGCTCATGCCCAGCCCCGTCGCGAGGTGGACCTCAATCTCGCTCTCGGCGTCGATGCATCCGGCAGCGTGAACCGCGCGCGTTTCGAGCTGCAGAAGCGCGGTTACGTGGAGGCATTCCTGAACCCGCGCGTTCTGGCCGCGATCAGGAGCGGCCCCCACGCGGCGATTGGCGTAGCGATGTACCAGTGGACGGGACCGCACCTGCAGATGCCTGTGGTGCCCTGGTCATTCATCGACGATCGCGCCTCCGTGCGCGCGTTCGCCCTGCGTATCGACGAAGCCCCGCGCCAGTTGTTCGGTGGTGGCACCTCGCTCAGCGGCGCGATCGATTATGGCGTCAGGGTCCTCGCAGAGAGCCCGTTCTCAGGTGGGCGCATGGTCATCGACATTTCGGGCGATGGCCCAAACAACCGCGGCCGGCCGGCACAGGTCGCCCGCGACGAGGCCGTCGCCAAGGGCATCAACATCAACGGCGTTCCGATCCTCGAGCTCGAGACCTACCTGGCGGAGCACTACCGCGACAACGTCATCGGCGGCCCTGGCGCATTCGTCGTGCCCGCCGACACGTTCGAGGATTTCTCGACCGCCATACAGCGCAAGCTCATCCAGGAGATCTCGCAAGCCGCCAACGCGGCGCGCGAAGTGTAGTTCGGGAGCATGAGTTCTGGAGGGTGGCTGTCGTGGCAGAGCCGGTAAACCTCGTGCTCGGCGACTGCGGCGCCAACTACGTGCGCCTCGCCGCCCGCCATCATGGGCTTCGCGGCGAGGTCCATGTGATCCCCGACGACCTCGGCCACGGCCCCCTCGACGACGGCGTCGAGCGGCTGGCCTATATGCGCCGCTGCTTCGCGGGTTGCGCCGACTGGGCCCACACGGAGACGGACGCATTCGCCGCGTGGCATCGGCTCGCAGAGCTGCAGGCGGCTTCGCCATGCGACGCCGTCGTCTGGCGGGGCTGCAATGTTTCCGAGACGACGCTGCTCGCGATGGCATGCTGGTGGTTGCGGGGCCTGCCCGGTCGGTTGGCCGTGGTCGAGTTGCCCGACGGCCGGCACATCGGCACGTTCGCGCCCGCCGAGTTGGCCCGCCTCCAGTTGAGCCGTCGAGTATTGTCGCCGGCCGGGATCGACGGCCTTGCCGCCGACTTCGAGCGGCTGCGTGAGCATGGCGGCCAGCGACGGCAATGGCTCGGCGAAACGGTTGTCACCGTGCCGGCCGCCGCCTTCGATCACCTGTTGCTTGCGGCCATGACCGAGGTCTACACGCCCGCATCACGCGTGATCGCCTGTGCCATGAAGGCCGCCGACCCGCGTGACGGCCTGTCCGACATCTTCTTGTGCAGCCGCATTAGAGCGCTGATCGCAACCGGTCGGGTCGAGGCGGATCGCCCGCCGCGCCTCATGACGGAATATGCGGTCCGTCGTTCGCAGTCGTAGCCGACTATTTCGCCAGGTCGGCGAGCTTGCCGTGCTTCTCGGCGAGCAGGTAGTAGAAGGTCACGCGCGACTTGGTCGTGTCGGCCTTCATCGTCTCACCGACCGCCTTGACCGATTGATCGAGGTCGGCGTCGCTGCCTGTGAGGCCGAGCTTCTTCTTCAGCCAGCTTTCCCGCACCCGCTCCAGCTCGCTCTTCGACGAGATCGCAACGTTGGAGGCGTCCTTGCTCTTCAGCGCGATGCCGAGATGCTTGACGATGGCGTCGACGGCCTTCTGGTCGACGTTGCTGGTGTACTTGGCGATATCGCCTGCATAGTCGCTTGAATGTTCACTCATGTGGGATCTCCAGCTTCGAGCATTTCCCCCGGCTTGGACACGTCCGGCTTGGACACGTCCGGCTTGTAAGCCGGCAATCGCAGGCTCCCTATCACCAAGAACCCGTCCGTGGCCTTCATTTACATATATTGGCGGCAAAAATTCAAGACAGTTCATGGTCTTGATGGTTGATGTCCATTCGAGGCGCATATTCTTCGTGAAGTCGTAGCCGTCCTGCGCGCAACGCACTGCAAGGTCGCGGGTGTGCTGGCGGAGACAGTGACGCTCGTCCAGAAGCACGGTCACGGCAAGCCGCTTCCTGGCCGCTTTCTGGCGGCTTTCTGGCCGCTTCCTGGCCTCTTGCTGGCATCGCGGGATAACGCCATGAACGCCGGCATACCGCCGGGGCACACGACGTTTTCTGTCCAAAGCCCTCCGCCAGATCCGCACAGCATCATTTGATCCCCACCCAGTCCTTCGCCCCGCTCGAGCACGTTTCCTACGTTCGCACCGAGCGTGCGATTGTGCAGCGCCAGGGGAATCGCATGAACGATTTCACCCGGCACCGGTGACGAGACTTTCGAGGTAGGCGTCGTCCCAGGCGGCGAGGCGGCGTTTGACGCGCATGGAGTTTTTGTCGGCCTTGGCTCGCATCAGGTTGGCCGCGATGTGCTTGATCGT
>CAMAYR010000202.1 GCA_945862355.1 Devosia equisanguinis | reverse complement strand
GGCAATGCGCGGCTGTGTGCTCGTCGATCTGCGGAACGTATTCCCGCCCTCGGAAGCCACAGAGGCGGGCTTCACGTATCATTCCATCGGCCGGCTGAAGGCATCAGCTGCCTCGCCAGCCGGTGGCGACGAGGCCGGCGCGGGGCGTTTGTCGATCAAATCCAAGAAACGCCCACGGCGCGGATGAACGCCCAGGGGGAAGTGCCCCAGCACGACGACGACGCCGACGACGACGCTGGCGTTCGAGTGACCGCAGCCTGCCGATAATTGGGCACCCGCCGTGCCAGTCGACATGCCGGCCGATCCGGTTTCTCGCCCGGCCATGAGGGCACGGGCAGCGATGTCGGAGCGCGACGGCGCTTGCAGGTCAGCGTTCAGTGTGTGGCGAAGAACGTCGCGGTCCACGACCGCGAGGTGCGACGCGCGGTCGAAGCATAGTATCGCGGTCTCACGACGCGGGGAGCGCGGTAGAAGGCGGGCGCGCCTGGTGCATACACGTAGCGCCGTGCCGCCGGGCGGGCTGCGCGGCGGCGCGAGCGCTCACGGCGGGCACTGGTGCCGGCGCGAACGGTCTGATCGACGGTTTCCTGCTCCGCGGCGTGGGCCGGCGCGGGGGCTGGCAAAGCCGCAAGTCTGCTCGGCGGGGCGCCGACCGACATACGGCCGGCCAGGCTATCTGCGACTGGGGGGCCGGAGCCCGTCGCACGCGTAACGATGGCGGCGACGGCGGAAGGCGTGACGCCTGTGTTCGTCATGTTGCCTCCGCGGGTGGCTGTGGCGGTCCACACGTTGGGCTGGGACTGGCTGGCTGTCGCTGCCGCCGTCTGTCGCCTCTCCTCGACCGATCGAGCATGAGTGAGGACGGCATTGGGCAGGCAGCGACCGTTATCGGAAAGCGACTGGCCGGCGGGGCACGTGCGACCGCATGCTGTGCCCTGATGACCTTGGAGCAGGGTTAGGAGGATGAAATCTGGTTGTGCGGTGGGCAGCGTCGCGTTGACCCGGTCGGTAAAACCGATGATGGCACGCCGGGATCCTGGCCCCCAATCGCCATCCACGTCGCCGGCATAACAGCCAACCCGCTTCAATTCGCGCTGGATGCTGCGGATCAGATCGTACCGTGAGATCTCAGGAGTAGGGGTTGGGCGTGTCGGCATCGAGGTGGGGGCGGTGCTTTGCGTACGGCTGGCCAGCGAGTGATAGACGGCAGGCGGCATCGTGATTGCCGTGGTCACGACGCTCGGCAGTGCCGCGGGCTGCGCAACCGGAAAGGCGGGGCGATCCATAGCCTCGGGCTTCTGGCTGACCACGCGGGCGACACTTGCGCTGACCTGAAGGGCGCGCGGCCCCGGTGGCTCGACGGCGGCCAGAAGCGGCGTGTTAGACGCAAACGTACGAACGCCGCGCTCGCTGCCATCCGCACGACGGGGGAGCCCCTGGGTCGCGATGTCCGTGACGACGGCAAGCTGGCGCTCGGCGTTGTCCCCGGGCATCCAGACGACGGCCATGGCCAGCCCCAACATAATGAGCAACAGGCCGAAGACAGCACGCATTGCAAATACTCCTGGCCGGTAGATCGACCTGCATCGGCATCGAATTGCTGGTCGCGGCGCCGCTGCCTACCGAGCGTGACGCAAATATCACAGTTATGTCGGCTCCGATGGCCAAAGTAATGCCAAATTCACCGTATGCTAACGAAAAGTATGATCTGAACGGCGTCATTAAAACGACTGTTGCGGATATGGTTGAAGCGCTGCCCCCACTGACCGCGATGCCCGGCGAGGGGGCTGCTACTCGACATGGAATACCAGATCTAGTCGATTGGGGCGCCTTCGCCACAATCCTTGGTTCTTAGGGCGTCGGCACCGGCAGTGTCGAAATGATGCCGTGTGGATAACCTGGGGATAGGTTGTCGAGAGCGGGGCGGTCGACAGAACGGCGTGGCTTCGACAAAGTTTTGAAAGAATTACGAGAACGGACACGAATCGCGTATCAACGGCCATGAGGTTCGTTGGGCGCGATAGAGCGCTGCGTAAGATGCGTGCAGTGGATAAGCTGTGGATGGGATGTCTAGCGGCGACATCGGTTCAAGGCTCGATCTACTGCATATGCGGTCTCGTCTGTTGCTGTTTGTGGCGTGCGGAAATGCGATGTCCCGGAGACGACCGCTCAGTCGTGCTCTCATTCGGAACGGGAAATCACACTACCGCTGACTGGCAGCATTGGTCGCGATTGTTCATCTCCTCGCAACGGGGATCCGGAAGCTGGTTGTATGGCGTCGAAGCCGAGTGGTCCCTCAAAAAGATGAGGGCACCAACATGCTAAGGCATGCTTTAGGGGTATTAGGGGTCCTCGCCGCAGGGGTCTTGTTATCAGTCTCTGCTGCGATGAACTGGAGTTTTGGTTTCAGTCTTGGAAGAACCGAGTTCGACGGACAAATCTACGGATCGGCCAGCGTCGCTGCCGACTGTATGAAGGCGCTCGTGCCGTTCTTCTTCTTTGCCGCAATCCGTAATCGGATGTGGTCGCAGGCGGTCGCGTCTGCGGTGGTCATGGTCGTGGTCACAGCATATTCGCTGACCTCGGCGCTCGGCCACGCCGCGCTCAATCGGGCTGATCGGTCCGGGGCGCGTATCCATCAGGCCCAGTCCTACACCGACCTGCGCACCGACCTGGCGCGTGACCGAGCTCAGCTCGCGAGCGTTCCCCGGCATCGTGCTTCAGGTGCCGTGCAGGGAGAGCTGGATGGCCTGAAGACGAAGCGTGAATGGACCTGGACAGCAGGCTGCACGGACGTGAAGTCCAAGACCGGCCGTCAATACTGTCAGAACGTCCATGCGCTCTTGTCCGAGCTCGCGTCTGCCCAACAGGCGGCGGCTCTAGAGACGCGGATCGGCGATAATCAGTCGAGGCTCGCGCAATACCAGGCTGGTGCTCATACGGCACAGGCTGATCCGCAGGCCGCGGTCCTGGCGAAGCTCGCCAGCGCCTCGGGGTACTCGATCAAGGTCGAGGACGTGCAGATGGCGATGACGATTTTCATCGCTCTGCTCCTGGAAATCGGGTCGACCCTGGGTATGTACATAGCCTTCAGTCAGTGGCGTCTGGATGAGCGTATGGCTCCTGCGGCTCCGGCGATGGCGACACTCGCCACCTCCTCGGCTCCGCCGGTGACGATCGAAGCTGCTGCAGCTCCGGCCATTCCTGCCGCGGCACAGCCCAAGGTCCGGATCAGTGCCAACGACAACAGGTCGTTGCCGCAGTCGGTCCCGAAGCTGGTAGCACCCGAGAACGACGTCCAACTGTTCTACAAGGAGAAGATCGAGACGCAGGATGGTTCCAGTCTGACTGCTACGGCGTTGTACGAGGATTATTGCGAATGGTGTGAGGAACTGAAGAAGGAGCCTCTGGCACTACCTACTTTCGGACGTGAATTCGGTGAGTTGGGTGTGCAGAAAGCCAAAATCGCAGGAAGGGTCCGGTACATTGGCATAGCCTTGAAGTCCGGCATGGAACACGAGGAGGATAAGAAGCCGCCCGTCTTCGATGTAAAGGCCGCCTGAGTTGCGGTACTGAAATTGGAAAGGCCGCCCTTCGGGGCGGCCTTTTTGCTTGTGTGCGGTGCGAGGTGGCTGACGATCAATTGCAGATCGTCTCGCCGTTGACCTCGATGCAGACTGTCGTGGGTGTGCTGGTGTCCTCGGATTCCTCTCGGTGGGCGTTGGCCGCCGGAGCAAGGACTACGAAGGCGAGGAAGGCGATGGCGTATTTCATCGAAGGCTCCTGAGGTTTGGTTTGTTTGACTGGGTGAGCGGGAAGACAGGCAGATGGAGCCCGCCTCCTCTGGAATGTGTCGGCCTGGCTCAGTTCGTGAGGCGGGCGTTGCCACCGGCAAGGTCGGACGACAGCGTCGATGCGATGTTCTGGAACACCGTCCGGAGCGCCTGTCCGTCGTATGGGAAGAAGTAGGTGGAGTTGTCGCTGGCGCACTTTGCCAGAGTGTCGATCGCTCTCTCCTGGGCAGTACCGCTGCTGGCTGCGGTTGTGCGCTGGGTTGCGGTCATGACGTTGACGTTGGGCGCTGTCACGTTTGCGCCGAAGCCGAAGCCGATCGTGAACACCTTGATGCCCTGGTCACGCATTTCCTTGCACAGCATCAGCGCCTGCTTGGCCGAGGTGTTGGTCGATACACCCCCGGTCGAGAACTTGATGTTGTACTCGCCGTCGGTCATCAGGATCGCCGCCTTCTGCACGCTGGCGGTGTTGTAGGCGGTTGCCGCGTTGCTGGGCCACACGGTGGCGAAGTTTGGCGACAGGATGTAGGACGCCCATGCCGTTCCCAGATGGCCGGCAGTCGCGCCGCCCACCGTCGCCGTCTCGAAGAAGCTGCTGAGCGTCGACCGGTTGTTGGTGAGGGGGATGACAGCCGGCATCTCGCGACCCGACGACCAGCACCTGCCGTCCGAGCTGTAGTTGGACTTCGACGTGCTGCCGTGGTTGTAAGGACCGACGAAGCGGCCGGTGCCGATGGCGGCTGCCGTGAAGTCGAGATCAGAGCCGTTCCGGCGCTCCGTGACGCAGGTGACGAGTTGGCTCGTTGCCGTCTGCGAGCCGGTCGAGGCCGTCTCGCAACCGGCATATGTGCCACCCGTCGAGCCCGCCACATAGCCCGTCTCGACGTTGTTGTAGAGCGGCACGTAGAGCTGCTCGTTGCCGGACACCCATGTGAGGTTCCAGGTCTGAGTATCCGAGTTGAAGCTGTTGGCACGGTAGAAGCCGTTCCAGTTCTTGGACACACCAGCCGGTCGGCTGGAGCTGTTTCGGGCGTTACCGTTGGAGTCGATCGCGACGCCGACCGGATAGCCGTTGTGCATCATCGCCGTCGCCGAGTTCCGGTTCGTGACGATCGGCGCATAGTACTGGCCGGCGCTGTTCATCGTGCCCGAGATGTCGTACGTCCACTGGTTACCGGTCCGGCGAAGCCGCCAGATGCCGTAGGCGAGACGGCCGGAGCCCTGGAACGCGCTGGTCGCGTTTGCGTCGAGCAGCGAGTGCGGCTTCGCTCCGTTGCCCGTGATCGTGACCGGCACGCCGCCGAAATAGCCGGCTCCCCACGACGACCACCGCTGGATCGTGGAGTTCAGAGTCCCCGGAACCGGATCTGACGGTGCATATGTCGCCGGGACGCAGTGGTTGTTGGAGTAGGTGGCGCCGGCCGCCGTGTTGGTGGTGCCGGTGGGTGCAGTCGTGCCGATCGCGCCGAACTGCGAGCCGGTGGACGGGTCGGGCGCGGTCGTGGAGCTGCCGGAGTACGAGCCGGTGAAGATGCCCTGGCGCGTATTGGCGAGGTTCTCGCGCGGCGAGTAGGTGCCGCCGGTGGCCGGATAGAGGACCGGATCGACCACTAGGGCTGCATACGGGCCAGCGTTGACGTAGTCGGCGAACGGCGCAATGCCGATCTTGACGCTGCCGTCGTTGGAGCCGTTCGCGGGCAGGAGGATGTTGAGCAGGTCCTCGCCAGCGCACTTCAGATAGTCGATCTTCTTCTGCGGTGTGGCGACGATGTTGCAATCAGCGGAAGTGGCGCCGGCCTCGGCGTTCCAGCCCATCGAGCCGGTCAGGTCGACCATCAGGGCGACCTCGAGCTGCTTGCCGGACGGCGGAGCGCCGGTGCTTGCAACGCCGACGTTGAGATTCTGGCCGATCATGAAGTTCAGGAACGGCGTATTAGTGGTCATCGTGACCGTGCCGGCAATCGAGGTTCCGGTCTTCTGGAACTGGACGATCGGCTGGTCGAGACCGGCGGTCGGTGTGTTCCCAGCGGTTTTTTGAACGGCATTATCGAACACGGCGCGGAAGATCCCGTGTGCGTGGGGCTCGGCAGCGGACCATTCGGCGCCTGCGCGCAGCCTGGAGACGCCGGAGACAACGGCGGCGTCCAGCGCGTTCTGCATCCGCGACTTCTCTTTGTAAGCGCGGCCGAAGTCGACGGCGCCGCCGACTGCGGCGATGGCGATGATCGAGGTCAGGCCGAAGGTCATCATGACGTTGCCGCGCTCGTTGGCGAGCAGGCGACGCAGTGTGGGATGAAGGCTCTTCATTGGGGTGCTCCCTGGTTTGGGTCAGTGAGCCGAATTTGGATCTATCCCATTTTCAATTGCTGGTGCATTTCCGTGAATTCTTATAGATGTGCGGTTCAATCCGATATGAGTTGATGGAATGGTCAGGAATAGAATATCGAGGCAGAGCAATTTCGTTTGAGTTGCGAGTTAATGTCGGGTTAATTCATTCGCCTACCGAGCGGGGGCTTTTGACCAGGGCTTGCGTATTATTACGGTGGGTCGGCCGAATGCCGAGCATGCAGAGGCCGCGACGGGGATGTTCTCGCGTGACGGGGCCCGCGCCGCGGTGGCCGAAGATGCGGCTTGCTTGCTGGAAGGAGATGCCAACAGGGAGGGCTCCTGACTTGCACGGCAGTTCTCATTGGTGTTATGCAAAAAATATAGAATCGTAAGATTCCACACCGAATCGACCGGAGCTCGATCCGATGTCCTGGCGGACATGGCAGCAGAAGGCGACCGTTGGCGTCGCTGCGGGATGGCTGGTGCTGTCGTTGCTGCTGGCGGCGCTTCCCGTCGGCTCGGGGGCGGCCCGTATCGGGGACAGCCATCTTGATCCTGCTGTTGCGGCCCTTGTCCAGGATTTGAAGTCTGCCAGTTGCCACAAGGCAGCCGGCGACGGGAGTGTGCCTGGCGAAACCGGGCACGAATGTTCTGATTGTCGGATCTGCGCCACGGTAGCGTTGCCGCTCGGCGGCAAGCTGGTGGTCGATCGCGCGTATATTCGGGTGCCTCTCCTGGCGGCTCCGGCAACGGATTTGCGCCCGCGCAAGGTATTTCTGCGGCCGGCGATCCGCGGGCCTCCTTCGTTGGCTTGAAACACATCGAACGCACGCCGTTTCCCGTTTGCCCGTGCTGCGAGCACGGCGGGGCGGCGTGCCCGATCACTTCATCCAAAGAAGGGAGCAGAGATGCTTCGTTTCTCCGTTTGCCGCGAGGCGCAACCCAGCGCGCGCGCTCATCGTTTCTCTCTGGCTCGTTCCTACCTCTTGCTTGCCGCGTCGTGCGCGACCGAGGCTGCCGATGGCTAAGGTGTTCCAGGAGGAAATCGAGCCGCCATTGTGGATCAGGCTCAGACAAGCGCAGCTTGTTGTCGATGCGAGGATCGCCGAGTTTCTGGGCCAGCTCGATCTCGACACGGAGGTCATGATGGTGGTGTACGCCATCGACCGTTGCGATGGCGGCACCATCCAGGACGTCGCCAAGCTCGTCGCGCTCGACGAGGCGGCGCTGGAGCGCTCTGTCAGGGCGCTGCAACTGCGCGGGTTGGTGACGAGGGCCAAGCCGAAAGAGGCGGCGGCTGCGGTGGAGCTTCGCTTCACGACCGAAGGACGCAAGCGCGTGATGCGTGCGCACAACGCGCTGACGAAATTCGACGAGCGAATGGGCAGATGGCTCGGATCGCACCGGGAGCGGCTTGGAGAAGCGCTCGACCGGTTGGACGCATTGCCGGACCAGTCCGGGTAACGGATACGCCAGGTCGTTTTGGGGGCGCGCACGAGCCGAGTTGATTACCCCGACATCTCCGCGCGGCTTTTCGCCCGGAGATGTCGGGGCAATAAAGTGAGCGGACGTTGAGACCATCTGGTGAGGCGTCGCGCCTGAAAAAAATCCGGGAGGAAGCGGTTGCTTCCCCCCGGCAGGCTACAAGCAGTTCGGCTGTCTTGTGGCATGGTTCAGTTCAGCCTGACCTTGTCGATCACCTGGTTGGTGGTTGTCGTGGTCGTCGTCTGCACGGGCAGTGTCGGCATCAGGTCCGGCATGTTGCTTGCCGAATTCCACGGCTTGAAGCGGTAGATTCCATTGCCGCGAAACTCGAAGCTCTTGGCCACGATGGCGAAGAAGTTGGAGGAGCCGTTGGCGTCACCGTTGCCGGTGATCAGCACGTTTTGTGTCGGGGCATAGATCATGCCCTCCATCGTGAAGCTGCCGCCGCCCTGGATGTTGGAGGTCAGGCCGCGCCAGGCGTCGGGATGGGCAATGAACAGGAAGCCCTTGAGATCATCCGGACCGGAGGTGCGTCCCTTGAGGTTGACGGTGCCGCCACCGATGACGGTGAAGCGCGCGCTGGTGCCCACGAAGTAAAGCAGCACGTCGGTTCCAGTGATCGTCGACCCAGCCTGCACGTTGAAGATGCCGCTGTCGATGATGTAGACGCCCGGCTGAAGGTGCACGGTCGCCTGGGCCTGCATGTTGATGCCGCCACAGTAGCGACCCGGCTCCAAGGTGAAGGTGTTCTTCTTGAGGTTGAGGCCGCTTGCCTTGCAGGCGGAGGGGATGGGCGGGGGAGTGAATGTGGGCTGGTAGGACGAATGGGGAAGCGTGTAAGCGCTGACGCTGGCGAAGGGGTCCGCGACGACGCCCCGACCGCCTGTTGGCGTCGGCGAGTAGACCGCGTTCGCCGAGGCTTCGACGCCGCCCACGGCGCTGTGGCCCTGGCCGACAACCTGGGCGCTGCCGCCGCCGGCAATGGCGGTCGCCGAGGTCGAGTTCGTGTGAGCCCAGCAGTCGACATAGTTTATATTCGGCGTGCCCTGCGAGATCATGCCGTTGGCTGCATCGGGATCGAGCGCCAGAAGGCACAGTTTGCCGTTCACGGTGGTGCCCGTCGTCGTGTTCGAAGTCGAGGTCGTGTAGCTGACTGAGCCGCTCGAGGAACCACTGACTTTCAATGTGTCGATGTTGGCGATCTTGAGGAACGACGTGTTCACGGAACCCTGGGCGCTGAGCGAGATGGAGTTGCCGTTCGCCGTGGCGGTCGGCGTGACCCCGCTCAGTCCGGCAGTGTTGGCGTTGAATAGAGCGAGGGCGCGAGTTTCGCGGGCCTGCGCAGCCGTTCCACTCGGCATGGCGGCTGCGGCGAGCACGGCAGCGTCGGCGGCAAATTGGATCTTCTGCTTCGTTCTGTAGGCGTTGCCGAAGTCGACGGCGCCGCCGATGAACATCACGGCCGGCACGACGGCCAGTCCCAGCGTGATCGCGACGTTGCCGCGCTTGTCGTTTGCGAACCGCGATGTGAGGTTGGGGCGTGTCATGGGAGTTTCCCTTTTTTCAACAGTACTGCTTGGGTCTTCGTGCAGCTTTTGTAGGGGACTCGTTTCTATTTTTGCCGAACTTGGGCGAGGCAATTTATGTAAAATGCCGCGCGACAGGTGGATTTCTCGGGATTTGAATGGGCTTTGATGAAAACTCCGAATGCTGGTAAATTTTTTGTTTATGCGGCGACATAACTTAGACGCAAGTTTGGTGAAAAAGGCCGCGGTGGATTTGAATGCGCTTTAATTCGAAGGCTATATCCTGAATCGGTGACTTTGCGCACCGTTCGGCTGGCTGCTTTGCAAGTGGCTGGATCGGGGTGGCCGGTGGCAGAAGGGCGAAAGCGCGCAGGCTTCGCACTTCGCGGGGGCGACACGCCCCGGCGGCTGGCACTGCGACGCTGGC
>CAMAYR010000201.1 GCA_945862355.1 Devosia equisanguinis | reverse complement strand
CAGCGTCGCAGTGCCAGCCGCCGGGGCGTGTCGCCCCCGCGAAGTGCGAAGCCTGCGCGCTTTCGCCCTTCTGCCACCGGCCACCCCGATCCAGCCACTTGCAAAGCAGCCAGCCGAACGGTGCGCAAAGTCACCGATTCAGGATCCAGATATGATTTCTGAACGGTCCCTCTTCCCTCTCTGTAGTCTTGCTTCAGTGATATAAAAACAGGTCGATTGTCATGCGACACGCACGTTTGGTGCTACTCGCGCTGCTCCCGTGCTTGTCGGGATCGCTAGCGTTCGCGCAGAACGCCGGACCAATTCTCGATTTCTTCGCTGGCCAGATCGATCGCCAAATCACGCGACAACAACAACGACAATTCCAGCGACAGCAGCAACAACAGCACAACCAGGATTGGCAGGTCTTTCTTGGCTACTGGAACGCCTGTTTCAGCGCCGACAATCTCGCGGGTTGCGATACAGCAATTCAGTACCCTCACCTGACCGCCGAGGATCGGCAACGACTGCTCACCAAGCGCAACGAAATTACCGACGCGATCGTAGCGCGGGAGGAGGCCGAGCGCCGCCAGCAGGCCGAGCGTGCCGCTCAGGAACGCCAACGTAGGATCGAGGCAGCAGAGGCCGAACGGCAAAGGCGGATAGAGGCCGCCAATGAAGCGCGGCGTCTACAGTTGGAGCGCGAACAGGAGGCGGCTCGGCAACGTCAGCTGGAAGTCGAGCGGCAACGCGCCGAGGCTGAGCGCATCCGGCGTGCACGCATAGCCGAAGAGCGCCGCGCTGCTGGCATGCAGGCGCTGATTGCGTCCCTCGAGGCGTGCCGCCGCTATGATGTCGGCGGCTGCGATCGCGCGCTCCAATCTGAGTATGCCAACAGAACGGAATTCGATTCGGTGCGCGCTTGGCGGGACGCTGCTCTGGCGTTCCGCGCCGACGGTGATGCATGCCAGTCGGGATCGATCGAAGCGTGCGACCGCGCACTGGCCTCCCCTGCTGCCTCGGATGGCGAGCGCGCCAAGCTAAACGAATGGAGGACAGCAGCTTCGCCGATCAATCGCGCAGTCGTGGCACTGTCCAGTTACGGCACGGCCGCAGTCGTATGGGCACAGTCTGTTCCTTCGCTGGTCCGGGATCTTCCACTCTCGACGCAGATCACCGGCGGTGTCGCCACGGCCCTCGGCCTGGCACTCGCATTCGTGATAGTTCGCCGCCCGCCGGCTGCCGCAAGTGCGTCGGCAACCGTATTGCCACTCGTGGCGACCGGCCAGCGCACGCGCCGACGGTCCATCTGGCGCTCACTCCGCCGCCGCGCTCGCCGCATTGCAATCCGCTTTCGGATTTGGCGCGGGCCAGCCGCTGCGCCACCGGCAGCACCGGTAACCAAACCGATCCTGTCTATCCAAGAGGTTGGTGCTCCGGATGTCCCCGATGTGCCGCGCGACACCGAGACCGCGGTCGATGCGATGCAGCTCGCGCTCGCCTATTTCGACGAGTTCAGCGAGGACATCGGCAACACGCTGACCGATCCCGCATATGCGACGAAAGTGCTCAACACGCTGTCGCTGATCAGTCGCCAACTCGATGTGGCGGAACGGGCTGATCCATCCGCAACGCTAACCGTCGAGGACAAGGATGGTGATCAGGTCATCCTTACCCTCGCTACTATGAAGTCAAACGCCATCTATTACGAGGCGATGTGCCGGATCGCCGACAATCCGAAGCGATCGATCAAGCTCTTCGAGCAGGTGCTGGACCTGACGCCGGATGCTGCCAACGCTTACTTCTGGATCGGAATGCTGAATGCCGACATGTTCAGGAAGCGCGAAGCCGTCGCTGCACTCGAGCAAGCTGTCGCGCTCGATCCGCGCAACATGGGCTACCGCAAGGAGCTGCTTCGGGCGCAGAGCATCTCGGGTAGTCAGGTCGCCTACGATCGGGCCGCCCGCGGCGCACGCACCACCGTGAGTATCGCGCGTTGGGCCTGGTTCGCGTTCTGGATTATCCTGATCCTCGTGATCGTGGTCGGCATCGCCAACGGAAACTTCGTGCCCGCCATCGTGCTCTTCATTCTGTCCGCTGTCGTCGGACTTCTCAAGCAGTGCATCGGAATCGTGAAGAGTGCATTCACAGGCGAAGAATGAGCGATGGACAAATCAACGCCGCCACTCAGCGAAGTGATTGGCCAGATCGTCTCTTCAATCCCATCGTGGCTGGAGGATTTGAGCCATGCCGGCTGGCGTCCGTCGCGGGTGTTCACAGGCAAGCTCGAGCCAATCGCGAACTATCATCGGCGTCTGGCTGATCTCTATGGGCGGTCGTTGTACGGCAATGCCAAAGCACTTCATGATCTCATCTATAAGCTAACGGTGGCGAGCCTCGATGCGGCCGAGCGGCAGCCGACGCTTTCGATTGGCGTCGGATTCGTCGACGTCATCGTCGCGCTTCTCAATCAGAATGAACTGGCTTTCGATTTCCCGCCTCTCGATCCCGCACATGCCGGCAGCGATGCCTATTCCATGCCGCTGCGCCGTCGGCTGGCCGACCTGGAGCCCTATCTCGTTCACGAGCAACGCATCCGAGCTGCTTTCGCTAAGACCGTCTCCACCTTGGTGATCGGCATTACCGAGGAGGATCTGCCCGACGCTGCGTTCGGCGAAGAAGTCGATGACAAAAAGCCGACGCTCACAACACCGCTACTCTCACTCATCGCCGATCCCAGACTGTTCGTCGCCAAGATCGTCACCACGATCGTGAAGGAATCAGGCAACGGCAACGATCCGATCGCCGCACTGACGTTTGCTGCGACACGGAACCAGATCATCCTCAACGTGCTCGCCGCGTCGGGAATGACGGTGGAGCAGGCGCGCGCCAATCCGGCCAAGTTGATCACGCCCGAAGTCTCTCAGCTGGCACCGATGCAACTTGCCGAAACCTATCTCGCCCACACGCCGTTCCTGGCATTTGCCAAGCTGCCCGTCCCGTTCGCGATTCCGCTCGAGCGCCGCTTCGAGCACTGCCACATCATCGGTGGCACCGGCCACGGCAAGACCCAGCTCATTCAGAGCCTGGCGCTGGCCGACTTCGATGATCCGGCTCGACCCGGCGTCGTCATCATCGACAGCCAGGGCGACATGCTCGCGAAGCTGTCGCGTCTCGCCCGTTTCGATCCGGCGCTGGACGACCGGCTGCTGGTCGTCGATCCGGCCGATACGGAGTTCCCGCTGTGCCTCAATGTGTTCGACATCAACCAGGCACGCTTGGACAAGCTCTCGCTCGGCGAGCGCGAGCAGATCCTGGCCGGCATCATCGAACTCTACGATTACCTTTTCGGTGCGATCTCCGCCGAACTGACGCAGAAGCAGTCGGTGATCTTCCGGTATCTCGCACGCCTGATGCTCGACATCCCCGGCGCGAACATCCAGACTCTGCGCGAGCTGATGGAGGATACCGCTCCGTTCCAGTCCTACATCGATCGGCTCACGGGCACCACGCGAGCGTTCTTCAAGAACGAATTCGCCGATCGTTCGTTCACGGCTACCAAGCAGCAGATCCGCCGCCGCCTCTACGGCATCCTGTCGAACCCGACGTTTGAGCGCATCTTCTCTCACCCCCGCAACAAGCTCGACATCAAGAGTGCGCTCGACACTGGCAAGATCGTCCTGGTCAATACCGCGAAGGATGTGCTGAAGGCCGAGGCCTCGTCGTTCTTCGGGCGCTACGTGATTGCACTCGTGATGCAGGCCGTATTCGAACGCGCGGCGCAGCCGGAACGCGACCGCCGGCCAGCCTTTTTGTATATCGATGAAGCCGCCGATTATTTCGACGACAACATCGACACGCTGCTGATCCAGGCGCGGAAGTTCAAGCTCGGCGTCACGCTCGCCCACCAGTTCCTCGATCAGCTCTCGCCCGCACTGAGCTCCTCGATCATGACGAACCCCGCCATCCGCTTCGCCGGTGGCGTGTCGCAAAAAGACGCCAACGCACTCGATTCCGATATGCGGACGTCGAGCGGCGTGCTTATGGCGACGCGCAAGCGCAAGAGCACGACCGAGTTCGCCTGCTACGTGCGCAACCTGACGCCGGCCGCCGTGACGCTGCAGGTGCCGCTTGGGCTCGCGGAGACCGAGCCAAGGATGACGAAGGCCGCACATGAGGTACTGCGGGATCGATCGCGCAAACTGTTGGCGGAGCCGTTGCGATTAGCGGAGGGGGCAACCGGGCCGGTGGTTGCGCGCCCCTCTCTCGACCAGGCGCCGCCACCGGCCACGCCGACGCACTCTGATCCGTCGAAGCCAACCGAGGGTTGGTAACTGGCCCTCCATTCCGGCTGGCAGAATGACCTGGGCCGGGTTCGACAATAAAGACACCGCCGGTCAACGTGGGGGTGGCTCCGACGGCCACGCTCGGTCTAGCGTCAAGACTGCCGCTGAAATAACATCCAAAGACTACTCGGTGGGGGCTGGTCAACCGCCGCGCCGATTGTCGTTACTCCAAGGAAAGCAGTGATGTCTGACTGGCGGCCGCAGGGCTTCCACCACTACGCAGCAACTATCCAAGAACTCGATGCTCCCGAGTTCTCAGGTGATACGCCGTCGGCAGCCTTTTCTGCTGCGCTTGGTTGGATCGAAGCTCATCACCCGTCGAATGTTCCACATCGCAAGACGATTACGGTAAGGTCGGTGGATGAGCAGGGGCGCGAGCTGGGGCGGACGAGCGGACGCTTTATGTGCGGTCCTGAACTGCGGACTGCGCGGTGGCGCTATGAGAAGTCCAAGCTCACTTCGAAGTTTCAGGTCTACGTGAGAGGGGGAACGATCTACGAGTGGGACAGCAATCAGCCTGCAACCATTCAGCAGCTTGCCGAAGAT
The DNA here is from genome assembly GCA_945862355.1 of Devosia equisanguinis. Classification (GTDB taxonomy): domain Bacteria; phylum Pseudomonadota; class Alphaproteobacteria; order Rhizobiales; family Hyphomicrobiaceae; genus CAMDPA01. The sequence continues at coordinate 4,708 of CAMAYR010000201.1, read as the reverse complement.
TGCTTCCTGGTCAGTTTCGAGGGCCACTTCACGTCGTATGTGGCGACGAGAAAGTCTCTTGAGCGGATTGGTTATCTCGGAAGTCAGTGAGCTGATCCCGTTAGCTGCCAAGATAAGCAGCCCTTCAGTCGTCGCATATCTCCCGCAGAGGCTTATCTCAACATAATCGGCCCTTCTCTTCGATCGAGACCGGACCGCCGGTCGTCAACTCGCAGAGAAGCTTGATCACCAAAACGTGATCGCCACGTCATACTCGCGCAAGCCCCACCAACCGTCCTCATCCCTCCTCTTACCGACCTTTTACACGCCTCTCGCCAGCTCCCACCTTGCTTTGCATGGAAACCCGCAAAGCGAAATCGCTGGTTGGCCGCGTTGGCAGTAGTGTCGACGGCGACGCGTTGTTCCTGTCTGAGCGTGACCTTGCCATTTTCCGCCTGCTCGATCCCGAGCATGGCTACCGACATCTGCCGTCGAACTGGATCCACGCCTTCGTCGGCGGCGATCAGCTTCGCGTTGCCAAGCGTCTCGGCAGGCTCGCCCGAACACCGCATAACTACCTCGAGCGCCGGCAGGACTGGTACAAGCATCCGATCTACGAGCGCACCGCCAAGGCCGACGCGCAGCTCGGCGACAAGCGCGTGCGTGATCGCGACCCGTTCGCGCATCGCCTGCTCGAAGATATGGTACAGGCCTCGATCGCGCTCGCCGTCGCCGCCGATCCGGCGGCCCGCCTCGTTGCATGGCCGGAGCTCGCAGCCAGCGGCAAGGTTCCGGCGGCGACGCTCGACAGCAAGCAGCCCCACACCATCCCGCTGCGCCAGGGCAAGCTCGTGCCGGACGGCAAACCGTTCGCGATCACGCGCAACGGGCGCTGGCTGTTCGTGCTCGGCAAGGAAATCGATCGCGGCACCGAACCGCTGACCGCCGGCTACGCGCGCCGCACCATCAAGGAAAAGCTCGAGCACTACCGCGAGTGCTTCGAGGAGCGCCGCTACGCCAGCCACTACGGCTTCCCGAATTCGGTTCTGCTGTTCGTCACCACCTCGCCGGTGCGGATGGCCAGCATGATGGAACTGTGCCGGACCGTCATCGGCCCGTGCACGCATCTGCTGTTCGCGCACACCAGAGATTGGGCGAACGAGCCTCGCTTTCCCCCAGCCAACGGAGATCTTCTCGGCCCCTATCAACGGGTTGGCCACCCACCGTTCAACCTCTCAACCCTTGGAGAACCCTGATGTTCGGAAAGCACAAGAAAGACCCCCGGAAAGATATCGAGCAAGACCCTAAAGCGCTCGGCTTCGATAAGCTGATCGATATCAAGCAATCGATCGATCGCGAGATCGCATCGCGCAAGGACACCGAGATCGAGGCGCTGAAGTCGCGCGCGACGGCAGCCGCCTCGGCCCTCGGCATCACGCTTGCCGAGTTGTTCGGCTTGCCCGCCCCGGCTGCGGTCGAGCCGCGCAAGGCCAAGCGCGTCCCGCGCGCCAAGAACCGAGTTCCGGAGAACTCGGAAGGTGCGGCGACTGGTAAATTTCGAACGGCGAAACAGGACAAGCTCGATCTCGGCACCGACTCGAGCCCTCTGCACGCGCCATAGGCTTCCCAACCGACCACGTCTGTGGCTGGCGCCCGGCACGCGATCACGCGGTGCCGGGCGTTACGTTTTCAGAGGCACGACAACGCCACCCATCCAACCTTGGTGTCGATGCCAACCTGCGGATAGCGAAAAGAGACGTTTGCGGAATGGTATAGTGAAAGCCGCCGGTGTCTGCCCGCGTGGATGTCGCCAGGACTGCCACGCGGCTGCCCACGATCCTCGAGTGAATACCGCGCGCTCGGGGCCCCGGGCCTGCCCGGCTAGCACGGGACTGCATCGCCAATGGTGCAGTCCCGATTTTGTTGCCCGCCAATGACATTGCCGAACTCGGTGCCTGACGTGCACTGCCAATCGACGCTCCGGCTCACGCAGCGGCGCATCAATTCTGGTGCCCGCTTTTGAGCGGAGCAGATGTGCGTCAGTGGTCTGGGGCAACCTTCTTCTTGCGCGCAGCCGCTGCTCGCTCCGATTCTATCATGCCTCGAGAAATGGCACGCCATCCCGATCGGTCACCACCTGACTGCCGACCAGCGCGACCATGTCATCGCGGTGCTGCAGCAGTGGCTTGAAACCCAGCCTCGAAAACAGGCTCGTGATCTAGCTCGCACAAGGCTTTGATCCATCATCATGTCCAAGGAGCGAAACATAAACGGTAATTGGCGTGCGGACGTGATCCCAAATCCTGCGCGGGCTCGATCACCGGAATTCTTCAGCGATCGCCAGCATCTCCTCGGACGGTGTCCCGTAACTTACAAGCCTCACGTCTAGATCGAACGGCTTCATCATTTCTAGCGTCCGCCGCACGGCGGCATAGATCCAGCTACTGCGATTACCGAAAGCGCCTCCACCGAGAAATGTGAGGAAAACGACATTTGACACGCCGCGGTGCGCGTTCAGCACGGTGGCCCACATCGTGGCCTCGTATGCGGCCTCCAATACGAGCCCCGCGAACGGCTCCCAACGCGCACTAGGCACGCCGCTGTAGGCGACCGGGAGCGCCGAGCAGAATGACTGAGAAACCTGCGGCCGTTCTGGCCCCGCAGCTTCTGTGACTTCCACATCACGATGTATTCCGATGCACAATTTTTCCCGCAGGTCATCGGTCTGGTCGGTGGTCAGCGTTTCGAGATATCCAGTGATGGCATCGAGGCCTGCTTGGGTACACAGTGCGTAGCCGTTCTGCATCCTCCATAAATCTCCGACGGGCAGTTTCAGGTCGCTGCTCAACGCGGTGCCAAGATTGGCGAGCCCATCAAGTTGCCGCATCGCGGTCTGGCCCTGGTTACCCCCGATGGGAGCGAAGTAATTACGGTAGATGGTCGCGGCGCCGGCGGCGATGGCGCACGCTGGCCCTTGAGTGGGATCGCTTTGATATCGGGTCACACCATCTTCCGGTGTCACATCTGGCCCCGCCATCTCAAGCAGATTGAACTGGGAAGCGACTTGGAAAAGTGCGCCGGCATTTTCGGGAGACTTATGCATCTGCCGTACATCGCCTGTGACCACGCTCGTCTTGACCCGTCCAGGTAGGTTTCCTGCGGATTTTGCCCTTTCACGAAGCGCCTGAAGTGAAACTAATTCAAGCTCGCCGATCCCATAGCTTGCACCGTTGACTAGAGAGTGCAGTCTTCCGCCCTCGACCTTGAGCCGGGCGCGCGTTTCTTCGTAGTTGCTTTCCCGGAACCCCGTGAGTCTCTCGAACCAATCCATGATCTTCTCCAGGTTTCACTACGGACTCACGCCGATTTCCAAAACATACTCTTCTTGCTCGCTTGTCTCGATGGCGTCCGGACGGACGGTGCGCACACGACTGATCGCGGTCTTCGGCTCCATGCCGAGTTCGATCAGAAGCCGCGCTCCGATCGTACCTGCTCGTCCAAGCCCACCCCGGCAGTGTATCAAGACATCGCGTCCGCTTCGCAGCAGCGTGCGAAGCTCGGCACCAGCAGTTTCCCAGTGCCGCTCGAAACCTTGATCTGGCGTCGACACATCGACGATCGGCAGGTGGAACCACAACATGCTTCTACGACGAACTTCTTCGCCAAGATTTTCCACACGAAGGAGCACTAACTCCTGCGGCTCCACTAATGTAACGACGGCGGCAGCTCCCCAATCTCGGATCGCATCGAGGTCGAGCGATAGATCACGATCCCAATACCCGGTAGCGGCATACTGGTCATGCTTCCCTGGGAAGAAGGTGATGCCTACTCGCCCCATGGAGGGCCCAGCGGAAATAGCCGCTATCTTCAACGGATGGGTCAAAGATGTCCTTCTCATTCTGTATCTCCTGCCTTCCGATGGTTGTCCCGAGTGTGCCCTCGACAAAGGATATCGATATGCTCAATAACCTTCTGAAATTCAGGCCCATTAAATCGATGACCTGCATTATCGACCCAATCGGTATCGAGTTCTTCCAGGATTGAACGTACGGGTTCGAAGTCAATGACTTCATCGTTCTTTCCGATGAAATATTTGGCCCGCCGCGGCCACTTCATTGGCGTATACTTCAGTCTGATATCTTCGGGTACTCCGTACTTTTTAAGCGCTTCGCTGGGGTTCCACGAAGGATTAATGATGACTGCATCTACGTGGAATGATGAGCTGAGTTCTGCTGCATACCAGCCACCGAGCGACGTTCCGACATAAATCACTACCGCCTCTGCGTTCTGAGCGCGACCAGCTAGTACATCATTCACGTTTCTCTCAAAATAAGGTAGCGAGATACTGGGGTCGATATTGATATCCCAGGCATACGTCTCGGGAAACGCAGTTTTCAACATTGTAACCTTGTCACTGCTGAAAGCCGACGCCCCATATCCATGGCATTAGAATACAAAAGGCATGTTCATTGCAGCCCCCACGAACCTAAGCTGTAGACGTTTGACATTTGGCTGATTTCGAAACTTGTGGACCGACAACCTACAGCCCATTGCGATTGGCGCCCATGCTCTTCAGGTCATCTCCTTTTTGTGCAATCTTCTACCTGAATCGGTGACTTTGCGCACCGTTCGGCTGGCTGCTTTGCAAGTGGCTGGATCGGGGTGGCCGGTGGCAGAAGGGCGAAAGCGCGCAGGCTTCGCACTTCGCGGGGGCGACACGCCCCGGCGG
>CAMAYR010000200.1 GCA_945862355.1 Devosia equisanguinis | reverse complement strand
CGTGTCGGTGTCCGACTGCACGATCTCGAAGCTTCGCATCCCATCACCTGCCGAGTGAGCCGCCCTCGACAAGAGAAATAGCTGATTCGCAAACCAACCCAGACCCTTACGCCATCACCACCGGATCGGAGTTACGGAAGCAGGTATATGTATTCGCGTATCCGCAGCATGCCAAGGAGACAGCGTTATGGTTGGCAAGTTCAAGATGTGGGCGCTCGGCGCCATCGTAGTTTCCGGTGTCGCCGTGGGCGGCTCGGCAATCGCTCAGCAGCTAAATCCGGGAATTTCCTGCATCGAGGGAGAGGTTCCTTCGATGGACTGGGCCGAGCTGACGTCGATGTATAAGGAGTCGATGTGGGATACCAAGTCAGCCGTCAAGCTGGTCGCCGAATCCCAGCAGATCGAGCTGTCGGTGACCGATACTTATGGCAACCAGGTCTGCGAGCAGACAGCGGATCTGAAAACCCGTTGCAAGTTCAACTTCCCGTCCAGCTATGCGGGCTTGTTCAATATCCGCGTGGACAATTTATCGGCCGGATCCAGCCGTTATAGTCTCTGCGCCGAGTAATGGAGCTTTCTTCTCCAACGCGATCGGGCCGGTGGCATCCCACCGGCCCTTTTTCGTGGCCGCCGGCTACGGACGCAGGCGGCAGAGGCTGTAGCCGACCGCGGAGCCAGCGGGGCAATCGGGCGGTGCATTGACGCTGAAGTCGGCGCCAGCCGCACGCCGAGCGTTAGCAACGAGCGGCAGTATTGTCGGTTGGCACGCGCCGGCACTGCATCGACTTCATTCTGGCCTGACAGCCCCGCACTCCTGTGGTCTCAGATGGCGACAGAACAATTCCGGCGCGTGGGCGGATGTCTGGCTTCGCGGTCGCCCTAGGATGGGACGGCAGGACGACATACGGAGATTTGAACGCAGGTAGCCCTCGCGGACTTGACAGAAGGACGGGCTCGTATAAAAAACGGTCGTTCGTTTTATTTTTGCAGTTGCGAGCAGCCACTGCAATGCATCAGCTCGATGCGCCGACTGCTCGTGCGCCGCGGGAGGACCCGTCAACCTCATGCCCAAGCTCAGCCCTTCGACCCAAGCTGCACGCCGCACTCATATCCTCGACGCAGCCGAGATCTGCTTCGCGCGCTCCGGTTTTCACCGCACGAGCATCCAGGATATCTGCAAGAAGGCCGGCGTCAGCGCCGGTGCGCTCTACGTGTACTTCGCCTCGAAAGAGGCCCTGATCGCCGGCATCGCCGAGCGCGATCGCAACAAGCTGGCCGACGAGCTCGCAGTATTGGCTGGAATGCCCGACCTCGCTGCCGCATTGGCCAGGCTCGGCGAGCACTACGCGGTCGAGGAGCCGCAACACAAGCGTCTGCTGTGCGTCGAGATCGGCCTGGAATCGACCCGCAACGCTGCCGTCGGTGAAATCTATCGCTCGGTGGACCGGTTCGTATTCGAAAGCTTCGTTCAGCTGTTCGAGCGCGCAGCCGCCGAAGGTCGGATTCGCCCGGCGCTGCCGCCGGCGGAACTGGCCCGGATCGTCTGCATTCTGGGTGACGGCATGTTCTGGCGTCGGGCCGTTGATCCCGATTTCGATGCGAGAAGTGTGATCCCCGCCATTACTGCGATCGTATCGGGACTGCTGAATGTACCCGCTGAAGCCGAAACGCGAGGTGCCCCTGGCGCCAAGCCGGTGGAAAGCCACGGAGCCAACGCATGAAGAAGCTGTTGATCGGCGCGGCGCTGGTCGCTGCCGTTGCTGCGGGGCTTTACACCAAAGGCCTGTTGCCGCTCGTTCCTCCTCCCGCGGGGTTTGCCGGGCCCCAGCAAGCCAAGCAGCCGTCGGGAAAGGTCTCCGCGCGATTAGAGCCCGCGCCGGCGGTCACCGTTGCAAGGGCCACAAAGGCTCCCATCGAGGATAGCGTCCTCGTGACCGGAACGTTGGTCCCTCGGCTCGAAGTGCTGGTGGCGCCGGAGGTCGAAGGCCTTCGCTTGATTTCGCTGCACGCGGAGGAGGGTGATCGCGTCGTGAAGGGGCAGATCCTCGCCCGCCTCGAGCAGGAGACGATGAGGGCGCTGATTGCCCAGAGCGAAGCCTCGCTGGCGAAGGCTGCCGCCTCGATCATGCAGGCGCGCAGCAACATCTCGGCTGCCGATGCCCGTCGCGTCGAGACCGCCAATGCGCTCGACCGGGCCCGGCCCTTGAGCAAATCCGGTGTCGTCTCCGAGAGCACGCTGGACCAGCGCGAGGCCGCCGCGCGGACTGCGGCTGCCCAGCTTCGGGTGGCCCAGGACGGTCTCAAGCTGGCGGAAGCGGAGCATGCTCAGGTCGAGGCTCAGCGCCGCGACCTCGACTGGAAGCTTTCCCGTACCGACGTTCGCGCGCCGGTCGGCGGCATCATCAGCCGCCGCAATGCGCGCATCGGCGGTGTCGCGACAGGCTCGGCGATGGGGCAGGCGATGTTCAACATCATCGCAGACGGTGAAATCGAGCTGGAGGCCGAGGTGCCCGAGGTCGATCTCGCCCGCATTCGTGCCGATCAGCCTGCGACGATCGCGGTGGCTGGGTCTGGCGAGGCGAGGGGCACGGTGCGCCTCGTCATGCCGGAAGTCGACCGGGCGACCAGGCAGGGCCGCGTGCGCATTTCATTGGCCGACGCCACGGCATATCGGATCGGCAGCTTCGCGCGCGGCAACGTTCTGGTGCGCAGGTCGGAGGCGCTGGTGGTGCCGTCGAGTGCGGTCCTGTTCGGTGCCGATGGCGCCTACGTGCAGCTTGTCGTCGACAACCGCGTCGTATCCCGCAAGGTCGTCGTCGGTCTTTCCACAGCAGAGCGCACCGAGATCCGCTCTGGTCTCGAGGCTGGTGATGCCGTCGTGGCCAAGGCCGGCACGTTTCTGCGCGCTGGCGATCTGGTGAGCCCGGTAGAGCATCGCAACGGCTCGGCCAAAGTGAACTGATCGAGGTCGGATCGGGCACAACGCGTTGGCGCGCCCCATCTGCCGGACCATGCAGTCAACTGATGCCCGCGCCGTCTCGTCATCAGCCGGGACCAGCCGAAGTCCGAAAGAGATCCGCATGTCCAACCGTTCGAACATCTCGGCCTGGGCGATCCGAAATCCGGTGCCTCCGCTGCTGGCCTTCGTGGTCTTCATCGCGCTTGGCCTGTTCAGTTTCAGCCAACTGCCCGTTTCCCGGTTCCCGAACATCGACGTGCCCGTCGTCCAGGTTCTGATAACCCAGTCGGGAGCAGCACCCTCCGAGCTCGAGACACAGGTCACAAAGAAGATCGAGGACGCAGTCGCCAGCATCACCGGCGTCAAGCACATCAATTCCACCGTCGTCGAGGGGAGCTCGACGACGGTGGTCCAGTTCGAGCTCGGTATCCCGACCGATCGCACTGTCAACGACGTCAAGGACGCCGTTTCCCGCATCCGCGCCGAGTTGCCCCGGACGATCGACGAGCCGATCACGCAGCGCATCGACATCGAAGGACTGCCGATTCTCACATACGCCGCTCGCGCGCCGGCCATGACGCCCGAGCAACTCTCCTGGCTCGTGGACGACACCATTGCTCGCGCGCTGCAGGGCGTGAAGGGCGTCGGCAAGGTCGAGCGCGTCGGTGGCGTGGAGCGCGAGATCCGCATCGCGCTGGACCCCGACAGGCTGCTCGCGCTCGGCATCACCGCCGGCGACGTCAATCGCCAGGTTCGCGCCACCAACGTCGATCTGGCCGGTGGTCGCGGCGAGATCGGCGAGCGCGAGCAGGCGATCCGGACGCTGGCGGGCACGAAGACGGTGGCGGACCTCGCCAACACGATGATAGCTCTGCCCGGCGGTCGCTCCGTGCGCCTCGATGCGCTGGGCTCGGTGACCGACACCGTCGTGGAGCCACGTCAGTATGCCGAGCTGAACGGACAGCCGATCGTCGCCTTCGCCATCAGTCGCGCGAAAGGCTCGAGCGACGTCACTGTCGAGGCGGCCGTCGCCAAGCGCGTCGCCGAGCTGCAGACGCAGAACCCCGGCGTTCGCTTGGAGTTGATCGACAGCCAGGTGGTTCACACCGTCGGCGTCTACGATGCCACGATGAAGTCCATGATCGAGGGCGCCCTGCTCGCGATCCTCGTCGTCTTCATCTTTCTTCGCGACTGGCGCGCCACGGTCATCGCCGCGCTGGCCTTACCGCTCTCCATGATACCGGCGTTCTTCGCCATGGACATGATGGGCTTCTCCCTGAACCTCGTCAGTCTCCTTGCCCTGACGATCGTTACCGGCATTCTCGTCGACGACGCGATCGTCGAGATCGAGAACATCGTCCGCCACCAGCGCATGGGCAAGTCGGCCTACCGCGCTGCGCTCGAGGCCGCCGACGAGATCGGGCTCGCCGTCGTCGCGATCACTGCGACCATCATCGCGGTCTTCACGCCAGTCAGCTTCATGGGCGGCATCGCCGGCCAGTACTTCAAGCAATTCGGCCTCGTGGTTGCCGCGGCCGTGTTCTTCTCACTTCTGGTTGCCCGCTTCATCACGCCGCTTCTCGCCGCCTATCTGATGCGTGACAGCAAAAAAGAGCATCACGAGGGAGCCGTGATCCGTGGCTACACCCGCGTCATCACCTGGTCGGTGCGCCATCGGGTTGCGACGGTGGGGCTGGGGCTGCTCGTGTTCGCCGGCTCTGTCGCCAGCATGAGGCTCATTCCATCCGGCTTCCTGCCGCCGGAGGACAACGGCCGCATTCTGATCGCCTTCGAGTTGTCTCCGGGGTCGCGGCTCGAGGACACCCGCCGCGTTGCAGCCGAGATCGGGCTCAAGTTGCGGGAGCGACCGGAGGTCCGCCAGGTATATGTGACCGGCGGGCGAATTCTGGGCTCCGGCAACGAGGTGCGCAAGGCCACGCTCGTCGTGATGACGACGCCTAAAAACGATCGCAAGCTTTCGGCCGGCCAGTTGAAGCAGGTATTCGCCGCCGAGCTGCAGCGCATTCCCGACATCCGCTATTGGTTCCTCGAGGAGAACGGTCAGCGCCGCTTCCAGATGGTCGTTGTCGGTCGCGACGGTCCTGCTGTCGAGAAAGCTGCCGCCGGGATCACTGGCGAGATGAAGCGCCTTCCGATGATCTCGGAGGTCGTCTCGACGGCCGAGCTGGAGCGTCCCGAGCTTCGCGTCGTGCCCGATCGCGAGCTTGCCGCCCGCCTCGGCGTCTCGACGGAGACCATCGCGGAGGCTGTCCGCATCGCGACCATTGGCGACGTCGGCCCGCTGCTCGCCAAGTTCGATGCCGGCGACAGGCAGATCCCGATTCGCGTCCAGCTCCAGGTTGGCGCCCGTGCAAACGAGCACATACTTCGCGCGCTGAGGGTGCCGGCGGCATCGGGCTCATCGATCCCGCTCGCCTCCATCGCCAGGTTCGAGCCTGGTCAAGGCCCCACGACGATTGATCGCTACGACCGCGAGCGTCGTGTCACGCTGGGCGCCGATCTGGTGGGCAACGCGCCGCTCGGAGATGCCATCGAGGCGGTGAAGCGTCTGCCGTCCGCGGAGAAGTTGCCCGCTGGCGTTCAGCTCAAGCAGTTCGGTGACGCAGAGGTCATGGCGGAGGTGTTCGACAGCTTCGGCAAGGCGATGGTGCTCGGCATCATGCTCATGTACGCCGTGCTGGTGGTTCTGTTCTCTAGTTTCCTGCAGCCGGTGACCATTCTGTTCTCGCTGCCGCTGTCCATCGGTGGGGCCATCGTAGCCCTCATCGTCACGCAGCTTCCGATCAGCTTGCCCGTCGTCATCGGCATTCTGATGCTGATGGGCATCGTCGCCAAGAACGCGATCATGCTGGTCGATTTCGCCGTCGAGCAGATGGCGGCGGGCGTGTCGCGGGAGGTGGCCATCGTCGATGCCGGCCGCAAGCGCGCGCGGCCGATCGTGATGACGACGATCGCGATGGTTGGCGGCATGTTGCCTGCCGCAATCGGGATCGATTCCGGTGGCGAGTTCCGTGCCCCTATGGCGGTGGCAGTGATCGGCGGGCTGATCTCCTCGACCATCCTCTCTTTGCTTTTCGTGCCGGCGGTGTTCGTGCTGATGGACGACATCTCGCGCGGAATATGGCGCATTTTCGGACGCTTCGTCGGCCCGGTGGACGAGCCGCCGAAGGTCGGCCAATCGGCACCTGGCGAATGAGACGGGCGGACCTTTCGTCCTCTCGGCGAATAAAGATTCGCACTCAGAGCGTTTGTAACCGCAGGCAGGGCGCACTAGGTTCCTCGTCACGTGGTTACCTAACCGGAGCAAGCCTATGTTCGACGCTAAAAGCATTCTCGATATCCTCATGAAGGGTGCGCAGCCCGCCGCGCCGCCAGCATCGCAAGGCCAGCAGGGTGGCCTCGGCGACATTCTCGGACAGCTCCAGAAGCAGCTCGGCGGTGCTGGCGGGGGAGCTGGTGCTGCGCCCCCGTCGAGTGGTGGAGGCCTGGGCGGTCTCGGCGATATCCTTGGGCAATTGCAAAAGCAGATGGGTGGTGCGTCCGCCCCTGCGCCACAAGCCGCGCCACCGGCGAGTGATGGCGGAGGCTTCGGCGGGCTGGGAGACATCCTGGGCCAGCTCCAGAAGCAGCTCGGACAGCCAGGCCAATCAGGTCAGGGCCCTTCGGGGCAGGGTCAATCCGGTGGCGGCCAATCCGGTGGCGGCCTGATGGACATCCTCGGCCAGGTGCTCGGTCAGGCGACCTCCGGCGTCAAGGAAGGCGCGGGCCGGGTCGACGAGATGACGGGCGCTGGTGCGAAGGCGCGCGATGCACTCGGGCAGGCCACCGGGAAATCGCCGGAGGATCTGCTTGCCCAGGTGCAGCAGTGGCTACGCGACAACCCTGGCATGGCCGCTGCTGGCGCGGGCGGTCTTGGCGCCGTCCTGCTGGGCACGCGCACGGGCCGTGGTGTGGTCGGCAGCGCGGCCAAGCTCGGCGCGCTCGCGCTGATCGGCGGGCTCGCCTTCAAGGCCTTGCAGAACTATCAGGCCGGCCGCCCGTTGATCTCGAACGACGATCCCCGTCGTCTGCTGAGCGAGGCTGCGCCTAGCGGCACGGGCTTCGAGCCCGATGCGATCTCGAACGACACGGCTATACTCTATCTTCGCGCGATGATCGCCGCTGCCGCAGCCGACGGCCGCATCGACGCGGGCGAGCAGCAGCAGATCCTGGGCGGATTGCGCCAGGCCGGCATCGAGGCGGAGGCGCAGGCCTTCCTCGAGCAGGAGATCGCTAGTCCGGCAAGCGCCGCGGACCTCGCCGCTACCGTCGGCTCGCCGCAGGAGGCGGTGCAGGTCTATACGGCAGCTCGTCTCGCCATCGATCCCGACACTGCCGAGGAGCAGGGCTTCCTCGCCGAACTGGCCCAGCATCTCGGCATCGACGCCGACCTTGCAGCCCACATCGACGCGACGGCCAGCGCCGCGGCTGCTTGAACCGGCGGCCAACGCCGGCGCGGCAGCATGGACTTGGGCGAGGCCGATGCATAGCATCGGCCTCCACCCAGCCGGAGCCACGCCGATGAAGATTGCCACCGTCACCTTCGAGCCGTGCGTCCAGCGCCAGGAGGACACCGCCTGGAAGTTCGCGCGCGCGTCGATCCCGGAGGTACGCGGCTGGACGATCCGCATCGTCTCCGACGACGGCGTCACCGGCATCGGCTACGGCCACGCGCTGGCAGCCGTCACCGGGCACGCGGCCGGCGTCGGCGCAGCACTCGAATTCCTGAAGCCCCGCCTGATCGGCCGCGACACCGCCGACCTCGCCGCGCTGGTGGCCGAGCTCGACACGACTGTCGTCTACAACCCGAGCGCCAAGGCCGGCCTCGAGATGGCGCTCTACGATCTCATCGCGCGCAGCCTCGACACCAGCGTCGGATCGCTGATCGGCGGCCGGCATCGCGCCTCGATCCCGTGCTCGCGACTGATCCCGCTGAAGCAGCCCGAGGAGATGGCGGCCAAGTGCGCAGCGCTTGCCCTCGAAGGCTATCGCACGTTGAAGCTCAAGCTCAGCGGCGAGCCAGATCTCGACCGCGACCGCATCGCCGCATGTCGTGCTGCACTCGGCCCCGCGGTCAAGCTCACGCTCGATCCAAACCAGTCCTACTCCGCCAAGGGCTTCCTCAAGGCGTGGGGCGCGTTCGAGGCCCACGACATCGCGCTTGTCGAGCAGCCAGTGCCCGCCCACGATACGCGCGGCCTCGCGTTGCTGACGGCCGAGTTGCCCGTCGCCGTCGAGGCCGACGAGTGCGCCAACTCGCTCGCCGACGTGACGCGCCTCGCGCACGCCCGCGCAGCCGACGTCATCAATCTCAAGATCCCCAAGCTCGGCGGCGTTGGCGCGACGCTCGCGGCGATCGCCGTATGCGAGGCACACGGCATCGGCTGCCGCTTCGGCGCATCGTTCGGCCCCTCGCTCCTGCAGGCGTTCACAGCCCACCTCGTCGCGCGCATCGCGAAACTCGAGCACGCCTGCGAGCTGGCCGAGCACCTGCATCTGCTCGACGACCCGTTCACGCCACTACCCGTCATAGCTGGCACCCTGACAGTTCCGATCTCGCCCGGCACCGGTGTCACACTGCAAGTCGCCGCGTGAAGGGCCCGCCGCCAGCCGATGTGTTGCCGGCTGTCATCTTGGAGCGGCGCAAGCGCCCGACTAAATTGCGGCCGAGAGCGATTTGCGGCGCGGGGTGAGGGCGGTGGTGGAACGACGCCGAACCTCCCAGTTCGACGATAGCTGATTCATCTGCGTATTCGGTTCCACATTTCGTGGCGTGTTTGCAGCAGGGATTGTGGCCGGTCGGCATCAGCTGGGTGATGAAAGGCCGTTTCAGATGGCAGATGGGGCGGCAGCCGTGCCGCTCCGAATTGGCCCTCTCAAGTCGTCCGCAGGGGCTTCTGGTGGATCTGAAAAACGAGAAAAGATAGTATTTTCAGCCTGATCATAAGTTATCGCATTTAACTGAGTTAAAATACTTATAGTATTGGCCCTTGGGTGGATCACCAAATTGCGAATCGACCTGATCGCCAGCATTCCCGTCACATGGTTGTGAAGCTGCATGCCCTTTGCGTTTCCAGGGCCGCAGCGTGTGTCGGACGGCAAGCTGAGAACTGACCGGCCGGAATAGCCCGGAGGCGGCCGGTGTCGTGCAAGCAAAAGTCCGCGTAATCGCATCTGGTTTCAAAGCGTAGTCGCATTTGGTGGTCCAGGTGCATTGGCCGTTTTAGGTCGTGTAAGTCATATCAGTCCGGGCGTGGAAGTCGAACGCGAAATCAGCTTGCCGGATGGGGTTTCCGGACAGGCAGATTATAGAATTAGCCGGAGGGCACATGAGAAGCACAAGCTTGATTGCACTAGTGGTTGCCGCTGCTGCGGTGACCGGTGGGTACTCCGCCCAGGCGGCGGATCTCGGCGGCAACTGCTGCGCAGATCTCGAGGAGCGGGTAGCCGAGCTCGAGGCGACGACGGCGCGTAAGGGCAACCGCAAGGTGTCCCTGCAGGTCTACGGTCAGGTGTCGGAGGCCATCATCTGGTGGAACGACGGTGCCGAGAGCAACGTCTACGTCCAGGAAAACAACAACATCCAGAACCGCCTCGGGTTCCAGGG
>CAMAYR010000199.1 GCA_945862355.1 Devosia equisanguinis | reverse complement strand
CGAGCTTGTCACGTACGTCTGCCGGCATCGTCTCGTAGGCGCGATAGCAATTGGCGAACAGCGTATTTCCACCTTGCGATGGTACCTCGATGGAATAAAGGCACGTGCCCTTATGCGGGACCTCCGCGTGCAGCATGTCGTGGTGGAAGTGCATCTCGCCGTCGGGCAGGGCGCCGATGGGAACGCCATTCTCGCGCACGTTGGAGATGAGCATGATGTTGTCGAGCAGGCGCGCATATCCGGTCGGACGGAATTCGGCCGGCCTCGCCAGCTTGGCCAGCGGCCCGAAATTCTCCGTTGCTGCAACGAATTGCTCCTGGGTCAGCTCCTGCCCGCGAAACAGAATCACGAGGTGCTTCAGCCACAGGGCATAGATTTCTTTACTGGTCGCATCGTCGAACGGGCGCGTGAGGTCCACGCCGCGGATCTCCGCGCCGATGTGCGGTGTGAGCGCTATTGCCTCGATGGCCATGCTTTCCTCCATTCGTGCGGGCTGTTGTCTGGAGCGGGTCCGATTCCACCTTAGTAGGTATCTTGCCGGCAGCCGAGCAAAGGATCAAGCATTCCAGCCAGCATTTCGGCGCGCGGGTTCAGGCCACAGCAATGCGGCCACGCCCTACCGACGCGTTTTCGCCGCGCCGCCGCCATCGTTTGACGCTACCCGCGACACACCATAAGAACGCTTCGCCCAGCAAGCGGCACTAAGCGTCGCCGGGCCGCTAGTGTTCCGGTTCTGACATTTGCTACCCGTTGCGGCGAGGCTCGGAGCAAATGTCAGAACCATGAGGAACACTAGCAAGTCTATGTTTCTAGTGTAGCTCTTGCACCTGACGTTTGGTTGCGAGCCCAGCCTCAAGCGGGTACCAAACGTCAGGTGCGCTACACTAGCAGGAGCCGGCCCGATCGTGATCAACGCGCCTGGATACGGCATGGCATCCCCCCACATCGAGATTGCGCTTGGCCGGGTGCTCGGGCCCGAGATCGAAGCACCCGCCGGCATCGCGGATCTCGTCGTCACCGGCGTGACCGCCGACAGCCGCAAGGTGGCGCCGGGCCTGTTGTTCGCCGCGATGCCCGGCACCAAAGTCGATGGCGCGGCATTCGCGCTGGAGGCCGCCGCAAAGGGCGCCGTAGCAGTTCTCGCCGCCAAGGACGCGGCCATTCCACCGCTGACCGTGCCACTCCTGCGGGCTGCAGATCCGCGCCGCGCACTGGCGTTGGTGGCGGCGCGCTTCTACGGCCGCCAGCCGGAGATCGCCTTGGCCGTTACGGGGACCAGCGGCAAGACGTCCGTTGCCGAGTTCACTCGCCAGATCCTGGCCGCCTGCGGGCGGCAGGCGGCATCGCTCGGGACGCTCGGCGTGGTCAAGCCGTCCGGCGCGGTCTACGGGTCGCTGACCACCCCAGACCCGATCACGCTGGCCGCGACATTGGCCGGGCTCGCCGGAGAACGCGTCACGCACATTGCCTTCGAGGCGTCCTCGCATGGCCTCGACCAGCGCCGTCTCGATGGTGTGAGGCTTACAGCCGCTGCTTTCACCAATCTCGGCCGCGACCACATGGATTATCACCCGACGGTCGAGCACTACCTCGCCGCCAAGCTGCGGCTGTTCGATACGCTGCTCGAGCCGGGAAAGCCGGTGGTCGTGAACACCGATGGCGCGCACGCGGCCGACGTAGCCGCCACCGCCCGTCAGTGTGGTCATCGGCTGCTCACCGTCGGTGCTGCGGGCGATACGTTGCGCCTCGCCGAGTGCTGCCTCGACGGGTTCGGCCAGCGTCTGAGGATTCTCCACGATGGTCGCGCCTACGCTGTGCGCCTGCCGCTGATCGGCACCTATCAGGCCGAGAACGCGCTGACCGCCGCGGGCCTGGCGATCGCTGCAGGGGAGGCGCCGGACGCTGTGATTGTCGCGCTCGAGCGGCTCGTCGGCGTGCCGGGGCGTCTCGACATCGTCGGCGAGGCGCGGGGAGGGCTGGCACTCGTCGACTATGCCCACAAGCCGGAGGCCTTGAGCGCCGCGCTCGATGCCTGTCGCCCGTTCGCGGCCGGACGTCTGATCTGCGTGATGGGCTGCGGCGGCGATCGCGACCGGGGCAAGCGGCCGATCATGGGCGCCATCGCAGCCGACAAGGCCGATCTCGTCATCGTCACCGACGACAATCCCCGCACCGAGGCGCCGGCCACGATCCGCGCGGAGATATTGGCCGGCATCTCGATCGGCCGGGATCGCGTGCGCGAGATCGGCGACCGTGCGGAGGCGATCCGCACTGCCGTGCAAGACATGGGCGCGGGCGATGTCGTGCTCGTCGCCGGCAAGGGACACGAGACCGGCCAGATCGTCGGCGCGACGGTGATCCCGTTCTCCGACCACGACGAGATCCGCAAAGCCTTGGGTGAGGTGGCATGATGGCTGCGCCGTTGTGGGGGTGGGACGAGATCGTGTCGGCTGCCGGCGGCAACGCCGAGGGCTCGCCACAGCGCGCCATAACCGGCTTCTCGATCGACAGTCGGGGTTTGGCGCCCGGCGAGATTTTCGTGGCCCTGAAAGACCAGCGGGACGGGCACGCGTTCGTCACTGCAGCGTTCGAGCGCGGTGCATCGGCTGCTCTCGTGGATACGGGATACTCACGCACACCGGCGGACGGTCCGCTCGTTCGCGTGGCCGAGACGCTCGAAGCGCTGAGCGGCATCGCGCGCGCTGCCCGCGCAAGACTCGCCGAGGAGGCCGGTGTCGTCGCAGTCACCGGCAGCGTCGGCAAGACCAGCACCAAGGAGATGCTGCGCGCCTGCCTGTCGCGCCTCGGCCCGACGCACGCGCCGGAGAAGTCGTTCAACAATCACTGGGGCGTGCCGCTCACGCTCGCCCGGATGCCGGCATCGACGCGCTTCGGCGTGCTCGAGATCGGAATGAACCACGCGGGCGAGATCACGCCGCTGTCCAAGCTCGCCCGCCCGCACGTCGCAGTCGTTACGACAGTGGAGCCCGTTCACCTGGGCCATTTCGCCTCGGTCGAAGCCATCGCGGACGCCAAGGCAGAGATCGTGGCGGGCGTCGAGCCGGGCGGGGTCGTCGTGCTCAATCGCGACAATCCGCATTTCGAGCGGCTTGCCGCTGCCGCATCCGCGGCTGGCGTCGACGTCGTTTCCTTCGGCGAACACGCCAGCGCCAGCGTCAGGCTCGTCAAATGCCGGCTCGGCACCGACCGGACGGAGATCGAGGCAGAGTGCGGCAACGGCCGCATCGTCTATCGTCTGGCAGCACCCGGCCGCCACATGGCGCAGAACTCGCTCGCCGTGATAGCCACCCTCGAAGCGCTCGGCCAGGATTTCGAGAGCACCATTCACGCGATGGGTGCGCTGGCCGATTTCGGTGCGCCGGCCGGTCGCGGCGCGCGCGAGGCGCTGGCCGTACCGGGCGGCTCGATCCTGTTGGTCGATGAGAGCTACAACGCGAACCCGGCCTCGATGCGTGCCGCACTAGCAGCGTTGGCTCTTGTGCCCCGTGAAGCCTACCCGCGGCGCATCGCTGTGCTGGGCGATATGCTGGAGCTGGGCGACCGCTCAGCCGAGCTGCACGTGAGCCTTGCTGATGCCGTGGCCACGGCCGGTATCGACGTCGTGCTCGCCACCGGCCCCTTCATGAAATCTCTGTTCGAACACATCGAGCCTGCAAGACGTGGCATCTGGACGGAAAGTGCGGCGGGCCTCGTCGATGCGCTTGTGGCAACCGTCGGGCCTGGGGATGCGGTGATGGTCAAAGGCTCCTACGGAAGCCGCATGGGGCCGCTTGTGGACGCGCTGCGCGCGAGCGTTGCGGCGCGGGCTGAATGAGAGTTTCTGGTTCTGACACATATCGCGGGAGGAGACGATCTCTCAACCGCGCATCCTGTCTGCCGGTCGTTTTGGCCGGTCGGCGCGGACGTAACGGAGGAAAGCACGATGCTCTATGAGCTCGTCCAATTCAGCGAACAAGTCAGCGCGCTCAACGTGTTCCGCTACATCAGCTTTCGGGCTGTAGGTGCAACCGTGACCGCGCTGCTGATCGTGTTCGTGTTCGGACCGATGATGATCGACGAGCTGCGTGTTCGACAAGGCAAGGGCCAGCCGATCCGGGAGGATGGCCCGAAGAGCCACCTGTCAAAGCGTGGTACGCCGACGATGGGTGGACTAATGATTCTTTTTGCCGTGGTGCTGGCGACCCTGTTGTGGGTCAACCTCCGCAATCCCTATGTCTGGCTCGTCCTCGGCGTGATGCTGTCCTACGGTGCGATCGGCTTCTACGACGACTTCCTCAAGGTCACGAAGCGCTCGGCTGCTGGCTTCTCCGGCAAGTTCCGTCTGGGCCTCGAGATCGCGGTGGCCGCATTCGCCACCTACGTGTTCATGCAGCTTGCCCCTGCGGAGCTGGCCGACACCGTCGCCGTGCCGTTCTTCAAGAACGTGCTGATCGACCTCGGCCCGTTCTTCCTGCTTTTCGGCGTGATCGTGATCGCCGGCGCAGGCAACGCCGTGAACCTCACCGACGGCCTCGACGGGCTCGCCATCGTTCCCGTGATGATCGTGGCCGCGACCTTCGGCATCTTCGCCTACGTGATCGGCCGCGTCGACTTCACGCGATACCTGCAGCTTCCCTTCATTCCGGGTACGGGCGAGCTCACCATCATCTGTGGGGCGCTGATCGGTGCCGGTCTCGGGTTCCTGTGGTTCAACGCGCCACCGGCCATGATCTTCATGGGCGACACCGGCTCGCTGGCACTCGGGGGCGCGCTCGGCGCAATGGCGGTCGCCACCAAGCACGAGGTGCAGCTTGCGATTGCTGGTGGGCTGTTCGTGCTCGAGGCGTTGTCGGTCATCATCCAGGTCGTCTCGTTCAAGCTGACCGGCAAGCGTGTCTTCCGAATGGCCCCGCTGCACCACCATTTCGAGCAGAAGGGCTGGCAGGAGGCGACCGTCGTCGTGCGCTTCTGGATCATCTCGGTTGTTCTGTCGCTCGTCGCGCTGACTACGCTGAAACTGCGGTAGCGGGCCATGGCCAAGCCCCTCGTCCTCGTGGCCGCCGCAGCCCTCACCGACGTCGACCGCCGCGTGCTGATCGCGCAGCGCCCCGCCGGCAAGTCGATGGCGGGGCTGTGGGAGTTCCCGGGCGGCAAGGTCGATCCGGGCGAGACACCGGAGGCCGCGCTCAAGCGCGAGTTGGCCGAAGAGCTCGACATCGAGGTCTGCCTGGAATGCCTCGCGCCGTTCACGTTCGCCAGCCACGCCTACGAGACGTTCCACCTGCTCATGCCTTTGTTTCTCTGTGCAAAATGGGAGGGCGAGATCACGCCGCGCGAGGGCCAGACGATCAAGTGGGTACGGGCGAGCGCGCTGCGTGATTACCCTATGCCGCCAGCCGATATCCCTCTGATCCCGTATCTGCGCGACCTGCTCGGTTGAGGCTTCGGCCGCGCTGGTTGCGTAACGCCGGTTGCCCCATGCTACATCGCTCGGGTGGCCGGGCGTCCGGCCGACAGGGCACTGCGAGGGGCAGCGTGCATGACCGCCGTGATGGCACTCATCGAGCGTGAGATCGCGCTGGCGTTCCGCCAGGGCGGGACACTCGGCACCGTGCTGGGCTTCTACGTCGTCATCGTCGCACTGATGCCGCTCGGTCTCGGCCCCGACATGGCGCTGCTGTCGCGCATCGCGCCGGGCATCCTGTGGATCGGCCTCATGCTGTCCGCGCTGCTCTCCCTGCCGCGTATGCTGGAAGGCGACGACGAGGACGGCTCGCTCGAGGTGCTCGCCTCCGGCCCGCTCCCCCTCGAGGCGGTCACTGCCGTCAAGGCGCTGACGCACTGGCTGACGACGGCCGTGCCGCTCGCACTCATGGCCCTTCCCCTTGGGCTGCTCCTCAATCTCGATGTGGCAGCCTACCCAGCCCTCGCTGCGACGTTGCTCGTAGGCACGCCAGCGATCAGCTTTCTCGGCAGCATTGGTGCAGCGCTGACGCTCAGGGCGCGGCGCGGTGGCCTGCTGCTCTCGCTGCTGGTGCTGCCGCTCTACATCCCGACGCTGATCTTCGGCATCTCCGCGATGTCGGCCGTGCTGACGCCGCCGGGCAGCTTCTGGGCCTCTATGGCGATCCTCGGCGCGATCTCGCTCGCCGCCGTGGCCCTCGCTCCGCTCGCCGCCGCCGCCGCGGTGCGAGCGCAGATGCAGTGACAGGGTGCGGGCCCCAATTCTGGCCTCCACACCATCTCGCCGCCGTACTTCCCTGTCGCGGCGCCAGAGCACATACTGTCCCCCGACGCCGGGACCAGGAGACAACGCCATGCAACGCGCCAGTGCCGAGGCCTTCGAGAAGGTGTCCGGCCTCGACGAGATCTATGCCCTGCTGGCGACGCTCGACATCGAGAACGGCTGGGCCAAGCGCGAGCCGTCGATGTGGGCGCGGCCGCGGCAGACTTTCGTGCCCGCGCACTGGTCCTACGCGCCGGCCAAGGCCGCCCTTCACGCCGCTGGCCGCTACGTCAACACCGAGCTTGCCGAGCGCCGCAACCTGATCCTCGTGAACCCGATCCCTGACAACCACTATCCCACCGTTCGCACGCTCGTCGCCGCCTATCAGATGGTAAAGGCCGGAGAGGTCGCCCGCTCCCACCGCCATTCAGCCAACGCGCTGCGCATCGTTCTCGATACGGAGCCCGGCACCTACACGGTCGTCGAAGGCAAGAAGATCCCGATGTCGCCGGGCGACGTGCTGCTGACGCCCAACTGGTGCTGGCACGCCCATTCCAACGAGAGCAGCGCCGATGCCTACTGGATGGACATCCTCGACGTGCCGACAGTGCAGTTGTTGAACCCGATGTTCTTCGAGCATCACGAGGAGGGGCTCGAGCCTGTGACCGGCACGGCCATGGATTCGCCGTTCCGCTTCGCGTTCGCCGACACGAAGGCGCGCCTCGCCGCAGCGCCCGAGATCGCGCCGGGCGTCCGCCGCATCGAGCTCGAGGCGCCCGCCGGCGGAGCCGCCATGGCCACCATCGCTCTCAGCGTGACGCATCTAGAGCCCGCCGCGAGCTTCGCGGTGGCGGCGACGACGTCGAGCGCCATCATGGCGGTCATCGGAGGCAGCGGACGGATGGCGGCGGGAATGAAAGATTTCGCCTGGCAGCGTGGGGATGCGCTGGCGATGCCGGCCGGCAGCGCGTGTACCGTCTCGGCGGACGACGAGGCCTACGTCCTGCAGGCAACCGACGAACCGATCATTAAGGCGCTAGGCTGGCTGCGGGCGGTGCCGTCGACCTGATGGCCGGGCTCGGACGGGGCTCTTGCCGTCACACCGCCGGCCGTCGCCCCTCGGAGACGTCGTCCAGCGCTTCGAGGTTGTCGATCTTCAACATGCCGTCGGCGCGGCTCGAAACCCAGCCGCGGCGCTCCATCTCGACGAGCGCCCGCCCAAGCGTGTCGATCTCGATGCCCAGGAACGAGGAGACCGTGCCGCACTGGAAATCGTCGGTTATCACGAGCGGGTCGCGCCCTTCGTAGGCGTTGTTGCGGGCGATCACGACGAGAAATGCTGCCGTCCGCTCTATCACACGATTGAAAGCGGCGGCCTTGGCTAGTGTCCGCTGCAAGACGGCCTCGGCCGGCAGTACGACCATCTCCGGTTTTTCGGGCGCGCCGATGTGCCGAGCGTAAGGTTTGCCTGTGGGTACGGGCGTGGGCCTCGCAGGCCCATCGAACCGAAGACTGGAACCAGAGGCCAGAGTTTGACTTTCAGACATGTCGGTACTCCGCCGCACGCAACCTACGCTCTTCAGCGGATCAGACAGAACAACGCGGCTTGCTACTGTGCAGTTAAAATATACTTGACAGATGCATTTTTGTCAATTGATGCAGTCGCATTCTGCCATTTAAGATCGTGTTAATGATGTTTGATACCATTCAAGGTTGAGGGTGTGGTTAAAGTTGTGCCGAGGGTTTGCTCGCCGGCGCGTCCGCCCTCAACCTGCAGCCCGCTCGGGCTCCTGCTCGACGATGCGCTCGGCTGTGGTCAGATCCACCGAGACGAGCTGGGAAACGCCCTTCTCGCTCATGGTCACGCCGAACAGCCGGTTCATGCGCGACATCGTCATCGGATGATGCGTGATGACGAGGAACCGCGTGTCGGTGTCGGCCGCCATCCGCTCCATCAGCGTCGTGTAGCGATCGACGTTGCTGTCATCGAGGGGCGCGTCCACCTCGTCGAGGACGCAGATCGGCGACGGGTTCGTCAAGAACACCGCGAAGATCAGGGACAGCGCCGTCAGCGTCTGCTCGCCGCCGGAAAGCAGGGACAGCGTCGCCGGCTTCTTGCCCGGCGGCTTGGCGATGATCTCGAGACCTCCTTCGAGCGGGTCCTCCCCCTCGATCATCTCGAGCCGCGCCTCACCGCCGCCGAACAGCGTCGTGAAAAGCGACTGAAAGTGCGCGTCGACGGCCTTGAAGGCATCGTCGATGCGCCGCTTGCCTTCGCGGTTGAGCTGGCCGATGGCGCCGCGCAGCTTGGCGATCGCCTCCTCCACGTCCCGGCGCTCGTTCTCCATCCCCTCGAATTGCTGGTTGAGGCTCTCGAGCTCCTGGTCGGCTGCCAGGTTGACGGCGCCGAGCCGGTCGCGATCGGCCTTGAGGCGCTGCAATTGCCGGCCGATGTCCTCGAGCGACGGCAGCGCCGCGCCATCGGGGAAATCGGCGAGGGCAAGGCATTGTTCGGGTTCGCATTGCAGCGCCTCGCGGATCGTGATGATCTCGCTGGCGAGCCGTTGCTTTGCGCCTTCGAGCAGGGCCTCGACGCGTGCACGCCCTTCCCGCTCGGTCGTCACTGCCGCCTGGGCAGCGCGCAGCGCCGCCTGCGTCTCGCGCAACGACGTCTCCGCCGCGACGAGCTTGTCGGCCGCGTCCTTTCGCTCCTGTTCCGAACGGGCGATCCCGTCGAGCAGGCGCTGGCGTTGCGCCTCGATCTCGGCTGGCAACTCGTCCAGCGTCTCCGCTTCGTCGCGGGCTTCCCCGACGCGCTCCTCGAGGGTGCGCATCTGGCGAGACGCACTTTCACAGCGCGCCGCCCACCTTTGCCGATCCGCCTTGGTCGTCGAAACCCGGTCGGCCTTGAGCTTGCGTTCGCGCTCGATGCCCGACAGCTCCGTCGCCGCCAACATGACCCGGGCGCGCGCCGCCTGCAGCGCTTCGTTCGCTGCGGCAAGCTCGTCCTCGAGGCCGGTCTCCGAGCCGACCTCGGAAAGCTCGGCCTCGGCTTCGACGACGCGCTCGCGCGCTTCCGCCAGCACCTCGCCCGCCTGAGTGATCTGATCGGCAAGCGCGGCCCGGCGGCTTTCGGCCTCGCGTGCGGCTCGCTCCATCTGGGCGAGGCTCTCGCGCGAGCGGTTGAGCTGGGCTTGTGCTTCCCGCGCCGCCTGTCTAGCCCGGCGGCCTTGTTCCTCGGCAGCGGCCAGCTCTGTCTGAGCTGTGGATTGCGCCATCCTGGCCGCATCTGCCGTATCGCCGAGTGCGGCAAGCCGATCGTCGAGCTCGCCCAGCCGGTTGCGTTGGGCGAGCCGCTCCGCCGCCGCCGTCGGCGCTTCCGACGTGACGACGAAACCGTCCCACCGCCACA
>CAMAYR010000198.1 GCA_945862355.1 Devosia equisanguinis | reverse complement strand
GTCGTGTCGGTGTCCGACTGCACGATCTCGAAGCTTCGCATCCCATCACCTGCCGAGTGAGCCGCCCTCGACAAGAGAAATAGCTGATTCGCAAACCAACCCAGACCCTTACGCCATCACCACCGGATCGGAGTTACGGAAGCAGGTTCACTGCAAAGCCTGTCTCGAACCTGGGCTCACCCATGGCGCTTCACATCGAGCCGATTCGCGCGGGAGATGCCGTACGCATTTCGCGAATCCAGCACGGCCCTTCATACCCAGCGCGCCAAGGACAAGATTTCAATGGCGAAATAATGAAACTCAGGAAACTGAACAGCATTATGCGCATTGACAGAGGCGCTTTTGACCCGATTCGCAGAAAAAATGCCACAGCCGTACGAGCTTTTTCTCATAACCATTTGTTTAACAGACCATTTTTCGCACACTGCGACCTTCACCCTACGAATTACCGAATCGTGCTGCGTCGGGATGCCGTGGACTAGTCGCATTCGGCACGAGATCGATGAGGCGCGCGAGCGCCGAATCGGCATTGCATCGCTCGACTGTGCGCCTCCGCTGCGGACCAGACGCTATGAACGCGCTCGAGGAAAATAAATGCAGACGCAGAACGCGAAAACAGGTGCCGGACCGATCGAGGGCGACGGCTGCGGCGGCTCACTACCGGGCTTGGCATGTGAGGCCCGCGAGCTGAAGCGGATCATCACGAGCCTCGCGCAGCAGATCTCCGAAGCGGATCGGCGCCATAGCGATGCGCTGGCTAAGGTGCAAGCAAGGCTAGGCCTGCTCGGCGACACGACGCAAGGGCTGCGGGCGCGACTGCCGGAGCAAATGACTGGCGTGCTGGATCGGATCGAGGATCGCATGGCGAAGATCACTGATCAGATTTCCGGATCGGGCTCGGGATCGGGCCAGGATGGGAAGGATGCGGACAAATCTTCGCGCGCCGCGGCCATCGCAGCGGCAGCCGCCGCTGCCCCGCCTGCACCGGCGTTGCGATCCGCCCTCTCGGTCGATGCGCTCGACGCCTACGATCGCAGCGCGCTCGCCGGCAGAAGCGCAGGGCAGGCGCCGGTCGACACGTTCGACGTCGTCGACAGCAAGGGCGGGGTCGACAGCAAAGGCTGGAGCCATGACGCCCACCACTGGGATCAGGGTGCTGCGGATGCCCTGGCGAGACTCTACGAGGTCGGCATGAACGAGGACGGCACAGCGCCGGCTCTCGACGCCGTCACGGCCAGCGCCCAAGCCGTTCAGCCGTCTCCTGCCGGCCGCGCACTTCACGGCTCGCCAGCAGAGATCGCAGCCGAGCTCGCCGCAATCCAGTCGAAAGCGAGCGAGGGCGAGCGCGAGTGGCTCGAGCAGCGCTTCACCGAGGTCGCAGCGCGGCTGGAGCAGTCGCTCGACGGGCTCGGCGCCGGCGGCTCGCTCGAGGCGATCGAGCATCGCTTCGCTTCGCTCGAGCAGCACATCACCGACGTCATGGGTGATGCGGTCAAGCGCGTGGATCTCGCCAGCCTGAAGGGCATCGAGACGCAAGTCGAGGATCTCAACGCCCAGCTCTACAGTGTGCAAAGTCACTTCGCCAGACTGGATACCATCGAGCTCGAGTTGCGCTCTCTGGGTGAACGGCTGTCGACGGATGGCCTCGCCAAGGCATTCGAATCGAGTGCAGCAGCTGGACCCGACAGCGATGCGCTGGCTGGCGCCGTGGCCAGCCGCGTCGTCCAGCAGATGCCGAAAATCGACGCCGCACTGCAGGCTATCGCAAGCCAGCTATCATCGCAGAAAATTGCAGATCTCGTCGCATTGGCACAGGGGCCGGCGCAAGATCCCGGTATCCTGGCGCGGCTGGTTGCCGAGCACGTCAGCCAGAACATGCCACAAGCGACGGCCGGTCACGCCGACCCGATCGCGCGTATCGACGAGCTCAAGTCGATGCTCGAAGCCTTCGTCAACGAGCGGCGGCACGGCGAAGAGCAGGCGAACACCATGCTCGACACCATGCAGCAGGCCATGATCCGGCTGCTCGACCGGATGGACGCCATCGAGCAGTTGCAGTATGCGCCGGCCTACGAGCAGGAGGCGGAGGCGGAAGGGCGGGACTACGGCGAGCCGGTTCGGGTTCCCGTCGAGCACGAACGTCATGCGGAAGTCGTCGAGCCCGGCCGTGAAGCCTCTCACGCCATGCCTGCCCGGTATCCGATGCAGGCGGAAGCGACCATCCCGGCCACGATGCAGCCGCAGGCCCCGCGCGCTGCACTGCCCGATGCTCGCGACGTCGAGCTGCCGAGGCACGGTCAGCCCATCGCGGTAGCAGAGACAGAACACGGACAGGCTCATGCAGCCGGCAGCCGTGACGACTTCGTCGCCGCCGCACGTCGGGCAGCGCGAATGGCGGCGGATGCGCCGGCGGATGCGCAACCGGGGCGGGATACTCCGGTGGCTGCCGCCAAAGCCAGCGACAGGGACAAGGCCAAGAAGAGCCAGATCTCCCCGGTTTCCCTTGCTCTGCTCGCCGCGGTGCTCATCGGTGGCAGCTTCGTCGCTGTGAAGTCCACGCTGCTCGCACCCAGGGCAGTGGCGCCTGCGGGGGCTCCAGGTGCCGCCGCACCCACGCCAGCACCGGTCAATTCAGGGGCGGCGAAGTCGGGATCGATCAAGCAGGCTCCGAACCTGGAGGATGCCGATGCTCCCGCAGAAGGCAGCGCGCGTCGCAGTTCGCTTCCCGGCATGGGTGGAAATGACGTCGACAGCAGCGGAGCAGGCGGCCTGCCGCCCGATGTGCAACGGCAAATCGGCGGCGCCATCTCTCTGCCGGCGGCGTTCACCAAGGACGAGATGCCGGGTGCTGCCGCACCGCGCAGCACCGCGCTGCCGCCGGTCGCGATCGGTCCGAATTCGCTGCGCAATGCTGCGGCGAAAGGCGATCCGGCTGCCGAATTCGAGGTCGGCGCGCGCTTCGCGGAGGGCCGCGGCGTTCCCCAGGACCTGCAGCAGGCGGTCTCATGGTATCAACGGGCTGCCGCACAAGGCTTCGCGCCGGCGCAATACAGGCTCGCCAGCATGTACGAGCGCGGCCTCGGCGTGAAGGTAGACCTCGCCAGAGCAAGGGTCTGGTATCAGCGCGCCGCGGAGGGCGGCGTGGTGAAGGCCATGCACAACATGGCGGTTCTGAGCGCGGGGCGCGACAGCTCGCTGACCGACTATCAGGCCGCTGCCAAGTGGTTTGCTGCTGCGGCCGAGTATGGCCTGGCGGACAGCCAGTTCAACCTCGCCATCATGCTCGACAGCGGGCTCGGCATGGAGCGGGACGCCAAGCAGGCCTACAAGTGGTTCTCCATCTCTGCCCGGGCCGGCGACGAAGAAGCCTCGCGGCGCCGCGATGCGCTGCGGGCCAAGCTCACGCCGCAGGACGTGTCCGCAGTCGAAGCCCAGATCACGGGCTGGCGTCCGAAATCCGCCGACCGGGTGCTCAATGATCCGCGTCTGGCCGGGGAAGGCTGGAAGACGCGAGCGCGATAAGCTGAAGCGCCAAGTAGATGGGCCCCGCCGCCAACCGCGCCGGGGCCCTTTTGCTCATATGCGCGTTTTCGTGCTCGGGGCCGCCTCCTGCGCTGAAAAGAGGCGACAGGACTGCTACCGACCCACCGAAAGTTCGACTTCCGTGGTCCTGTGGCGGGCCGCTCTCAGTCGTAGGGTCGCTCTGCTACCACGACCGGCTCGACGCCGGCTTTTCGGGCCGCCTCGGCAAGCCCCTTGAGCTCGACTGGACCGATCGGCACACCGCCGACACGCCGCGCCTTGTCCAGCCGCGCCTCTCGCTCGCCGGGCATCAGGATCTCCTCGAACCCTTCCGCGCGCGGCGCTCCGCGCACCGCCGTCACCAGCCGGTCCATCCGCGAGCGATAGTCCTCCAGCGAGACGAACAGATCGGGCTTCATGACGAGGAAGAAATGCCCCACGTCCTGCGGCCGGTTGTAGTCCGAGAACTGGTTGCCGACACCCCCCGCACAGCCCGCCCCGGCGATCACGCCGCCGAACAGGTCCATCAGCATGGCAAGGCCCGAGCCCTTGTAGCCCCCGATCGGCAGCACGACGCCGTCGAGTGCCGCCGTCGCGTCGGTCGTCGCCCGGCCCTTCGCGTCGAGCGCATAGCCGAGCGGAATTGCCTCGCCTCGCCGCGCCGCTTTGCGGATCTTGCCGCGCGCGGCGACGGCGAACGACAGATCGAGCACGTAAGGGTCGAGCTTGCCGCCGGGTGCCCCGCACGCGAATGGGCTGGTGCCGAGCATCGGGTCTTTTCCGCCCCACGGCGGCATTGCTGGCGACGCGTTGGAGTAGACCTGCGCGATGAAGCCCGCCTCGACCGCGCGCAGCACGTAGGAGGCAGCCATCCCGAAGTGCGTCGAGCGCCGCGCCGCGACGATACCGATGCCGTAGGTCCGTGCCATCTCTATCGCCGCGTCGATTGCGGCCATGCCGACCACGAAGCCGAAGCCGTCCTGCCCGTCGAGCCCGGCCGCGACCGGCGTTTTCTGTTCCAACCGCAGCCCCGGCCGCGGATTGATGAGGCCTTTCTCCACGCGGCCGAGATAGTGCGGCAGGTATTGGATGCCGTGCGTATCGACGCCACGCAGATCCGCCAGCACGAGGCAGTGGGCGACCGTCCGCGCATCTGCCTCGGGCAGCTTGTGCGCCATCAGCAGTCGGACGGCGAATTCGGTGGCGGCGGCGACGGTGGCGTAGACGGTACCGGGCGCGGCTTCGGCATATGCGTTCGTCATGGCGATCTCCTTTTCAGGATCGTTTGCGCTATCGACAGCTCGGCCACAATGGCAAACGCGGCGCGCGCGGAAATCTTCTGATTTCGGCCTTTGTGCGCGTGCAGCGCTCAATAAGCGCCGTCCCAGCCTTCCACGACGACGAGGTCGGCCTCCGCCATGCGCAGACGCATCGCCTTGACCGGCGCCATTTCCTCGCTCTCGTAGCAGGCCACCGCCGTGGCCAGATCGTCGAACTCGATGACCACGGCGCGAGGTCTGGGCTGGCCCTCCGCGATTGCGGTCTTGCCGCCGCGCACGAGATACCGGCCGCCGTACTTCTCGAGCGCTGCCCGCATTGCGGCCTGGTAGTCGGCATATGCGCTCGCATCGCGGATGGTAATCGCTGCGATCCAGTAGCCTTTTGGCATTCAGCTTGTCCTCCGGATGCGGTTGATCGGTTCTGGCGCGAGCCGGGATTGCCCGCGCGAATGCCTGCCGCGAATACCATCGGAAGCCATTGGTGGTCATGAGAAAGGGCCGGTCCCTTTCGAGATCGGCCCCCGTTTATGCACGTCTCGATCGTGTCGGACCCGCCGGGTCCGACACCTAACGCCCTCTTCAGTGCGCCAGCACCGCCAGCAGCAGGAGTGCCACGATGTTGGTGATCTTGATCGCCGGGTTCACGGCCGGGCCGGCAGTATCCTTGTAGGGATCGCCTACCGTGTCGCCGGTCACCGAGGCCTTGTGCGCCTCCGAGCCCTTGACGTGCTTCACACCGTCCTTGTCGACGAAGCCGTCCTCGAAGCTCTTCTTGGCGTTGTCCCATGCGCCGCCGCCCGAGGTCATCGAGATGGCGACGAACAGGCCCGTGACGATCACGCCGAGCAGCATTGCGCCAACTGCGGAGAATGCTGCGTTCTTGCCCACGATGCCGCCGCCGGCGACATAGTAGATCACGATGTAGAGCACGATCGGCGAAAGCACTGGCAGCAGCGACGGCACCACCATCTCGCGGATGGCAGCCTTCGTCAGCAGGTCGACGGCGCGGGCATAGTCGGGGCGGTCGGTGCCCTTCATGATGCCCGGCTTCTCCTTGAACTGGCGCCGAACCTCCTCGACGATCGCGCTGGCCGCGCGACCGACTGCCGTCATGGCGATTCCGCTGAACAGGTAGGGGATCAGGCCGCCGATCAGCAGGCCGACCACGACGTAGGGGTTGGCCAGCGAGAAGTCCGGGTTCACGCCCTTGAAGTACTGGAACGTCGTCGATCCAGTCTTGTTCGCCTCGGCCACGAAGTATTGCAGGTCGTAGTTGTAGACCGCGAACAGCACGAGCGCGCCAAGGCCCGCCGAGCCGATCGCATAGCCCTTGGTCACGGCCTTGGTGGTGTTCCCGACCGCGTCGAGCGCGTCCGTCGACTTGCGTACCTCCTTGGGCAGACCCGCCATCTCGGCGATGCCACCGGCGTTGTCGGTCACCGGGCCGAACGCGTCGAGCGCGACCACCATGCCGGCGAGGCCGAGCATCGTCGTCGTGGCGATCGCAGTGCCGAACAGGCCGGCGAGGTTATAGGTGACGATGATGCCGCCCACGATCACGAGTGTCGGGAGCGCAGTCGACTCGAGCGACACGGCGAGGCCCTGGATCACGTTGGTGCCGTGACCCGTGACCGACGCTTGGCTGATCGAGTTCACCGGGCGCTTGTTGACGCCCGTATAGTACTCCGTGATCCACACGATCAGGCCAGTCACCGCGAGACCGACGATACCGCAGTAGAACAGTGCGCTGCCCGTGATCGTCACGCCGTCGACGGTGGTGCCGACCGCGCCCCAGGTTCCCAGCACGAAGTTGGTGGCGAGCCAGAGACCGCCGACCGACAGGATAGCGGATGCCCAAAAGCCCTTGTAGAGCGCGCCCATGATCGAGTTGTTCGAGCCGAGCTTTACGAAGAAGGTGCCGATGATCGAGGTGACGATGCACATTCCGCAGATTGCGAGCGGATAGATCATCATCGTGGGTACGATTGCAGGGGTGGCGATGAACAGGATCGCGGCCAGCACCATGGTGGCCACGACGGTCACCGCGTAGGTCTCGAACAGGTCTGCGGCCATGCCCGCGCAGTCACCGACGTTGTCGCCGACGTTGTCGGCAATGGTTGCCGGGTTGCGCGGATCGTCCTCCGGGATGCCGGCTTCGACCTTGCCGACGAGATCGCCGCCGACGTCAGCACCCTTGGTGAAGATGCCGCCGCCCAGACGGGCGAAGATCGAGATCAGCGAGGCGCCGAAGCCGAGCGCGACGAGCGCGTCGATCACTTTGCGGCTGCTGGGCTCGAGGCCGAGGCCCGCGACCAGAAACAAGAAGTACCCAGCCACGCCGAGCAGCGCGAGGCCCGCAACGAGCATGCCCGTCACGGCACCCGCCTTGAAGGCGATGTCGAGACCGCCCGCGAGCGACTGCGTCGCCGCCTGCGCGGTGCGAACGTTGGCGCGCACCGACACGTTCATGCCGATGTAGCCCGCCAGGCCTGAAAGTATGGCGCCGACCGCAAATCCGACGGCGACCTGCCAGCCAAGGTAGAATGCGGCGATGAAAATGACGATGCCGACCAGCGAGATGGTCGTGTATTGCCGGTTGAGATAGGCCGAGGCACCCTCACGGATGGCGTCGGCGATCTCCTGCATGCGGGGCGTGCCGGCGTCCGCTTTCATCACGTTCTGGACCGTGACGATGGCATATATGATGGCCAGAAAACCGCTTCCGATTATCAGCCATAGCAGTGAACTTAAGGTCATGTTCTGGTCCCTTTGTACCGGGAGTTTGTGCCGGAGTGCAGCGCGGCGACGCACGCGCATGAACGAGGCCCTCGACCGCGGCTGATCCGCGCCGAAGCTCTCCTCGTCCCTGCCAACAAGATACGCGGCGCTACCCATGCCAAAGTTGGCGCGCCGTTGCAACCAGGGCACAAGTGAAGTCGGCAATCTGCAACGGTATGGTTAAGTCAGCCCATGGCGGCGGATCGGCGTTCTGCCGCGTCCGCCCGAATTGATTTCTGGCTGAAGTGTGGCTATTGTGCCACGCAGAACGCTCATCGGACGATCTGTGCTCGCGAGCCCGGATGAGCTGCGGATCGCATTGTCGATGGCGCTGCCGGTCGCACCGGTCGCACCGGTCCCGCCGGTCCCGCCGGTTTAGGCTCGGCCTGGATGGGCTTCAGCCCGATCAGCAGCACGACGATGGCGCCGACCATGCACAATAGCCCGGACACCATGAAGGCCTGCAGATACGTGCCGAGCTCCATTCGCGCCGCGCCCGCAGCGTAAGCGGCGCAGAAGCCGCCGATCTGATGGATGCACATCAGCCAGCCGAACATCACCGGCGCCTTCGCCCGCCCGAACAGGTTCGCGGTGATCTTCACCGTCGGCGGCACGGTTGCGAACCAGTCGAGGCCATAGAACACCACGACCATCGACAGGCTGTAGAATGAATCGAACGAGTGAGGCAGGATCAGTAGCGAGACGCCGCGCAGGGCGTAGTAGATGAACAGCAGCATGCGGGGGTCATAACGGTCGGTCAGCCAGCCCGAGCCCGTCGTCCCGATCAGGTTGAAGATCGCCATCGAGGCGAGCAGGCTCGCCGCTGCGACCTCTGGAATGCCATGATCGAAGCACGCCGGGATCAAATGCGTGCCGATCAGACCGTTGGTGGAGGCGCCGCAAATGAAAAAGCTCGCGGCCAGCAGCATGTAGTTCCGCGAGCGCAGCCCCTCGCCGAGATTGGCGAGCGCCTCGCGGAACGGATTGCCCTTCGGCTCCGGCTCGGGCGGCGGTGGCTGCGTATCGCCGAGTGGAAACAGCCCCACGTCCTGCGGACGGTCGCGCATCAGGAAGAACACCAGTGGCAACAGCAACAGCGCAGCGATCGTGACCGTGACGGAGACCATCCGCCATCCCTGGCTGGCCGCGATCATCGCGAGCAAAGGCAGGAAAAGCATCTGCCCGGTCGCGGTGCCCGACAACATGAGACCCGTGACGAGCCCCCGATGGGCGGTGAACCAGCGTGCTGCAATGGTGACGGCGAGCACGTTGGCGATGGCACCGGCGCCGGTGCCGACCAGAATGCCCCACAGCACCACCAGATGCCACGACTGCGTCATGAAAGGCGTGGCCGACACGCCGATCGCGATCATCGCCAGCGCGAACAACATCATTCGGGTTACGCCGTAGCGGTTCATGATGGCCGCCGAGAAGGGTCCGATGGCGCCGTGCAGGAGGATCGAGAAGCCGATGGCGAGCGATATCGTCGCGCGGGACCAACCGAACTCGGCCTCGAGTGGGACCACCAGAATGCTCGGGCTCGCTCGCACACCGGCGACGACGAGAATTGTCATGAATGTCACCGCGGCGACGATCCAGGCATAGTGCAGTCGCGGTCGTGGCGCGGAGATCATTCGTTTCGGCCTTGGATGCTGGTGGCGGCGGGGCAGGCGTAGGCGTGCAGGCGGCAAAACCGCACCTTAGACCGGACGCAGCTCCTGCCCAAGTTGTCGCGCAGCCTGGCCTGCAGGCCGGTTGTATTCTCGTGCCGATTGCGGCACTCCCCGATCCAAGCCGCGAATCACGTCCAGAATCGGTATGTAGTCGCCATGATCACCATCACGACATTCCCACGCAAGCAGGTTGCCGTGTTCGGCTTGGGCGGCTCGGGTCTGATTACGGCTCAGGCGCTGGTAGCCGGCGGCGCAAGGGTCTCGGCCTGGGACGACAACCAAGCGCAACGCGAGGCGGCGGCTGCGGCCGGCGTGCCGGTCGTCGACTTGGAGAAGGCCGAGTGGAAGGCGTTCTCCGCCCTGGTGCTGGCCCCGGGCGTACCCCTGACCCA
>CAMAYR010000197.1 GCA_945862355.1 Devosia equisanguinis | reverse complement strand
GGTGTCGACCAAACCGTCCTTGATGAAACGGTCGTCGATGTACACGCCGACCACCTGGCCCAGCACGATATGGTGGATCTTGCCCGTCTTCTCGTGGCGCGGCGTGGTCATCGTCGAGACGTACTTGCACTCGAGCGCGACGGGGCTCTCCGCAACGCGCGGCGGCTTCACATAGGTCGAGGGCGCCTTCGTCACGCGGGAGATCGTGAACTCGTCGATGTGGGGCGGCACCTCCGCGGAGCTGGCGTTCATCTCCCAGCGCAGATCCCAGGTGGCCAGCGAGCAGACGAACTCGCCCGTCTCCTGCACGTTTCGCCAGCTGTCCTTCGGGCCACCCCCGGAGAAGATCACGCACGGGGGAATGTCGGAAACAAGATTGAAGAACGAGAACGGGGCGAGGTTGGCGACGCCGTTCCGGTCGAGCGTCGAGATCCACCCGATCGGCCGCGGCGATACCAGCGCCTTCAAGGGCGTGTGGCGCAGGCCATGGTTGTTCCTGGCGGTGTCGTAGAACATGGGGCGCGGGCTCCAGCTGGCGAGCAACGTCTGCAAGGCTAGACGATCCTGGCGCGGAACGCCACGAGCGCGATTTCGCTACGCAGGTTCCCGCCCGCGCCCCACAGCCTCACGCCACCGTCGTATCCACCAGCACGCGCTCCATGCCGGGCTCGGCGAAGAGGCGCTTGAATACGTCCTCTTTCCAGTAGTCGGTGTGGCCGCCGACCGGCATCGGTACGTTGACGGGAAAGCCCTCGAATGCCGGGTCGATGTAGGTGCCGATGTAGTCGTCGACACGATACGAGTTGAACCAGCGGATGCGGCCGCTGGCGATCTCGGCATCCAGCCCTTGCAGCCCCGGCATCTGCGCGAGTGGGGGATAAAGGCTGGGGAAGTAGTACTGGTAGAGGTGGGTGATCGGCGAGCCGAAGGTCAGGATCGTCAGGCTGGCGACCTCGTCTTTCAGGCGCGTCTCCCATAGGCCGGGCTGCCACACCTGACGGCGCCGCCGCAGTGGCCAGCGGCCCTCGTAGACGTTCTTCTGGTCGCCGAACAACGTGTCGAGCGTGACGACGGTTCCCTGGCTATGACAGACGACGACGAGATGCGGCTTGTCCCCCGGTGTGAGCAGGAAGTCGATCGTGTCGGCCATGCGCTTGGCGATGCGTGTACGGATGGGAAATTGCTTGGTCGGGGCGGCGAAGTGATTGACGACGTCGAGCGCCAGCTTGACGGCCTTCTGGATCGAGTGTGCCGCGAACAGAAACAGGGCCATGCCGACGACGACGATGATCGTCACGATGGACAGAGGCATGAACAGCTCATGGGGCAAGGTCCCGATGCCCTTCAGCCACGGCACGGCATCGTCGATGCCATTTGTCGAACTTGAAATAATGGGCAAGTGCAGTGCCCGAAATCACGATCATGAAGAGGATGATGGCCACCTGATAGCTGGTTGCCAGCAGAAGCCGGGGACCCCACCTCGCATCGGCGGCCAACGGCGGCTTGAGCCGGGCGAGCAGAGCCTCCCCCTCCCCGCTGGCGTGGGCCCTCGCCCATCCATGACGACGAAGCATCAGCCACCAGGCCAGCAGCGTGACGCCGACCAGCAGGATCGTGAAGAAGATGTCGAACCAGATGAGCGGCATGTATTCCCTGACCCCCGCGAGGCTCTTGATCTCCAGGTTTTTCCACCAGAAGATGCTCGATAGGGTGGCTTCCGGCATGCCTTGCTTCTGCGCGAGATATAGATTCAGAACTGTCGCAGTAAGAACATTCTCGGGCCAGAGCACGAGCAGCATGAGCAGCCACATCGTCGTCACGCCGACGGCGCCAAGCAGCATTCCGCGCCGCTGCTCGCGGGTCGCCACGAAGGGCACAAGCGCGACGAGCAGCAAGAGCAGTACGACCGCCGTCAGGCAGATCACGAGGAAGCCGCAAACGTACTGCAGCAATTGCAGGAACCCGATATAGATTCCCGTCTCGTCGAGCAGGCACACCCGGTCCTGCCAATTGACGTTGCCGCTTATCTGGCCATACCAGGCCATAAGCCATCTGACGCTTGCCTCGACGACATTGATGGCCGCCTCGGGCGGATTGTCCCTCATGCAGAGCGCCAATTGCTCAGTGGGCAGGAATTGACCGAAGGTACGCCGGTGACCGACGAGCATCAGGCCTGCCATGAGCGCGCCGTAGCCCCACAGCGCGTTGAAGATCGGCAACGCCAGGCTGCGCTGATCGCGCATGGGCCAAAGCATTCTTCGCGCGAGAACGACCAACCAAGTGATCGCTGCGAGGGCAAGGACTGGTATCGCCCAGGACTGCAGGAAGAGCGTCTCATTCCGAAAGAGATAGTAGCCGGTCAGCGCGGACAGGCTGAAGAACAACGTGCACAGCACGATCGGCAGGAAGCCGAGAGCCAGCAACACGATCTTGAGCGTCAGCACTGCGTGCAGAGCGCGCGCGACGACATTTCTCGCACCCGATCCCGCATCGGCCAGATAGCGCACGCCCATGCCGCCCAGCGCCATGTTGCCGATCAGCCTGATCAGGCCTTCCCCGAACATCGACACGTCGCTCCAGAAAGCGGTGGCGACGCGCACGCTCGCGTTCCCGATCCGGCCATGCCAGACGTGCTGGCGAACGGCATCGTTGGGCGCTGGCTCATGGGCAGGCGCGGTAGCAATGAGAGGCTGCTCACTGAGCGGGAGGAAGACCCGAACGTCGGGCTCGAGATGCATCGGCCGCTGGGTGCCGACCGCATCGGTCACGAGCTTGAGCATTTCGACGGGCTCGGTGTGGCCGATGCCGTGGACGAGAGCGACCGCCCAGTCCCGGCCTTCAGGGTGCTCCACCGTCATGAAATCCTCCCAACAAGAGCAATGCCGAGCCGTAAAATATCTTTCTGTGTTGAACCACGTTATCATTGCGCCCATGTTGGCGCGAAGTGGCCAACGGGATGTGAGCGTCGATTTCTCCGAGAGCGTTGCTTCCCACCCTCGGCCTGTCACAGCACAGTGCCGGATCTCAGCGGAACACGGCAAAACTCTGGCAATGCAGAACGGGCGAAAGCCCTGGCCCAGGCCTCGCTTCGCAAACCCAACCTGGGATCATCACGTAGTGTCGCAGGCCGATGATGATGCGGTCACAAACGTGCTAAGGGTGAGGTTGTAAGCTCTCCGTCAGCAACAACGGAAACAACCGAGAAATGTCACCAGTGAAAAGCCTTGCTCTCAAAGCTGCAGCGACCCTGCTCGCCGGACTGCCCATTGCCGCCCAGGCGCAGACGCCTGAGGAATTCTACAAAGGCCGCGAGATGCGCCTGCTGGTCTCGCATCCCCCCGGCGGCGGCTACGATACCTACGCCCGCTTCTATGGCCGCCATCTCGGCCGGCTGATGCCGGGCAAGCCCACGATCGTCGTGCAGAATATGCCGGGCGCGGCCGGTGTCGGAATGACGAACTACTTGTTCACGCAGGCGCCGAAGGACGGCAGCGTGATCGCGCTCGGCGCCGGCCCGCTGGCGACGGCGGCGTTGATGGGCTCGACCGGCGCACGCTACGACGCGCGCCAGATCTCCTGGATCGGCAGCATGAACGCGGAGGCCGCCACCGCGATCGCCTGGCACACGAACCCGGTCAAGACCGTCAAGGATCTCGAGACCACAGAGCTCGTGATAGCGGCAGGTGGTGCGACGGACATTTCCGCCATCTCTCCGATAGCGCTCAACCGGCTGCTCGGCCTCAAAATCAAGACGGTCACCGGCTATCGCGGCAGCGCGGGCCAGGTGCTGGCGCTCGAGCGCGGCGAGGTCGGCGGTATCGGCGGCTATAATTACGGCTCGCTGAAGTCCGTCAGGCCGGATTGGCTCAAGGAGAAGAAGGTCAACATCCTTCTGCAGTACACCTTCGAGGCGCATCCGGACCTGCCCAACGTGCCCACGCTGCCGCAGCTTGCCAAGACCGACGAGCAGAAGCAGATCCTGTCGCTGATCTTCGAGCCGCAGCGGATGGGCCGCCCGATTTTCGGACCGCCAGGCATTCCCGCCGACCGCCTGAAGACCCTGCGTGCTGCGTTCGACGCGTTCGTCAAGGATCCCGCCGTGCTAGCCGAGTCCGAGAAGACGCGCATCGAGCTCTACCGGCCGATGCCCGGCGTCGAGATGACCGCGCTCGTGGAGCGCCTCCACAAGGTCTCGCCGGACATCATCAAGAAGGCTGCGGCCGCCACGCTTCCACCGGACGTGATCAAGAAGGACGCGGCGAAGAAGTAGGACTGCTGAAGGACGCGGCGGGGGCGTGCGCGAGCACGCCCTCGCAGCTATCCGCGCCGACGATGTGACTGTTTCAAGGTCACGAATCAATCAGAATACCGGGCAAAATACCGGCAAGATATCGGGCCGCGCAATGGAAGCATTGCCGGCCCGAACTGTATCGTTCGAGCCGGCTGGCAGGGTTGCTGCGGCATTCCCGATAGCGCCGCGGTTCAGGACTGCGGCAAGCTACTCCGCGGCGACTTTGGGCGGCAGATCCGGTATCTCGGCCTCGTAGGCCTTTGCCATCTGCGGCTCGAGGCCATGCTTGGCCAGCGCAGACGAGAATTGCGACCGGATGGCCTCGCTCTCGTCGGCGTAGTCGATCTGGTCGCCGCCGATGCGCCGGCTGATCCATGCTTTCGGCACGCCCTGTGCGTTGCGGAAGGCGACGCCCTCATACTTGAAGGCCAGATAGCGCGACGGCGAATTGCCAGTGTTGAAATGCTGGTGGAACCACATGTTCGGCGGCACGATCATGGTGCCGACCTCCCATGGGTAGTGGCGCGGCTCCTCGCCCTCCGGCCACATCAGCGAATAGCCCTCGCCCGACAGGATGATGACGTGCGCTCCGGGGCCATGGCGATGGCCCTTCTTGTAGGTGCCGATGGGGAACTGCGAGATGTGCGCGTTCATCGACGACTTGGCGAAGTTGAAGCGGATGTGACCGCCTCCGGCGCCGCGCTCCTTGGCCGTGATGAGTGGCAGGTTGACGGCGTCGGGCACGAAGTTGGTGACCAGCTTGAAGCCCTGCGTCTCCGACTTCGCGGCGAAGTAGTCGGGCTCACCGTTGAAACGGCCGAGGAAGTCGTACTTCGTGTTGAAGACGAACTCGGGCTCCTCGTAGACGTTGATGATCGGCGGCGCGTTGGTGACGGCGACGAAACGCGCTGCGTCCTTGCCCGAGGCATTGAAGTGCTGGTGCCAGCAGTTCAGCGGGATCGCGAACAGCGCGCCGGGACCCCACTCGAACGTGATCCTGTTGCCCTTGTCGTTCCACACGCTCGTCGAGCCGCGGCCCGACAGGATCATGATCATCTCTTCATAAAGCTGCCGCTGGGGGGCGAGCTTCTTGCCGGGCGCGATCTCACAGACGTAGCAGTCGTTGGTGGTGCGGGAGGCGTCGTGGTTGAGGTAGACGCCTTTGCCCTCGCGTCTGGCCCACGGCTTCAGCTCTACCGTATTGAGATTGCGCACATACAGGGCGTCGATGAGATCGAGGCCCTCCTTGCGGATCCAGGACGTGTAGGGCGTCTCTTTCTCCGATGCGAATTTTTTCGCCATCTCGTCTGATACGATAGCGTTCTTGGCGCCTTGCTTGTTGCCGTCGACCATGGCTGCGTTTCTCCTCATCCGCTCTGGGCAAAGGCATATTACGGCCCCGGCGCCAGCGCAAACCCCTATCGAAGCGATCGGCCGTAGAACCGCTGAGCCACCCGCTCGGCAGCGCCCTGCGCCTCGTAAACAGCTTGCCCTGCGGCACGGTGAAAGTGACATCCTGCGCGGCCTTCACCGCTGGCCCTTTGCCGGTAGAGTACTCGGTGAACCGGCTCTCGAGCACGAGCACGCCGACTTCCTCCATCGCCTGCTGCCCGCATCTTCTTCTCCGGGCACGCACGGCCGGTCCGAATCGGGCAGTCTCGTCGTTGAGCTGCCAACCGTTCGCTGAACGGATTCGACACCGGGTGCACCGGGCCAACGCTTCATTCGCCGGGCCGGGCCGGGCCGGGCCGGGCACAGTCAGGCAGAAAAGCTCATGCGGACACCATAGCTCATGGGGTTTTCCACAGGCTTTGAAGCGAGGCCGGTTCGCGCGCGGTACCTGTTCGCATAGGAACATTATCGCCTGACTGGAACAGGAGCAGCGGGGTCACAGGAATGCCGAGGGGACGCGCCGCCAACTATCTCATGCTGAAAACGCCTGGCCGTGGTTCAAGCGTTCATGATGTCGGCGGCGACGCGGAGATTTCACTCGCCTGGCAAGGACCACGTCGGCTGCTGCCCGGCAAGGCGAGCCTGTTCGCGCTCGGTATTGCTGCGGCTGCAGCAGCGGTATGGTCGATCGGCATCTCGAACAGTGTATCGGCCCTGAACGAGGCCTGGAGCAGCCTTCAGCCGAAGTGGCATTTCATCCGTCCGGCCATGATTCCCGCAGTGCGTCCCGCGGCGGTATCCCCCGGACCAGCGGCGGCCTTCACGGTGGCCGAACCGGACGTACCCGCCGCGACGACTGTCGCACCTGTCGACGCGATCTCCACCAACCAATCACTGTCCGAGATGCATGCTCGAACGCACGGGGAGGGCGGCGCGCTGACTATCCTGACCTCCACGGCCATCGAAAGCTCCGATGGCGCCGTCGGTATCCAGGCGCTGCCCGAGACCAGCCGAGAGGCAGAGCGACAGCCCAACGCGACGGCAGCTGCGGCTGTGAGACAGCATCGTTCGACGACCAGTGCGCGCCGCGATACGAGCTGGACCGGCTCGTTCTTCTAGCGCTAGCGAGGGGCGATCGAGGGCTCAGTCGCGCGTGACGCGCACCTGCGTGCCCAGGCCCGCGCAATCGTCGTCTGTCATGAGGCCGGCCGCGCGAATACCGTAGGCGGCGAGTTCGTCGTCCTTCTCCTGCAGGTCGCCCGTCACGCCGACAGCGCCGATCACGTCGCCCGAAGCATCGCGGATGAGCTGGCCGCCGCCCTCGGGGAAGATCTGGCCGCGCGAGGCGCCGATCATGTACTCCATGAACATCGGGCGGTGCTCGGCGCGCTGGCGGACGAGGTCGGACGAGCGGCCCAGCGCCAGCGACGCGTAGGCTTTGCCGAAGGCCATCTCGAAGCGCATCATCGCCGAGCCGTCCTCCTTCTTGAACGCCTTGACGATGCAGCCTGGCTCGACGACCACGACGCTGAGCGGGCGCAGGCCCTGCTCACGGCCGCGCGCGATAATGGCGTCGATGATGCGCTCTGCCTGCGCGAGGGTGACGATGGACATGCCTGCTCCATGATTTCTCGCCCGTCCGAATGGGCGAGGTGGCCGGTGGAGCGGAGGCTAGAGGATGCAGGCAGCGGTGTCACAAGGAGCAGGGGGACGGGTGTAAGGGGACGGTCGATCGTGGCGGTCGGCGCGTGGTGATGCGGCGTCGGCTGCGGTTCCCGAACGGGGCTCGAGGACGCGCAAGACCGGGGCGGCGGGAATGCGGGAGGGAGCGGAAGGCGGAACGCCTTCAGGCTCGGTCAAGCGAAGCGCGAGTGGGCAAGGCGAAGCCGGGGGAGCCGACACCGCTCCGGATGACCCAATCACGCCGTCATGCCCTGGCTCGGCCGGGCCATCCACGTCACGTTGCGGGTTCGAGGGGCGGCGATATTCGGGCTGCCGTAATGGCCCTCGTGGGCCATGTGAGGGGCCTCGCCCCTCACACTCCCCGACGTCGTGCGGATGGCACGCCTTCGGCATGACGGACGCGTCCCCGGACCCGCGATATTTGCGGGCGTCGGGGAGAGAGGCTGTGCGGAGGGAGGGGACGTTGACGGGTTGTGCGGGTGCGCCCTACTGTGGGCAGCAAGCGACGGCAGAGGTTCAGCCGGGAGCCACCGTGGAGGGCAGTTCGGCTTGGGGCCATGTATGGACGGCGCCCGCGGTGCAAGAGGAAACTGACGGTTCAGCGAAACTATCGGGTGCAGCCATGTATCCGGCCTGTTGTCGGATGAAGGGCGAACCCTCATCGCGATGCAGCCGCTATGACCGCTGGCCCTGATGTGATCCGCTGATCGGGTCCCAATCAAAAGCACGCGTTCTTTCCTCGCGTGGCCCCAAAACGGGTTCTCCCGATCGACGGTCTCGACCGTTTCGCATCAACGTCTTCTTCACCCCTGCAGTTCGAGAACGCACGCAACGCTAAATTCAATCACCCATTGCCGAGCCCCTTGCTACGCTGCCGCAAGCTCAGGTGATCGATATGTTCCGCCCTTGGCCAGCAGAGCCCAGGCGATGCGCGCCATCTTGTTGGCGAGCGCGACGGCGACGACCTTGAAGGGACGTCGCGCAAGAAGCTGTGTCAGCCACGGGTACTTGGCTGGGTTCTGCCTGGCACGTCGCAGAACGGCATGTGCTCCCACGACGAGAATGCGCCGCAGATAGCGGTCACCTTGCTTGGAGATCGGCCCAAGCTTCTGCTTGCCGCCGGTGGAATCTTGTCGCGGCACGAGGCCGATCCAGGCTGCGAAATCACGGCCCGACTTGAAGACCATTGGATCGGGGACGACTGCCACGATCGTGGTGGCGCCGATCGGGCCGATGCCGGGGATGGTCTCCAGGCGTTTGCTTTCGTCGCTCGTGCGATGCTGCGCCATGATCCGCTTGTCGAGTGTGCCGATCAGAGTCTGCAGGGCATGAAGTTGCGCGGCCAGAACCATCAGGGTCGCCCGCGCATCGATCGGCATCTGGATCTCCTGCTCGTTGGAGATGACCGACAGAAGCTCGCTCAATCCTTCCCGGCCTTGTGCCGACACGATGCCGAGCTCGGCCAGGTGCGCCCGCATGGCATTGATCAGCTGTGTACGCTGGCGCATCAGAAGATCGCGCGCGCGATGCTGCATCAGCCGGCCTTGCTGCTCGGGCGACTTCACTCGGACAAAGCGCATCGTCGGGCGGCGCACTGCCTCGCAGATCGCCTCGGCGTCGGCCGCATCGTTCTTGTTGCGCTTGACGTAGGCCTTCACGTCTTTCGCCGGCATCAGGCGAACCTCGTGGCCCAGCTTGGCAAGCTCGCGCGCCCAGTAATGCGCGGTGGCGCACGCTTCCATCCCGATGAGGCACGGCGGCAGCGCCTTGAAGTATGCCATCATCTGGCTGCGCTTGAGCTGCTTCCGGGCAACGACCTTCTCGCCCGCATCGATGCCGTGAACCTGGAATACGTTCTTGGCGAGATCCAAACCAATCGTAGTAATCTGCATGTGGACGGCTCCCCTCATGTGATTCGTTCCAACGATCACCCTATGGCACTTCGATGCCGGGAGCGGGCGCCGTCCACCAGATCAAAACCGGCCGCACGCAAACACGGATCATCAGAGGACAGGTGCTTTTCGAGCCCCCGGCCTTGTCGAGCAGCATCTGGTGCTTTCGTTTCCGACTGTGCCAAAGCGGGGAGGATTGGGCCGCAACCGCATCCAAAAAGAACTGCCCGGATAGCCAGTGTGAGTATATTCCGAGTCGTTCTACTTTCTAGCGACAGGGTAGTATAGGCATGGTTGTCGCGACGCTTTAGCCTGCTTCCGTAACTCCGATCCGGTGGTGATGGCGTAAGGGTCTGGGTTGGTTTGCGAATCAGCTATTTCTCTTGTCGAGGGCGGCTCACTCGGCAGGTGATGGGATGCGAAGCTTCGAGATCGTGCAGTCGGACACCGACACGA
>CAMAYR010000196.1 GCA_945862355.1 Devosia equisanguinis | reverse complement strand
CCGCTGCAGTGATCTCTGGGCTGATGTGGGAAGCAATCTAGGCCGCGGCTTTCGTGCTGCGGCTTTTTCTTGGATGCGCTGCGAGAACGAACTCTCAGATCAGAGCCCTGTCTTGCTGCCATCCGCCAACATGTATAGCGTCTCACCGAGCAACGATCCGGGCTCGAAGTTCAACAGAGTTCGGGACATCCCCTCAGCGCCAGTGCCGAGGCGATCACGCTCAGCGATTGCAGAATCGGTTGTTGATCGCTCGACGACGCGCATTGGGATCGAGCGTACAGGGATACTGTCGCAAGCCATGACGGCGACCACGTCACCACCGGCTGGAAACAGCTTCCTCGACGCGATCGAGGTCGGCAGAGCCGCAATCGACGAGATGTCGAGCGTCCGGCACCTGCATTCCATCTCCGCCAAGCGGCTCGCTGCCGGGATGCTTTCCGAAGCGGAGATCGCAGCATTCGTGGACCACATATATTCGGATGGCTACTCTGCGCGCATGGCCGACGTGGTCGCGGCCGGGCGGCTCACGACAGCGCGGCTGTCCGGCGAGCTGGTCGGCAGCGCGGGGTGGGTGGTGGCCAACGACTCCGGTGCGGTCGCTCGCCTGATCGGCGTGTTCGTCTCCCCTCTCTATGCCCGTCACGGCATCGGCCGCGTGCTGGTCGCGGCGGCAGAGGCTCAGGCTCGCCAGGCAGGCTTTGTTACTTTCACGGTTCGTGCCCCGCTCGGTGCTAGCGCTTTCTTCGAGCATCTAGGGTACGATATCGCCTCGCATGGCGTATGGCCGCTGACGCGGGAAACCGCGTTACCTGTGGCTTTTTTGCGCAAGCCGGACCCAACTCCCAGGGTCGTCCAATTTCGCCCGGACGCCAATTGAGTTCCTATAGGGTTAGCCGGTTTGCAACTGCGGCGACCTGTAACCTCGGGCGAAATGCCATGTCCCCAAGACGTCAAGTCATGGCATAAAAGAACACATGCTGCCTCTGCAGAGCCGGAATGAACCGGGACGACGTGGCAGCCCAACGAGCCGGAGACATACACATGGCGACGCCGTGGACCCCCGATTCCTGGCGGTCGAAACCGATCATACAGGTTCCCGAGTACCCCGATCCGGCAGTTCTGGCCGATGTCGAGGGTAAACTTTCGACGTATCCCCCACTCGTG
Source organism: Devosia equisanguinis (assembly GCA_945862355.1). Classification (GTDB taxonomy): domain Bacteria; phylum Pseudomonadota; class Alphaproteobacteria; order Rhizobiales; family Hyphomicrobiaceae; genus CAMDPA01. The sequence goes on along the minus strand of CAMAYR010000196.1, from coordinate 8,563 downwards.
TTCGCGGGCGAGGCGCGCGACCTCAAGAAGCGTCTGGCAGCCGTTGCTGCCGGCGATGCCTTCCTGCTGCAGGGCGGGGACTGTGCAGAGAGTTTCGCAGAGCATCGCGCCGACAACATCCGCGACTTCCTGCGCGTCTTCCTTCAGATGGCCGTCGTGCTGACCTATGCGGGCTCCATGCCGGTGGTGAAAATCGGCCGCATTGCCGGTCAGTTCGCCAAGCCACGCTCCTCCGACATCGAGAAGAAGGGCGACGTCACGCTGCCGAGCTATCGCGGCGACATCATCAACGGCGCGGAGTTCACGCCCGAGGCGCGCATGCCAGATCCGCAGCGGCAGCTAGAGGCCTACCGGCAGTCGGCGGCAACCCTCAACCTGCTGCGCGCCTTCACGATGGGCGGCTATGCCGACCTCGAGCGCGTCCACCAGTGGACGCTCGGCTTCGTCTCCGACAGCCCACAGGGCCAGCGCTTCCGCGAGATCGCCGACCGCATTTCCGAGACGATCGGCTTCATGCGGGCCTGCGGCATCACCTCGGAGAACACGCCGCAGCTCAAATCCACGACCATCTACACCAGCCATGAAGCGCTGTTGCTAGGCTACGAGGAGGCCTTCACGCGTCTCGATTCGACATCGGGCGAATTCTACGCCACCTCGGGTCATATGGTCTGGATCGGCGATCGCACGCGCCAGCCCGATCATGCCCACGTCGAGTATTGCCGCGGCATCCGCAATCCGATCGGCATCAAGTGTGGCCCCTCACTCGAGCCGGACACGCTGATCCGCCTGCTCGACATCCTCAATCCCAAGGAGGAGGCCGGCCGCATTACTCTGATCTGCCGCAATGGCTCCGACAAAGTGGAGAAAAGCCTGCCACGGCTCATCCGCGCCGTCGAGAAGGCCGGCCGTAACGTCGTGTGGTCGTGCGACCCGATGCACGGCAACACGATCACATCGGCCTCCAACTACAAGACCCGGCCATTCGAGCGCGTGCTGCGCGAGGTCGACCTGTTCTTTGCGATCCATCAGGGCGAGGGCACGAGGGCAGGCGGCGTGCATGTGGAGATGACCGGGCAGAACGTCACGGAATGCACGGGCGGGGCCGGCGCGATCTCTGATGCGGACTTGTCGGACCGCTATCACACGCACTGCGATCCGCGCCTGAACGCGGATCAATCCCTCGAGCTTGCCTTCCTGATGGCCGAGCGCATCAAGCAGGAGCGTTCGGAAAAGGCGGAAGCCGGGATTTCGCGCTCCGCGGCCGAGTAGAACGCTCTGGCGCGCTGGCTTTTCACCCGAGAGGTACCGTAGTAGCCTCCCGCGCAAACGATAACGCGCGGGAGGAGTGACATGAGCACGAACTGGCCAACGGACGTCCATCCCGCTTCGGGCATGCGCTTGCCGATACCCGCGCGCAGCGAGATGAACGAGATCGCGCAGAAGGCCTACGACATCGCGATCACGCCCGGCACGTCGATCGCGGGCCTGCAGGGGCCGAGCGGGATCTCGCTCCATGCGCCGGAGGTCGGCGAGATGCTGTCCGGCGTCAACCGCTACCTGCGGTACGAGGCGGGCTTCTCAGGCCGAATCCGGGAGGTCGCCATCCTCATCACCGCACGCGAGATGGACAGCCAGTTCGAGTGGGTCGCCCATGAAGCTCTTGCCCTGAAGGAAGGCGTGCCGGCGGCGGCTATCGACGTCATCAAGCACCGTCGGCCGACCGCGGGTCTCGACGCAACCGACGCCTTCATCATCGGCCTCGGCCGCGAGATCTGGGGCGACCACAAGGTCAAACCGGACACGTTCGCGGCGGGCAAGGCCCTGTTCGGTCCCGGCAAGCTCGTCGAGCTGGTCATGTTGATGGGGAACTACGCTGGCACGGCTGCGTTGCTGGCCCTGGTCGACATGCAGCTCCACAAGGGAAGCGAGCCTCTGTTACCGATCCCCCGATGAGTGGGAATAGGAGAGCGTAGACATCCCAACCGCGCCGTGTCGCGACCGTCAGCGGTCGGGGCGAATTTCCTGGAACTGAGCTGCCCGCATTTCACCGAAACCGCAGACGAGGTCCACGACGTCGCTGTCCGCGGCGGCGTCTGCCGCGTTCGCCCCCGAGCCGCCAGCCATCTGCACCCGCATCGCTGCACGGCACTCGGAAAGCGTGGCGCCGGCTACGGCCTTGGGAACCATCGGTGCGGGAGCGACCATCCGAACCGGCGCAGGCCGCGATGCCGCCGGCGCGCGGGCGGTCATGGTCGCCGCGGGATCGCCATGTTTCATGTTCCACGCCATCACGCCGATGGATGCTGTGCCCGCCACCAGACAGCCGATGAAACCCAACAGTCCATAGGCGAGCATCTCGAAACGCAGCGCCTCCCTCTTGCCCTGGCGGTATTCGCTCGCAAACGACATGTGCCACCCTCCTTCAGCAATGGAAGGTAGCCTAGCAGCGGCGTCTTGCGCCTAACCGAACAGAGCCGTCACAATTCGATGCAAATCCGCGGCAGCGGCGAAGGCGGTCGCCGGGCAGAGCCGAACCGAGTTGCATCAACCTGCCTCACTGGCGTTCGCCTTCACCCCACCAAATCCGGCGGCGTGGCCTCGGCCGCGAGCATGGTAACGGCCTCGTCGAGTGCCATCACCTTGCTCTCCTGGCTGCCGAGGCGGCGGATGGATACGGTGCGCTCCTCCGCCTCGCGCTTGCCAGCGACCAGCATGACCGGGATCTTCGCCAGGGAGTGCTCGCGCACCTTGTAGTTGATCTTCTCGTTGCGAAGATCCGTCTCGGATTTCACGCCCGCCTTCTTGAGGGCGGCCACGACCTCGTGGGCGTAGGTGTCCGCATCCGACACGATGGTCGCCACCACGACCGGCAGGGGGGCGAGCCACAGCGGCAAGTGGCCGGCGCAGTTCTCGATCAGGATGCCCGTAAAACGCTCGAGGGAGCCGAACATCGCGCGGTGGATCATCACCGGCGTCTTCTTCTCGGAGTGATCGTCGATATAGAACGCGCCGAAGCGTGCGGGCAGGTTGAAGTCCACCTGGGTCGTGCCGCACTGCCACGTCCGGCCGATGGCGTCGCGCAGATGATACTCGAACTTCGGGCCGTAGAACGCGCCGTCACCTTCGGCGATCGATGTCTTGATAGATTGGTTGTGCTTGCCCGAAGCGAGCCGGTCGAGCACGCCTTTCATGGCCGTTTCCGCCTTGTCCCACAGCTCATCGGAGCCGACGCGCTTCTCGGGCCGGGTGGCGAGCTTGATGTGGATGTCGTTGAAGCCGTAGTGCTCGTAGATCGACAGCATGAGCCGGTTTATCTCCAGGCACTGCTCGGCGATCTGGTCCTCGGTGCAGAAGATATGCGCGTCATCCTGCGTGAAGGCGCGCACGCGCATCAGCCCGTGCAACGCGCCGGACGGCTCGTAGCGGTGGACGATGCCGAACTCGGCGATCTTGAGCGGCAGCTCGCGATACGAGCGCAGGCCGTGCTTGAAGATCTGCACGTGGCCCGGACAGTTCATCGGCTTGATCGCGAAGACGCGCTCGTCCTCGGTCTGGGTCGTGAACATGTGCTCGTGGTAGGTGTCCCAGTGCCCCGAGGTCTGCCACAGCGAGCGGTCCAGCAACTGCGGGGAATTGACTTCGACGTAGCCCTCCGCGTCGCAGCGGCGGCGCATGTAGGCGATGAGCTTCTGGAACAGCGCCCAGCCCTTTGGGTGCCAGAACACGGTGCCAGGCGCGTCGTCCTGGAAATGGAACAGGTCCATCTCGCGGCCGAGCTTGCGGTGATCACGCTTCTCCGCCTCCTCGATCTGCTTCAAATGGGCGGCGAGATCGGCCTCGGTAGCCCAGGCCGTGCCGTAGATGCGCTGGAGCTGGGGCCCCTGCGCGTCACCGCGCCAATAGGAGCCGGAGAAGCGCTGCAGCTTGAACGCCTTGCCAATCTGGCCAGTGGAGGTCATGTGGGGGCCGCGGCACAGGTCGAGCCACTCACCCTGCCTGTAGATCTTGACGTCTTCGCCTGCAGGAATCGCATCGACGAGCTCGACCTTGAACAGCTCGCCCCGGGCGCGAAAATGGTCTTTGGCCTTGTCGCGGGACCACACTTCCCTGGTGAAGGCGGCGTTGCGGCCGATGATCTCGTGCATCTTCTTCTCGATGCGAGGCAGATCATCGGGATGGAACGGCTCTGCCTTGGCGAAATCGTAGAAGAAGCCGTTCTCGATCACCGGCCCAATCGTCACTTGCGTGCCGGGGAAGAGCTCCTGCACCGCCTCGGCCATCACGTGCGCGCAATCGTGCCGGATCAGCTCGAGCGCCTCCGCGTCGGTGCGCGCGACGAACTGTATCCCGGCATCGCGCGTGATCGGATCGGCTGCGTCCGAAAGCACGCCATCGAGGAGCATCGCAACGGTACGCTTGGCAAGCGAGGGGGCAATCGACCTGGCGACCTCGAGACCGGAAGTGCCGCTTTTCACACGCCGCTCAGCGCCATCGGGAAACGTCAGAATAATCTCGGACATCGCGTTCTCCTCACTCTCTGCAAACCAACGCAGGTAAGATCGCCGCTTTTGGCCTCACGGGCAGGTTCCGTCAAGCCGGCACGACGGCTGGCACAATGGCTGGCACAATGGCCCTCAAATTGCCGGTGTTCAGTCACACTTGTGCCGCTAATATTCATCGAATGTGGAGAGGGTGTCGGCGACAACAGCGGCTAGCTGCGATTGCTGGCACCGACACGTGACGCGGCGCGGGAAACGTGTGTGATCGTCGGGCGTCGATGCCCGTGCTCGACAGGTCGACACGCCTCGTTTACGAAAAGTTTCCTGGTTGCATGCAACTTGAATCAAGGTCCGAGCGGGCACTTGGCTCGGCAGCCTGCGTTGTGAAAGAGGGAGCATCATGTTCAAGCGTTTAGCGGCAGCACTGTGTGTTGCCGTCATGGCAAGCGCCATGAGCGGTCCCGCAACAGCCCAGACGGACGACGCGAACGCCTTCCCGCCGCAGCCGTCCACGATCGCGCCGCCTTCACTCGTCGCTCCCGCGACGACTGTGGCCCAATCCACGACAGGCCAATCTACGGTAGCCCAGCGCGCCCAGGCCGGCCGGCCGATCACCTCAGCCGCCGTTGGCGAGTCCCAGCTCATCGAACGGGCCAACGCCTGGACCATCGGCCTCGCTGCTGGCCTACCCGAAGGCACGTTCCTGCCCTTCGCGGCACAGATCGCGCGCAATCTCAACGACGGCAACGACCTTCGCGTGCTGCCGATCGTGACACCCGGCGCCACCGACAACGTGCGTGACCTCCTCTACCTGCGCGGTGTCGATGTCGCGATCACCCACACGGACGTGTTCGAGCATTTCCGCACGGTAGAAAAGATCAACAACATCGAGCGGCGCATCCACTACATCACCGGCCTCTACGTGTCTGAAATCCACCTCGTGGTTCGGCCTGAGATCAAGACCGTTCAGGACCTCGCCGGCAAGAAGGTCGGCTTCCACCTGCAGGGCTCGGGCTCGACGGTCACGGCACCGATCGTGTTCCAGCGCCTGGGCGTCAAGGTCGAGCCGGTGTTCATCTCCAATGCGGCGGCACTCGAGCGCATGAAGTCGGGTGAAATCGCGGCCATCATTCACAACGGCGGCAAACCCAACAACCTCATCGCGCGCTTGAAGAACGACGGCAATTTCCGGCTTATGGAGATCCCGTTCGACAAGTTCGACGAGTTCTACGTGCCTTCCGTGATGTCGCACGAGGACTATCCCAACCTGATCAAGAAGGGCGAAAAGGTCGAGACGATCGCGGTGCCCGCCGTTCTGGCCGTCTACAACTGGCCGCGGACCTCCGATCGCTTCCGCCGCGTATCGCGGTTCGTCGACTACATGTTCGACCGGTTCGAGCGCTTCAAGGGGCCAGGCTATAATCCGCTCTGGAAGGACATCAACCTCGCCGCGCAAGTGCCGGGCTGGTCGCGTTACTGGGTCGCCGAAGAAAAACTGAAACAGCTCCAGGTTCGGGCGGCTTCTGCGGCGCAAACGAAAGTCGACGAGCAGCTAGCCCGCCAGCAGGCCGCCCGCGCCGCACCCGGCGACTCTGCCGCCCAAGAACGGTTGTTCCAGCAATTCCTCGAATGGTCGAAGAACCAGGCGAGGCGCTGAGGCGGATACCTTCACCATGGGGGATCGCCGGCCTTTTCTGGGCCGGCCAAGCGAGGAGGGCTGAGCCATGAGACCCAATCGTTTGAAAGGCAGTGCAGTGCTTGTGGCCCTGGCCACGGGCATTGCGACTGCGGCCTCACCGCCGGCCATGGCCCAGACGACCGCTCCGGTAGCGACCGCCCCTCGCCCGAGCATCCGCGTCGCCCCCGTCATTCTCGCCGAGCCCGAGGTCGAGACCTCGATCAACGTCCAGATCGGGCCGGATGGTGCAGTTCCCCGACAGACCTTCCTGCGTGTGCGAGGGATGCCTCTGGCTGCCAGGCTCTCTGACGGGCATGTGGTTACGCCTGGCATATGGGCAGTACCGCTCGCCTCGCTGCCGTCACTGAGGCTTCACGCTCCGTTGTCCAGCTCCGGGCGAACGGAGATCCACTTCGCGCTGGTCGGCGTGGACGGCGGTGTACTCGCGGAGGCGAAGTCCTCTCTCGTCGTTGCGCCCGCTTGGCTGCTGGGTTCTGGTACGATGCGCCAGGACAGCGTCCGCGTTGTTCCCACCGTGCGGCTCGAACCGCCGCCACCACCGCCGCCTCCAGCCGCGGCACCACCCGTTCGTCCGGCCTCCGTGGCAGTCACTGCGCCCGAACCGGCTCGCTCGGCTCCATTCATAGCCCCGCCGCCGCCAGCCCCCGTCGCATCGTCAGCACCGGCACCCAGACAGGCTGCGGCTCCAGCTCCAGTCGTCACACAGCCGGCGCCCAGTTCGGCTCCCAGGGCGGCTCCTCCAGCGCCTTCACCGGTCACACGCCCCGAGCCGCCGGCAGTGGTGGCTGCCTTGCCGCCGCCGCCTCGCACCTCGGCCCCATCGGTTGCTCCCGCCAGCAGGCCAGCCCTGCCGCTGCCCGCTGCGACACCTCCCGCGCGACAGACGGCACCGGCTGCGGGCCAAGCACCTGTCGTGCCCACCGCCGCGGATCGGCAGCGCGCGGAAACTCTGGTCCAACGCGGTGACGTCTTTATGCGGCAGGGCAACGTAGCTGCCGCCCGGCAGTTCTACCGGCGCGCAGCCGACATCGGCCTGGCGACCGCAGCCCTCAAGATGGGTGCCACCTACGATCCCACGGAGTTGGCGGCGCAGGCCGTCGTCGGGCTCGTGGGGGATACCAAGGAGGCAGGTCTGTGGTACGAGCGTGCCCGCGACCTCGGCGCGCCCGAAGCCAGTGCACGGCTGTCCAGGTTGCAGAGCCGCTGACAGGGCGAGCATCGAGCAGCGCGTGGTTTCTCAGCCCCGGCACCCGTCGTTTCGGGTGGACGGAAGCCGGGCTCACCCGCCGATCTGCAACTGCAGTGTCTGCTCACCGCGCCTGATCGACAGCAGCCACATCCGCTGCGGTTGGCCGAGCAGACGGTCGAGGTCGGCAACGGTCTCGACAGGCTGGCGTGAGATCTCCTGTACGACGTCCCCCTGTCGGAAGCCCAGACGCGCAGCGGTCGAACCGTTGCGCACCGAAAGGACCACGACGCCGGTATCCGCATCGACACCGAGTTGGTCGGCGACCGCGGGCACCAGATTGGAAACCCGGGCGCCATCGAGCGGATGACGGCCGGACAGGTTTCGCACGTCGTCGCGGCCAGGTGGCGGTGGCGCCGTCACTGCAAGGGCGATCGTCACCTCGCGACCGCCGCGCAGCACGCGCAGGTCCGAGCGATTGCCGGTCCCGCGCGTGGTCAGCCTGTAGAGCACCGAGCGCGGGTCGGCGACCTCGAAACCGTCGACGCCGACGATCACATCGCCGGCCTTGAGGCCCGCCGTGGCGGCAGGTCCCTTTGCCGACACCCGGCTGACGAAGGCTCCGGATATGCGCGTCAGCTTGAACTGCTCCGCGATCTCGCGCGTCACCGCCTCGAGGCGGGCCCCCAGCCACGGCCGCTGCACCTTTCGGCCGGACACCGCGCTGTCGACGTAGAGCTTCACGAGGTTCGAGGGGATCGCGAAGCCGATGCCGACCGAGCCGCCCGAGCGCGAGAATATCGCCGTGTTGATGCCGACGAGCCGGCCGGCCATGTCGACCAGCGCGCCGCCCGAATTGCCAGGATTGATGGCAGCGTCGGTCTGCAGGAACACCTGCGCATCCGAGCTTGCGACCTCGGTTCGCGCCAAAGCCGAGATGATGCCGCCGGTCACCGTCTGGCCAACGCCGAAAGGATTGCCTATCGCCAGCACCTGGTCGCCGACTTCGACGCGATCGCTGTCCTCGAACTGAAGAAACGGGAAACGCTCGCCGCTCGCGGAAATTCGCAGGACCGCAATGTCGGACTTTTCGTCCTGTTGGATCACCTTGGCGTCGAACTCGCGACGGTCGGACAGCACGACGCGCACTTCGGTCGCGCCGCTCCCTGTGACAACGTG
>CAMAYR010000195.1 GCA_945862355.1 Devosia equisanguinis | reverse complement strand
GCCCTGTCCGTCCTTCTGATCGATGACAATCCTGCCCGCGCCGAGATCGTCGAATCGGGGCTGCGGGATGCAGGTTACGTGCTGCTCGAGCGCCTGGAGGGCACTTACGATTTGCTGGCGCGCGTCGCGACGCTGAAGCCTGACGTCATCGTCGTCAGCATCGACAGTCCCAGCCGCGATGCCATCGAAGACCTGCGGCGGACGACCGAGCAGCAGCCAAGGCCGATCGCTCTGTTCGCCGACCGCTCGGATCCGGCGACGATCGCGGCGGGTATGGAAGCCGGCGTATCCGCCTATGTCGTGAAGGGACTGGCGCAGGATCGCGTGCAGTCGGTCGTCGATGTCGCCGTGGCACACTTCAATCGATATCACTCCATACGCGAGGAACTCGATCGGGCGCGCCTGTCGCTCGTCGAACGCAAGACTGTCGATCGTGCCAAGGGACTGCTGATGGAGCAGAAGGGGATCGGCGAAGAGGCGGCCTACCGGCTGCTGCGCAAGCTTGCGATGGACCAAAACAAGCGCGTCGGAGAAGTGGCCCAGGACATCCTCACCTACGCCAAAGCCTTTAAGTTATGATCAAGAATTAGGCCTGCCTCATAATGAGTCATGCTGCATATGCGAGCAAAATATAGCCTGCTCTGGCACTGTATTTTGTGAGGAAGATGCAATTTCTATAATAAAATCAAACTATTAGCCGGATTCGGAGAATCCCGCCCCGCTTGGCACATTTCCTGCTGACTTGCAGGAGAGCTCCCAATGGCGGGGGTTCCTGAATTTGGATGGCAGGCCAATGGCGGTCTGCCTTCTTGGACAACGACGTCCTGTGCGGCCGGTTTTCGCCGGCTGAGCAGGACGTCTTTTTTTTTGAGGTTGAGCGTCGTGGGACAACTTGAGCGACCGAAAGTGACGGTGGGGTTCATCCCTCTGATCGACTGCGCTCCCATTCTGTTCGCCGACATCCTGGGTCTGTTCGAGCGCCATGGCCTCGACGTCGAAATCCGCCGCGAGGCCTCGTGGGCGAACATACGCGACAAGGTGGCGCTGGGCCTGCTCGACGCCGCACACATGCTCTCGCCCATGCCGCTCGCAAGCACGCTCGGCATCGACAGCGTTAACGTACCGATGATCGCGGCCATGACGCTGCAGCTCAACGGCAACTCGATCACCCTGTCGAACGCGCTGTGGCGGGAGATCGAGGAGGTGGCGCCTGAGTTCGTCGGCATTCACCGCGCGCCCGACGCGCCACTCGATGCCCGCGCCCTTGCAACGGTCGTTCGCCATCGCGCCCAGAACGGCAAGTCGCCGATCACGCTCGCTTCAGTCTTTCCCTTTTCGTCGCACAATCATCTGCTGCGCTTGTGGCTGGCATCGGGCGGCCTCGATCCGGACCGTGACGTGCGCTTCACTGTCGTGCCGCCACCGCACATGGTGGCGCATCTCTCCGGTGGCGCCATCGACGGCTACTGCGTCGGCGAGCCGTGGAACCAGCAAGCCGTCTCGCACGGCATCGGCCGCATTGCGCTCAGCAGCCTGCATATCTGGAATTCCATGCCCGAAAAGGTGCTGGGCACGACCGAGGCCTGGGCGCAGCGCAACCCCAAGACATTGATCGCGCTGGTGAAGGCGATCACCGAAGCCGGTGCCTGGCTCGACGAGCCGGGCAATCGGGCGGAAGCCTCCCGAATCCTGTCGAGCCCACGCTACGTCAACGTTCCGGCGGAAGTGATCGCCCGGTCGCTGACGCTTCCCGACTTCCACATCTTCCATCGCCAGGTCGCCAACTTCCCTTGGCGCAGCCATGCCGACTGGTTCCTGGAGCAAATGGTGCGCTGGGGCCAGATCGCGCCGCAGCCCGGCCTTCGTGCCGTGGCCGACCGCGTGTTCCGCACCGACATCTATCGCGCCGCCGCCAGCGAGCTCGGCCTGCCGTGCCCGCTCACCGACCGCAAGGTCGAAGGCGCCCATGGCGATCCATGGATCCTGGCGACCAATGGCGCGCCGATCGCGATGGGACCGGACAGATTTCTCGATGGGTCGGTATTCGACCCGAGCAATGAAACGTCAATGACCTTCAAGCAGCAGGAGAGCCAACATGGCAACTAAGAAAGCCAACAGCGGACTGGGGCGGCGCGATATTCTGAGGAACGCCGGCAGCATCGCCGCGACCGCGGCGTTGATGAGCGCCGTGCGCGCCTCGTTTCCCGCCGGTGCCTTTGCGCAGGCGGCCGGGCCGGAGACCAACAAGGTCACGCTGGGCTTTATCGCACTCACCGATGCGTCGCCGCTGATCATCGCCAAGGAGAAGAAGCTCTTCGACAAGTACGGCATCACAGACGCCAACATCGCCAAGCAGGCGTCGTGGGGCACGACGCACGACAATATCGTGTTGGGTTCCGGTTCGGGCGGAATAGACGGCGCCCACATTCTGACGCCGAAGCCGTACCAGATCACTCTTGGGACGACGACGCCGGAAAACAGGCCGGTGCCGATGTATATCCTCGCGCGCCTCAACTACGACTGCCAGGGTCTATCGGTCTCCAACGAATTCAAGGGACTCGGCGTCACGGTAGACGCGCGTCCGCTCAAGGAAGCCTTCGCCAAGAAGAAGGCCGCCGGCAAGGAAGTGAAGTGCGCCATGACTTTCCCCGGCGGCACTCATGATGTCTGGATCCGCTATTGGCTTGCCGCAGCGGGCATCGACCCGGACAAGGACGTGTCGACCATCGTCGTGCCGCCTCCGCAGATGGTCGCGAACATGAAGGTCGGCAACATGGACGCATTCTGTGTCGGCGAACCTTGGAACGAGCAGCTCGTCAACCAGGACATTGGGTTCACCGCCGCCATGACCGGCGAGTTATGGAAGAACCATCCCGAGAAGTCCCTCGGCCTGCGCGCAGATTGGGTCGATAAGAATCCCAAGGCGGCGATGGCCATGCTGATGGCCGTGATGGAAGCCCAGCAGTGGTGCGACAAGATGGAGAACAAGAACGAGTTGGCCACAATCATCGGAAAGCGGCAATGGTTCAACGTGCCGCCCGCCGACATCGTCAATCGCATCAAGGGCCAGTTCAACTACGGCGACGGTCGCAAGGTCGCCGACTCCGACCAACTCATGAAGTTCTGGAAGGGGGGTGTTTCGTATCCCTACCAGAGCCACGAACTGTGGTTCCTCACCGAGAACCAGCGCTGGGGCAAGTTGCCCATGGATCTCGACACCAAGGCGATCATCGCGAAGGTCAACCGTGAAGATTTGTGGCGGACTGCCGCCAAGAACATCAGTGCCGCGGAAGCCGACATCCCCAAGACAACATCGCGTGGCAAAGAGACGTTCTTCGACGGCAAGGTTTTCGATCCTGACGATCCGAAGGCCTATCTCGCCAGCCTCCAGATTAAGAAGGTGGCGTGATGCAGGCTGTCAAAGTTGCCACTTCGGTCGCTGTGGCGGGACCGGTGCCGGGTACGACGGCTGAGATCGTGGCCTTCCGGCCGCCGGTGAGGCCTGTTCTGGAACGGATTGCAAGTGCGGCACGCCATACGGTCAGTGTCGTGCTTCCTCCGCTGATCGTGTTGTCGATCACGCTGTTCGTCTGGCAACTCCTTTGTTCCGAGCCGGGCGCCCGGCTGCCACCGCCGACCAAAGTGGTGTCGGATGCTTGGGACTTCATCGTCGACCCATTCTACGACAACGGTGGCGTCGACAAGGGTGCCTTCTGGCAGATCTCCAAGAGTCTTGGTCGCGTCGGCATCGGCTTCAGCCTCGCCGCCGTGGTCGGTATCGCGTTGGGCGTGCTCGTCGGACAGAGCACCTGGGCGATGCGTGGCCTCGACCCGATCTTCCAGGTGCTGCGCACCGTGCCGCCGCTCGCCTGGCTGCCGTTGTCGCTGGCGGGCTTCCGCGATTCGAATCCTTCGGCGTTGTTCGTGATCTTCATCACGTCGATCTGGCCGATCATCATCAATACCTCGGTGGGCGTGCGGAACATCCCGCAGGACTACCGCAACGTCGCCGCGGTGATCAGGCTCTCGTGGTGGGAAGTCTTCTGGAAGATCACCCTGCCTGCCACGGTGCCCTATATTTTCACCGGCCTGCGCATCGGCGTGGGCTTGAGCTGGCTCGCCATCGTCGCGGCGGAAATGCTGATCGGGGGTGTCGGCATCGGCTTCTTCATCTGGGACGCGTGGAACAGCTCGCGCATCTCCGACATCATCGTGGCCCTGGTCTATATCGGCATCGTCGGTTTCCTGCTCGACAAGCTGATCGCCACCGTGGGGCACTTCGTCTCGCACGGCGTCTCGGCCCAATGAACCGGGCGAATGTGGAGGACCGGCCATGAACCATCCCTATCTCAAGTTCGAACAGATCGGCATGAGCTTCCGCCGCGGCCAGATGGAGACCGAGGTTCTGCGTGATGTGAACCTCCGCATCGATCAAGGCGAGTTCGTCTCCATGATCGGCCACTCCGGTTGCGGCAAGTCGACGTTGCTGAACATCCTGGGTGGCCTGCTGAAGTCGACCAGCGGCGAGGTATTCCTGGAGGGCAAGGTGGTGGATGAGCCCGGTCCCGACCGTGCCATCGTCTTTCAGAATCACTCGCTGCTGCCCTGGCTGACCGTCTACGGCAACATCGCCATCGCCGTCGACAAGGTGTTCGGCTCGCGCAAGAACAAGGCCGAGCGCCATGACTGGGTCATGCACAATCTCGAGTTGGTGCAGATGGCCCAAGCCAAGGACAAGCGTCCGCATGAGGTCTCGGGTGGCATGAAGCAGCGCGTTGGCATTGCCCGCGCGCTCGCCATGCAGCCCAAGGTGCTGCTGATGGACGAGCCGTTCGGTGCGCTCGATGCCCTGACGCGCGCCCATCTTCAGGACAGCGTGATGGAGATTCACGCCAAGCTTGGCAATACAGTGCTGATGATCACCCACGACGTCGACGAGGCGGTGCTGCTGTCGGATCGCGTGGTCATGATGACCAACGGTCCTGCCGCCACGATCGGCGAAATCCTGGCCATCGACCTGCCGCGGCCTCGTCGGCGCCTCGAACTCGCGACCGACCCGGAATATGCGCGCTGCCGGGCGGCTGTACTGGAGTTTCTCTACGCGCGTCATCGTGTTCCGGCGCGGGCAGCGGCTTGAAGAGCGACATGAGCGACTTCGACGAACAGCAGAAGCAATGGCTGCAGGGCTTCGTCAGCGGCATCGAGGCGCGCAAGGCCGCCAACAAGCTGGCGGGTCGTACCGCGGGCGCAGCGGCAGCTGCGCCTGTCGGCCCTGACGCCCTGCAGCACGCTGCCCAGGACCGCGCGATCGCGGCCGGCGGTAAGCTGGTCGCAGAAGAAACCGCGAAGCGCGCGCGTCACCCTTTCGACCGCTGGGACGAGGTCGTGGGTCGTGCCGAGGCCGGGCAGTTTCCCAAGGGCATCGACGTCTTCCTGACCAAGTATCAAGGTCTGTTCTACGTCGCGCCGGCGCAGGATTCCTTCATGTGCCGACTGCGCATCCCCAACGGCATCCTGACCGCGAGCCAGATGCGCGGCCTGGCGGACGCGGCGGATTCCTTCGGCGGCGGTTACGCCGACGTGACGACGCGCGCCAATCTGCAGATCCGCGAGATCCCGGCGCGCCATGCCGTCGACCTGCTGCTGGCCGTCCAGGATCTTGGCCTCACCTCGCGCGGTTCCGGCGCCGACAATATCCGCAACATCACCGGCAGCCCGACGGCCGGCATCGATCCGCAGGAGCTCTACGACACGCGGCCGCTGTGTCGTGCCATGCACCACTACATCCTCAATCATCGCGAGATGTACGGCCTGCCGCGCAAGTTCAACATTGCCTTCGATGGCGGTGGCCGTGTGCCGGTGTTGGAGGACACCAACGACATCGGCTTCGTGGCGACAGAGGTGACCGGCGGCGGCGGTTTCGAGCCGGGCGTCTACTTCCGACTGCAGTTGGGCGGCATCACCGGCCATCTCGACTTCGCGTTCGAGACCGGTGTTTTGCTGAAGCCCGAGGAATGCGTTCCGGTGGCGGGCGCGGTCGTCAGAGCCTTTGCCATTCACGGCGATCGGACCAATCGTGCAAAGGCTCGGCTCAAGTATGTGATCGACCGCATGGGCCGCGAGGCGTTCGTCGCGGAAGTCGAGAAGGAGTATGGCAAGCCGCTTCCGCGCGCGGCCGGTGCCAATGTCACGCCGCGTGTACTGGCCGACAAGCACGGCCATATCGGCGTGCATGGCCAGAAGCAGCCGGGGCTCAACTATCTTGGTCTCGTGCTGCCGGTTGGTCGGATCACTTCCGAGCAGATGCGCGGACTTGCCCAGATCGCCGAGCGCTTCGGCAGCGGCACGCTACGCTTCACGGTGTGGCAGAACCTGCTGATCTCGGACGTGGCCGACCGCGACGTCGGAGTCTGCATCGCGGCTGTCAATGCGCTGGGGCTCGGGATCGAGGCCAGCGCCATCCGCCGCGGCCTCGTCGCCTGCACCGGCAATGCCGGATGCAAGTTCGCGGCCTCCAACACCAAGGGCCACGCCCTTAAGCTCGCCGACTATCTGGAGATTCGCGTGGCCCTCGACACGCCGGTGAACATCCACCTGACCGGCTGCCACCACTCCTGCGCCCAACATTATGTCGGCGATATCGGGCTGCTGGCCGCCAAGGTCGATCGCGGCGAGGACAGTGTCGAAGGCTATCATGTCTTTATCGGCGGTGGTGCGGCCTCGACGGCCGAGCAGGCGATGGCGCGCGAGTATGCGCAGTCCGTGGCGTTCGACGATCTGCCGCCATTGCTGGAGCGTCTGTTGGCAGCCTATCTCGCGCACCGCCAGGCTCCGACCGAATCATTCTACGAATTCTGCCGCCGGCATGAGATTGCCGAGTTGCGCAAATTCGCCGCCGCGGCGCCGGTGTTGGCGCTGGCAGCGTGAACGCCATCGCGCCCCTGCCCTCGCTCGTTCCGGAGAACGCCCCGTTCTCGAGCGAGCAGCGCGCCTGGCTGAACGGCTTTTTCTCCGCCTATCTCGGCGTAGCGGAGGCAGCGGCCGGCGAGAACGCCGAGGCAGCAGAGCCAGAGGATTTTCCCTGGCATGACGCGACTCTCGCGATGCCGGAGCGGATGGCGCTCGCCGCGCAGGCGAAGCCTGAACGCAAGCTGATGGCGGCCATGGCCCAGCTCGATTGCGGCCAGTGCGGCTATCTCTGCCAGACCTACGCCGAGGCCGTGTGGTCGGGCGCCGAGGCCGACATGGGCCGCTGCGTGCCGGGCGGCAAGGAGACCCAGCGCAAGTTGAAGGAGCTGGTCGCGGCACTCGAAGGCGAACGCAGCACGCCGGCAGTGGCGCCAATGGCCAAGCCCGGCGGCGTCCATGGCTTCTCGCGCGACCGGCCTGCGCTCGCCACGCTGGTCGACGCTCATCCGCTCAACCGTCCCGGCTCCGAGAAGGACGTGCGCCACGTCGTGCTGGACCTCTCGACAACCGACGTGACCTACGAAGCCGGTGACAGCCTGGGCGTCTTCGCCCGCAAGAACCCGCAGCTTGTCCAGGCGGTGCTCGATCGTGTTGGCGCCACCGGCGAGGAGATGGTGGCCTTCGATGGCGAGGCGCTGCCGCTGCGCCAGGTGCTGCTCAGCAAGGTCGATATCGCCCGGCCCAGCGACGAGTGCATGCTGTTCCTCGCGACGCGCGCCTTCAACGGCGAGGAAGCGCTAAAACTGCAGGCCCTGGCCCAGGGCGAAGGCCCACCCGAACTGGCCGACGCCGACCTGCTCGACCTGCTGCATGCCTTTCCTTCGGTGTCGCCGTCGCTACCCGGTCTGCTGAAGTCACTCGACCGTCTACAACCCCGTCTCTATTCGATCGCATCGTCGTCGAAGGCCCATCCGCGCGAAGTCCATCTCACGGTGTCGGCGGTCCGCTGGGACAACAACGACCGCACTCGCACCGGCATCGGTTCCTGCTATCTCGCCGATTTTGCCAAGCCGGGCGACGTCATTCCCGTCTTCGTCCAGAAGAGCCATGGCTTCGCGCCTCCGGCCCACGACAACGCTCCGGCCATCATGGTCGGGCCTGGCACCGGCATCGCGCCTTTCCGTGCCTTCCTCGAGGAACGCGAGGCGAGGGGAGCGAAAGGTCGTAACTGGTTGTTCTTCGGTGACCAGAAGCGCGTCACCGATTTCCTCTACGAGGACCAGATCCTGGATTGGCAGCGCCGCGGGCTGATCGATCGGCTCGACCTAGCCTTCTCGCGCGACCAGGCCGAGAAAATCTACGTCCAGACTCGCATGGCCGAGAACGCGGCGGAGCTGTGGAAATGGCTGGAGGAGGGTGCCCACTTCTATGTCTGCGGCGATGCCAAGCGCATGGCCAAGGATGTCGAGGACACTTTGCTGAAGATCGCGGCCGAGCACGGCGGCAAGAGCGCGGCCGAGGCCAAGAGCTGGCTCGACGGGCTCGCCAAGGCCGGCCGCTACCAGCGCGACGTCTACTGAACGAACGATGGTCCACACCACTTGCCCTTATTGCGGCGTCGGTTGCGGCATCGTGGCGACGCCCGACGGCCGCGGCGGGGCCGAGGTTGCGGCCGACAAGGACCATCCGGCCAACCGCGGCCGGATCTGCTCGAAGGGGGCAGCGCTGGGTGAGACGCTGTCACTCGAGGATCGGCTGCTTCATCCCGAGATCGATGGCCGGCGCGTCCCATGGGAGACGGCGCTCGACATGGTGGCCAACGGCTTTCGCGACGTCATCGCCGAACATGGGCCTGATGCCGTGGCGTTCTATGTCTCGGGCCAGCTCCTCACCGAGGATTACTACGCTGCCAACAAGCTCATAAAGGGCTTCCTCGGCACCGCCAACATCGACACCAATTCCAGGCTCTGCATGGCCTCGTCCGTCGCGGGCCACAAGCGCGCCTTCGGCAGCGACACGGTGCCCGGCCTCTACGAGGATTTCGAGTTGGCCGACCTTGTTGTGCTGGTCGGCAGCAATCTCGCCTGGTGCCATCCCGTTCTGTTTCAGCGCCTCGAGGCCGCCAAACGCGCTCGGCCGGCGATGAACATCGTGGTGATCGATCCACGCCGCACCGATACCTGCGAGATCGCCGACCTGCATCTGGCACTCGCACCTGGCAGTGACGTGGCATTGTTCAACGGCCTGTTGGCCGAGTTGCACCGCCGTGGTGTCATGGCGAAGCAGTATGTCGAGCGGTATACCACGGGCTTCGAGGAGGCGCTGATCGCGGCACGCGCTACCGATCCTGCACAGTGCGACCTGCCGTCGGCGGATTTCTCAACCTTCGTCGAATGGTTCGCCCGCGCCGAGAAGACTGTGACGCTTTATTCTCAGGGCGTGAACCAGTCGAGCGCCGGCGTCGACAAAGTGAACGCCATCATCAATTGCCATCTGCTGACTGGGCGCATCGGTCGGCCCGGCATGGGGCCGTTCTCGATCACCGGCCAGCCCAATGCCATGGGCGGCCGCGAAGTAGGGGCGCTCAGCAACACGCTGGCGGCGCATATGGACTTCGCCATCGAGGAGGTGGACCGCGTCGGCCGTTTCTGGCGCAGCCCTGGAATGGCAAGGCGGCCCGGGCTGAAGGCGGTCGAGCTGTTCGACGCAGTGAAGGCCGGCCGCATCAAGGCGATATGGATTATGGCGACGAATCCGGTTGCCAGCCTGCCCGACGCGGAAGCCGTGCGCGCGGCGTTGAAGGCCTGCGAATTTTCCATCGTTTCGGAAGCGG
>CAMAYR010000194.1 GCA_945862355.1 Devosia equisanguinis | reverse complement strand
CGCACGACGGGCTGATTGCCGTCACTTCTTGCCGGTCTTGCCCGTCTTGTCCCTGAGGATGTTGCGGACCACGTCGAGGTGCTGTTGGGGCGTGCGCGCCAGCTCCGCGACAGTGTCCTGCACGTCTTTGTGCGTCGTCGGGCTGATCTCGAGATTGGCCTTGCCGGCATCGGCGAGAAGGCCGGGATCTTTCATCGCGGCGGTGAACGCTGTGCGAAGGATCTCGATGCGATCAGCCGGAACGCCGGGCGCCACCCAGAAGGCGCGCGACAACTGCGGCATCGCGGAGATTATGCGATAGATGGCGCGCTGTTGATCGTTCGTCGCCAGCGAGCTGAGCTGCGGGGCGCCCTTGAGTTGCGGATCGTCCTCGGTGCCGATCTGGATCAGGGGCATGATCTTGCCCTGCTTGACCCAGTCCGCCCGCCCGACCGCGAAACTCGTCCACTGCCCGCCGCGGCCGTCGATCTCGCCACGCTCGATGGCCAGATCCATCTGCGCTGTGCCCTGGAAGCCGAGCACGATTTTGAACTTCGCACCGTGGAAGGCGTTGAGCAGCGCTGGTACGATGTAAGTTTGCGACAGCACGCCGTTAGAGCCGAGCGCAGCCGAGGCCTTCGTCATGTCGGCGACCTTTTTCACCGGCGAACGGTCGGACACCGCGATGACGCTGTTGAGCGTCGCCATGTTGCCGATCCACTGCACCTTCGACATGTCGAAGTTCACCCGATCCGGGAACAAAGTCTGATACAGCGGCAGAATGTCGAGCGACATGCCGAGCACTGTCCCGTCCTTGGGTGCGCTGTTGTAGATGTACGTCGTCGAAGTCGCTGTCGCAGCTCCAGGCTTGTTCTCCACGATCACCCGCGGATTGCCGGGAATGTGCTTACCGAAGTGCCGCGCGAGAAAGCGAGCGTAGACGTCATAGCCGCCGCCCGGCGCCAGACCAACCATCAAGGTGACAGTCTTGCCCTCGTAGAACGGCTGGGCCACCGCCGGACTACCGGCCAACACCGCAAGCGCTCCAATGGAAACCTTTACTGTGAAACGCATGTATCCTCCCTTGGGCATTGCCCTGATGGACTGCTTGACGGACTGCTTGACGGATTGATTGGCTTGCTTCGATGCTGTCCGGCAGCATACCATTCTGGAATAGCGTTTCAAAGCTGCGCCGTTCCCGAGTATCCGACGCTTCCGAAGGGTCGGGCTACGGACACGATACGGCAGGCAATACCGGGAGGACAGCATGAGCAATCCAGGTGGTGCGGGCAGTTTCGACGAGGAATTCGACGTCATCGTCGTCGGCTACGGTTTCGCCGGCAGCGTGGCTGCCATCGAGGCATCCCGCGCGGGCGCCAAGGTCGTGCTCCTGGAGAAGACAGCCGTACCTGGCGGCATTTCGATCTGCTCATACGGCGCTGTGCGATGCGCCAGCGACGTCGACATGGCCTATCAGTACCTGACGACGACGAACGGGGGGCGCACGCCCGCCGACGTGGTGCGCGCACTCGCTGAAGGCATGGGCGAGCAGGAGGACTACGTGCGCGACCTCGCGCGCGTAAACAACGCCGAGATCGCAACGACGAAGGAGGAAGGCAAGACGACGGCGAACTATCCTTTCCCGGGCGTCAATGCGTTCTACCAGACCACCGTTCGCTCCATTCCCAACTTTTCGGCCAAAGCGTTCTACCCCTGGGCGAACGGTGCACCGGGTGGGCCGATGCTGTTCAAGATCATGGACGACAATATCGCGCACCAGCGCATCGACGTGCGCCTGGAGACGCGCGCGCTTCGCCTCATCGCCAGCGAGGGAGACCGCGAGGTGCTGGGCCTCGTCGCGGAAGGACCGCACGGCAGGTCGCGTCTGCGCGCACGCCGCGGCGTGATCCTCGCCAGCGGCGGCTTCGAGGGCAATCGCTGGATGCAGGAGCAGTTCTGGGAGGCCAAGCCGGTGCTTCCTGCTGCCGCGCGCCACAACACCGGCGATGGCATCGCGATGGCGCAGGATCTCGGTGCTCAGCTCTGGCACATGTGGCACCTGCACGGCGCCTACGGCTTCAAGAGCGCCGATCCCGACTACCCCTATGCGATCCGCGTAAAACGGCTGCCAGACTGGGTGCCCGGTACAGGCAAGGACACCGGCTTCGTGCCGCGGCGCGACGAGACGGGCAAGATCGAGCTCGATTCGGTGAAGATGGCGTGGGTGCTGCTCGATCGCCATGGTCAGCGCTTCATGAACGAGTACCAGCCCTATCTCCAGGACACCGCGCACCGCTCCTTCCACCACTACGATCCGGCCATCCAGGACTTCCCGCGCATCCCCGCGATGCTGATCTGCGACGAGAACGGCCGCAAGCTCTATCCCCTCGGGCGGCCGACATCGAACGACAAGGGTCTGCGCTACGACTGGAGCCAGGACAACATGGCCGAGGTGAAATCCGGCATCTTGAAGCGCGCGGGCAGCGTTGGAGAGTTGGCTCAGATGCTCGGCATCGACCCGGCAGCCGCCGAGCGCGCAATCGCGCGTTGGAACGAGCAGTGCGCAACCGCCCACGATGCGGACTTCGGCCGCCCCGGCGGGTCGATGCTGGCGGTGAAGGTCCCCCCGTTCTACGGCGCACCGGTCTGGCCGGTGGTGTCCAACACGCAGGGCGGGCCCGTCCACGACGCCGGACAACGCATCATCGATGTCTTCGAGAAGCCGATCCCACGGCTGTTCTCGGCCGGAGAGCTCGGCAGCTCCTACGGGCATCTCTATCTTTCGGGCGGCAACATCTCGGAGTGTCTCGTCACGGGGCGGATATCGGCGCGAAACGCCTGCGCACTACCGGCG
Organism: Devosia equisanguinis; assembly: GCA_945862355.1. Lineage (GTDB taxonomy): Bacteria > Pseudomonadota > Alphaproteobacteria > Rhizobiales > Hyphomicrobiaceae > CAMDPA01. The sequence continues at coordinate 7,019 of CAMAYR010000194.1, read as the reverse complement.
GGGTGAGGGCCGTCAGGCGGCCGTCAGCACACGTAGTGATCGCGACCTTAGGGACCATTGGCCGACGTGGCTTGCCAACTGACGACAAGCTTACACTTCGTCCGGTACTTGTTAGTCTATCTGTCAAGGGACCGGCCGGTACAGCACAGGCTAACCCAATCCAGTCCAACCTGTTTGTCGAGTTCGGCCCCGCGTGCATCGACAGCCCAAGGCTGGGGGGGATGGATCGCGGAAAAGTGATGGCAAGCCGGAGCTGGTGAGCGCAGATGAGCCGCGGAGGGCTTGGCTGGCACAACAAACAAGGACAGTTCCGGTCAAGATCGCAGGCCAATCAGGGGGCTAAGTTCAACGCCTACTGGTGCCGATCAACGCTATTGGGTGAAAGACACCTCAAGAAGCGCGCAGAGATGCTTGGCGTCTCTGATTTGCGTTCGCGCCACCCGACCTCACGGTGGCCGTTCTGACGAGGCCATCACGGTCCTGCACACCGCCGATCCTTACGCGGCCCCCGAGCCGCCCGGAAGGCTTTCACCGCTATCTCTTTCAGTTGCTCCGCATCAGCAATGATACCGGGCTTGGCGAGATCCAGAATGAGCATCGCCAGGGCGGACCGCGCTGCTTCGGCGCCGTCAGGCAGTTCTCCAACCTCCGCTTTGATTTCATCCCAGGCGCCATCGAACGCTTTGAAGAGTAAACCAAGCGTATCAGGGTCATACGGCGCTGCTTCAAGGATTAGGTGGCCAACCATCACAATACCCTGGTGTCATCACTATCCAATGAATACACCAATTCATAAAAATACAAAACAAAATCAATATGTTAGATATTAATGTGCTTGTCTAAAATTGCCGACTCCATCCCAACACCGTCCACTACTGTGATTGCACCTCTGTACTGCAGAGCATCCTTGTCTAATTGTGAGTAGTTCGCTATCATGACGCCTGATATCTCAGGGTATGAAAGTGAGGTGGTGGCAATGGAGCCTGACAGACAAAGAGGCGAGCGTATCCAAATCATGCTTTCGCCAGACGAGCTTTTGGCCCTCGACGATTTTCGGTTCAAGAACCGCATGCCGAGCCGGGCGTCGGCGATCAGAGAAATCCTCAAGCGAGGACTTGGGGTGCCCAAAGGCGATCACGCGTCTGCGGGGCAGAAGTCGAGTGACTTCGGGGTACTGCACACGAAGTCCGATTAACCAGCAGGACGCGATAGGCGCCCTCCGTCGGCTCGGGAGGTCTGCGCAGCATCTTGTCGAACTTCGGCGGAGGCGATCGACGCGAACAGCCTATTGCGCGCCTTGGTGGCCCACCGGGGGCTGCCTACCGAAGCAATCTAATGCTTCAGGCTGCCACTGCCAGCGAGCATGCGGTTCACGATATCTACGACGGCCTTATGCCTGGCCGGCGATTGGGACATGGCGGCTGCTTGCTGATGAGTGGTGGCGACGTCCGTGAGCAGGTTGCGAACGTCATTTTCGCCGATGACCTCGACGTCGTTCAGCGCCAGAATAATGGATTCGCACATGCTCAGAGCCGCAAGACCCTCGGCATCACCGAGATGCGCGTGCTCCTTCAAAGAGGCGACTCCTGACAATCTGCGCAAATCATCGAGCTGCTCGCGCGGAGGCACGTAGAACGGATTCTCGCGCAGGATGCCTTCCACGATCGCGAAGGGGTTCGCGCGTAGCACGTTCGTCAGGACGTCGCCACTGCACTTAGTCGTGTCGTACACACAAATGCTGACGTCACGATACTTTGGCCAGATAGCGTTGAACTGGCTCGCGTAACCGACGAGGTCATGAGATCCCGGAACGCCTCCGAACACACAGTCCTGGTTTGACCAGACACGAGTTATGCCACCCTTGTGCGTGCCGCTGGCGGCGGTCGGGTCGTTGCTGGCGAGGATGGCGTGCTGATCGAATAGCGCGTCGGCGAGGATCGCGTGATCCCAGGTCAGCAGCTTCAGCTGGCCACTGCGCTCGGCCTCTGCCACGTCGATGCCGGCTCCGGCCAGCCTCCTCAGCCTCTCCTCGCAATCTGCATGATCTATAATGTTGACGCATGTGTCGCCGGCCGCGATGCCCTCTGTCATGAAAGGCAGCAGGACACGATACTCTTCCTCTTTGCTCGCGAAGAATGCACAAGCACGCAGCGGGCTATTGAGCGTGATGCCGGCTAGGCGAAAGTATCGATCGTTGCTCATCAGCGGCCAAGCCCCTTAGTGGCACTACAGCCTGGACCGACATTCCCAAAGTGGTCTGCCTCTTGATGGCAGGATTGCAAAATGTTGCCGGCATATCAAGTGTTTTGCTCTTCAAGCCTCGTCTGCGGCGCCGGAAAGCTCGAACGTGGGTGGATTGGGCCGCGGAGCCGCATCATTCCTGTCCCGGCAGCGACGTTAATCAGCGCTGCGGTCGGACCTGTCGAGCCGCTTTCGTCGAGTTTGGAACCGGTTTTCCGTTACACATATGATGGTGGTGCTCGTAGTCTGCAATGGCCCGCACCATAAAGCCAGTGACGTCGACATCGGCGAATTGGAAGGTGATGGCGCGTGCGTGGCGCACGACGCGAGCCCCGATCTTGATCAGCTTCAATTGCAGGCTGGTCAGCGACCAGTCGGATCCAGTCTGCTATGGCATAGGGAAGCTCGTTGCAGCGCAAGAAGGTGGCCAGCTTGTAGATCGGCGCCGCAGGCCGATCCGATGTCCGAGCAGGTCACACACGCAGAAGCGACCCGCTGCTTTGATCGCATGCGTCGGCAGGCGGACGTGCCCCCCCACGCGCGCCTACTCCGCCGCGGCCGCCCGTGTCGCCGTCCCCGGCAGCTTCAGGCCGCACGTTTCGAATGCCGCCTTCGTTGCCGACTTCTCCGCATCCGTCAGCTCGAGCAGCGGTCGCCGCACCGGCCCGCCGACCTGGCCCAACAACTCCTGCCAGTATTTCTGATGCGCGTAGGGCTTCTCCTTCGGCTTCGTGGATGAGATCGCGTGGCGCACGGGCTGCAGGCTCTCCCACACGGCCCTGGCCTCCGAAGCCTTCCCGGCGAAGGCGAGGTCGGTGTATTCGCGCATCCTGAGATCGGCCTTGGTCTGCAGCGTGTAAGGCGGCGACGAGCACAGGTAGAGCTGCCAGCCGAGTTCGAGGATGTTGTCGAGCCATTCCTTCTCGGATGCCGTCGAGACGATGATCTTGTCGCCGGCGAGCCGCGTCAGCTCGGCGTACATCTCGCGGGGAACCGAATACTTGATCGCGACGATGTTGGGGATGTCGGCGATACGCGCGCACAACTCGGGGCTCATCAGGAAGCCATTGTCCGGGTGGCTCCACATCGCGATGCCGATGTTCACTTTAGACGCGATGTAACGGTAGTACTCGTAGCAGCACGCGTCGTGCGCGTCGTGGAAATGCAGCACCGGGGCGTGGACGACGATGTAGTCGCCACCTATCGCCTCGGCGTATTGCGCAAGCTCCACCACCGTGTCGATGTTCTGGTCGGATGCCGACAGGATCGTCTGCGCCTTGCCGCGCGGGCCACCCCGACGCGCCTCCTCCACCGCGATCTCCATCGTGCGCTTGCGTTCCGGCAGAGACATCGAGAAGAACTCGCCCTGCTTGCCGGCGACGAACAGACCGTCGATTGTTAGGTCGTCCAGCCAATGGCGTATATTGCGGCGCAGGCCGGCCTCGTCGATAGCGAGGCTGCCGGCCTCGAAGGGCGTCGCCGCCGCCGCCCAGATGCCGCGCATGTGCTCGCGCGCGTAGGCCTTCGCATCCGCCTTCGAATAGTTCATGCCTTCCTCCTGCCCAGCGCGCTATTCCTGCAACACACACCACACAAGTGGCATCTGCTGGCTACCAATATATGGCAAGCCCGCCACATTTACATACTGTGTGCCGCTGTATTGATCACGTGTCATTCATAACGGTCCCCGCTGCGCACGACCGTTGCTGCGCCTGACGAGGGTTTCGTTTGCCGGCTGCGCGCCGGTGATGCAACGGTGATTACCATCGGTGAGCCACAAGTGGCCTATCGGTGATCCAAGGAGATAGAGAATGCTAGGCCGGGCCGTCTTACTCGCCGCTGGAACCCTTTTGATCTCAGGCGTCGCGACCGCTCAGACCACTATGACACCAACGACGACGGCGAAGGCCGAAGCGCCGCCGCAGAGCAGGGCTGAGACGCGCCTGCCGGTGGCGCAGGCCGAACCCGACCCATTGACGCCATCGGAGGTGCAGGGGCCGCCGCCGGCCGCTCCCCCCGCCATCGCACCGGCCAGCGAAACTGCAACCACGCCGACGCCTGCCGCGGCGGCAACCCCGTCGCCGGTTGCATCCCCCGATTCAGCCGCTGGCGCCGCGCCCGCCGTAGCCACGCCCGATCCGGTGGTGTTGCAGATCCGCGATGCGCTGGCTGGCCAGCGCAGTCGGGAAAATGCTGCCGACGCCGCCGACCGAAGGGCGCTCTCGGCCTTCTACGCGGCCGATGGCGCCGCCGTTCACTGGACGGACACTCAGGGCTTCACGCCCCTCGCTGCAAGCCTGATGTCCGAGATCGCCAAAGCAGACGACTGGGGACTGAAAGCCTCCGCATTCACCCTGCCCTCCCTACCGGCGGGGCCCCTCGGCGCTACCGCCCGTGCGGATGCCGAGATCAAGCTCGGCCTGGCGATCCTCAAGTATGGCCGCCACGCCCGCGGCGGCCGGGTCGATCCACTTTCTCTAAGCAAGATGTACGACCGCAAGCCGCAGGTCTACGAGCCCGGCTCGCTCATCAAGGCCGCAACCGCCTCACGCGAACCCGACCGCTATCTCCGCGGGTTGCACCCCAGGCACGCCGGCTTCCGCAATCTGCAAAAGGCCCTTGTCGCCACCCGCGCAGCAACGGCTGGACCAGCCTCCAGCCCGCCCACGACCGAGACCGAGGCTCCAACAACGGCCAAGTCGGCTCGCGGCAAATCGAAGGCGAAGCAAAGCGCACCGTCGAGCCGCGCCGAGACGATCATGCGCATCGTCGCCAATATGGAGCGCTGGCGCTGGATGCCCGACGACCTCGGCAGCTTCCACGTCTGGAACAACGTGCCCGAGCAGACAACCACGGTGCTCAAGGACGGCAAGTCGGTTTTCTCCGAGCGCATCGTCGTCGGCAAGCCCGACACGGCGACGCCTAACTTCTCCGCCAACATGCAGTTCGTGATCTTCCAACCCGAGTGGGGCGTTCCCCCCGGCATCAAGAACAACGAGATCGGCCCGCTGTTGCGACGGGCGAGCGCCGACAACGGCGGCTGGTTCGGTGGCAATGGCCGGACCCCATCGACGGTGCTCGCACGTCATGGCCTGCGCGTCAGCGTCGGCAATCGAGTCGTAGACCCCGACAGCGTCAACTGGTCCTCGGTCGACATCAACCGCTTCAATTTCATCCAGCCCTCCGGACCGACCAACGTGCTGGGCGTCGTAAAATTCCGCTTCCCCAACAAGCACGACGTCTACATGCACGACACGCCGCAAAAGCATCTCTTCAATGCCTCGACACGGGCCTTCAGCCACGGCTGCATGCGCGTCAGGGACCCGGTGCGTTTCGCCGAGGTTCTTCTTGCCCACGACAAGGGCTGGTCGCCTGAGCGCGTACGCGGCATGGTTCCGCGCGGCGGCCACATCACGCTCACGACGCAGATCCCCGTTCACAACGTCTACTTCACGGCGATCGCCGACGAGGACGGAAAGTTGCGCACGCTCGGGGATCTTTACGGCGCGGACAGCCGCGTCGCCTCAGCTCTCGAGGGCCGGTCCATTGCCGTCGCCTCGCGCGGACAACCACCATCTGCCGAGCCCGCCGCAGGCGGGCGCGTAGCCCAGCGCGTCAAAGGAGAGCATAAGGCGAGCCGCGGCACGACGACGGCTGCAGCATCCAATCCCTTCGCTGGCCTGTTCGGCAATTGATCCGATGCAAACGGAGGACGTGGCTGCCCGGTCAGCCGCGTGCCCGTTCAGGCTCGTATCGCAAATCGCCGACACGGCGACCCCAGACACGGCGACCCCAGACACGTCGAACTAGACTGGCCATGCCGCCTGCTGCCAGGCGCTGTTCCAGAACATCCACTCGAGCTGCGTGGCGCGTGTGAAGGCGCGATGCATGGCCCTGCGGTTGCGCTCTGAAACGTCGCAGGCCACATCGTCGACGGCGGCGATAACTGCATCGACCGCCTGCTCGAACTCCTCCCCGGCGTAGGTGTCGATCCACGCCTGATAGGGATTGGGACGGACAGCCGTGCTGAGGATGTGCTTGCCCACCTCTCGGTAGATCCAGAAGCACGGCAGCAGTGCTGCAAGCCCCACCTCGAGCGGCTCGAGCGCGGCCGTGCGCAACAGCCAGCTGACGTAGTGGTCACACACGGGCGAAGGTTGCGCCTCGGCGAAGTCCGCAGGCGAGACGCCGAAGCGCTTGAAGAAGTCTGCGTGCAGCGAACGCTCGACGACGATCGCGGTCTGGGCGGCGCCGGCAAAATGCACGACGTGATCTGCATCGTGTCCCTTGGCCGATGCCAGCGACAGAGCCCGCGCGAATCCTTCCAGATAATGCGCATCCTGGATCATGTAGTGGCGGAACCGGTCCTCGCCCAACGTGCCGTCGGCCAGCCCTGCGTTGAACGGCATGGCGAGGATCTTGTCGTAGAGAGGCAGGTTAGCTTGCCATGCCTCGGCGCTGAACGTGTCAGACAACAGGTGCCTCCTTCCAGGTTGCATTACGGATTGGGTGGTGACGTCGCCCGTTTTATCATGTCCTACACATCCTGCGGCAGCTCGATCATATCTCGAGTAAAATTGGCAAATTGCGGCCCCGGCACCGGATCGAGGTCGAGCCGGGCCTTCGCCACCTCCGCGACGAACGCTGGATCGACATCGAGCTTGTCGAACGCCGCCTTCAACGCCGCCAGCCGTCCGGCCAGCACGCCCGGCGTCGTCACAAGCGGACGCCCACGGCTGCTGCATTGGTGATGAACTCGAAGGCAGGCAGATCCTTCT
>CAMAYR010000193.1 GCA_945862355.1 Devosia equisanguinis | reverse complement strand
CGAGCGATCGCGTTAGTCCGGTGCCCGTGCGCCGGCACATCGAGCACGACATGCTGCTCGCCGCCCTGCCCCATCCCGTCGCAGTGGTGGGCGAGGACGAGCGCATCATCTATGCAAACTCGGCCGCCGAGCATTTTTTCTCGATGAGTCTGGCAGTGCTGCGCCGGCAGGCCCTCAAAGAGGTGGTCGGCTTCGGTTGCCCACTGGTGGCGCTCGTCGATCAGGTTCGCCGCTCCGGCGCCAGCGTCAACGAGTACGGTATCGAGGTGACGCTGCCGCGCCAGGAGGGCGCGCGCCTGGTCGATGTCTACAGTGGCCCGGTGCCCGAACAGCCTGCCCTCGTCGTCGTGATGCTCCAACAGCGCTCGATGGCCCAGATGATCGAGCGCCATCTCACTCATCGGGCAGCTGCCCGCACCGTCTCCGGCATGGCCGCGGTGCTCGCTCACGAGATCAAGAACCCGCTGTCGGGCATTCGCGGCGCCGCCCAGTTGTTGGAGCCTGGTCTGTCCGACGACGACCGTGCCCTGTCCCAGCTGATCTGTGTGGAGACCGATCGCATCCGTAACCTCGTCGATCGCATGGAGGTGTTCGGCGACGAGCGACCTCTGGTGCTCGAGCCGGTCAACATCCACTCCGTTCTCGACCACGTATGCCGCCTCGCCGAGGCTGGCTTCGCTGCCGGCATTCCGATCATCTCGGACTACGATCCCTCGCTTCCGCCGCTGCCTGCCAATCGCGACAAGCTCATCCAGGCCTTCCTCAATCTTGTGAAGAATGCCGCCGAGGCCGTCGGCGAGCAGGCCGAGCCCGGCAGGATCGTTCTTCGCACGGCGTTCCGTCCCGGGGTGCGCATGACGATCCCGGGCTCCTCCGAGCGTGTCGCGCTGCCGTTGATGATCGAGGTCGAGGACAGCGGCGCGGGTGTGCCCGAGCACCTCAAGCAGCATTTGTTCGACCCGTTCGTCACCACCAAATCACGCGGCAGCGGTCTCGGTCTCGCCCTGGTCGCCAAGATCATCCGCGATCACGGCGGTGTCATCGAGTTCGAGAGCGAACGTCGTCGCACGGTCTTCCGGGTGTTGCTGCCATTGCAGGTAGCGACGCTCAAGTCCGCGAGCAAAGGGGCCAGACATGGCTAAAGGCACGATCCTCATCGCCGACGACGACACCGCGATCCGCACGGTGTTGAACCAGGCGCTGGCGCGCGCGGGCTACCTGCCACGCGCCACGAGCAACGCAGCGACGCTGTGGCGCTGGGTGTCCCAGGGCGAGGGCGAGGTGGTGATCACCGACGTCGTCATGCCCGACGAGAACGCTTTCGATCTCATTCCCCGGATCAAGAAGTTGCGCCCGGATCTGCCGATCATCGTGATGAGCGCGCAGAACACGCTTATGACGGCGCTCACGGCGGCCGAGAAGGGGGCTTACGAGTATCTGCCCAAGCCGTTCGATCTGAACGAGCTCGTCGCCGTCGTCGGCCGTGCGATGGCCGAGCCGGGCCGGAAAGCGCCGCGTGTGGGCATCGAGGCCGACAGCGATCAGCTGCCGCTCATCGGGCGTTCGCCGGCGATGCAGGAGATCTATCGCATCCTGGCCCGGCTCACCCAGAGTGATCTGACGGTGATGATCACGGGCGAGTCCGGTACCGGTAAGGAACTCGTCGCGCGCGTGCTGCACGACTATGGCAAGCGCCGCTCGGGCGCGTTCGTCGCCGTGAACATGGCGGCCATCCCCCGAGAGCTGATCGAGAGCGAGCTTTTCGGCCACGAGAAGGGCGCCTTCACCGGTGCGCAGAGCCGTGCCGCCGGCCGCTTCGAGCAGGCTGAGGGCGGCACGCTGTTCCTCGACGAGATCGGCGATATGCCGCTCGAGGCCCAGACCCGGTTGCTGCGTGTGCTGCAGGAGGGCGAGTACACGACCGTTGGGGGGCGCACGGCGATCAAGACCAACGTGCGCATCGTCGCAGCCACCCATCGCGACTTAAGGAACCAGATCCAGCAGGGCCTGTTCCGCGAGGATCTCTATTATCGGCTCAACGTCGTTCCCCTCAGACTGCCCGCGCTGCGCGAGCGACTAGAGGATGTCGGTGATCTGGCGCGGCACTTCCTGCGCCACGTGGCGCGCGAGGGGTTGAGCCTCAAGTCGATCGACGCCGCCGCTGTCGAGCGTCTCAAGCGCTACAGCTGGCCCGGCAACGTGCGCGAGTTGGAAAACCTCGTTCGCCGGTTGGCGGCTCTCTACTCGCAGGATACGCTGACGGTCGATATCGTCGACCAGGAGCTTGTCGACGCTGCGCCGCCACGATCGACCGATCCGGAGAGCGAGGCCAAGACACTGTCGGAGATGGTCGAGCGCTACCTCGCAGGGTACTTCGGCGGTTTTGGCCGCGACCTACCCCCGCCCGGCCTCTACGACCGCATCATCCGGCAGGTCGAGGCGCCGCTGCTATCGGCTGCGCTGGCCGCGACCCGCGGCAACCAGATCAAGGCGGCCGAGTTGCTCGGTGTGAACCGCAATACGCTTCGCACCCGGATCAGGGATCTCGATTTGAAGGTCGTTCGCACGCCAGCCGGATGAGGCGGAAAGCGCTCCGCGCTTCCGGGGTCGCCGCGAATTCGCTCCGATGCCGCGGCGCGCTCAGTCCCCAAGCGGGTTGGAAAAATGCGCGCAATGTCGCGGGATTGCCACATATAGCGGTACAATAAGAACACTGTCCGTCTATTTTCGGTCACAGTGTTGCGGAATCTAGACGACGGCTGGTTGCGAGCGGGCGGGCGAGAACAATCCGCAACGCTGAAGCGCCATCGAGCCGTCGGCAAACGTGTCGGTCGCGTCCCAGGGACGCCGCCGGAGACCAGTGGCACCGCCGTGGGTCTTTTCACCGTGAAAGGAGCGGGAGGTCATGGCGGCGGCCGGCGAAAGTCCCGACCTGATGCGGGTTCAGGCCTCCGGCCTGCCGACGCCTCATGCCGGCAACAGGACTTTCTGGATCGGCCTCGTGGTGATGGTCCTCTCGGTCATCTCCGGGCTCGCGACCTATCTCATCCTGACCAACCTGACCCCGATCGTACCGACCGGCGAGGTCGTGCTGATCGTGCTGTTCGTCAACGTCGTGCTTATCCTTGCGATGGTGGCGGTGATCGGCTGGCAGATGTGGGGACTGTGGCGGGCGTGGCGCAAGAAGGTAGCCGGCAGCCGCCTGCACATCCGCATCGTCGCCCTGTTCAGCATCATGGCCGCGCTGCCCGCGATCCTACTCGCCATCGCCGCGACGATGAGCTTCGCGCGCGGTCTCGATGCGTGGTTCTCGAGCCGTCCCCGGCAGATCATCCAGAACTCCGTGCTGGTGGCCCAGGCCTATCTCCAGGAGCACGGCCAGACCATCCGCAACGACATAGTGAACATGGCCAAGGACCTCGACAACGCGCCGCTCGAGGTGCGGACCGATGCCCGCCGTCTGCAGGCGTTCCTGATCGGCCAGTCCAGCCTGCGCGATCTGGCCACCGCCAACATCATCAACGGCGCGGGCGAGGTGGCGATCAAGGGTATCGAGGCGGACAAGATACCTTTCGACAAGCCGCCGCCGGGCGCGTTGCTGCAGGCGATCGAAGGCCAGGTGCCCGCTATCGTGTCCAGCGAGACCAATCGCGTGTCCGCGATGGTCAAGCTCGCCAGCCACCCCGGCTTCCTGCTCTACGCCGCGCGCGGGGTGAACCCGCAGGTGATCTCCTACATGCGCGCGACGCAGGCCCGCCTCAGCGAGTACGAGCAGATCCGCCGATCTCGCGGGCCGCTGACCGTGTTGCACGGACTGATGTACTCGACCACGGCGCTGACCGCTTTGCTGGCCGCGATCTGGACCGGGTTCTGGTTCGCCGGCCGCTTCGTCGATCCCATCGGCCGGATCATCGCAGCCGCCCAGGAGGTGAGCCGGGGTAATCTCGCGGTATCGCTGCCGGTGATCCGTGGCGAGGGCGATCTGCGTCGCCTGTCGCAGACCTTCAATACCATGACGACGGAGTTGCGCACCCAGCGCGATGCCCTCGTCGCCGCCAACGAACAGTTGACCGAGCGCCGCCAGTTCATGGAGGCGGTGCTGGGCGGCGTCAGTGCCGGCGTGCTGGGTCTCGACGAGGACGGCCGGATCGACATCGCCAACAGCTCCGCCGAGCGCCTGCTCGGCCTGGACGGCGCTGCCCTGCTCGGTCGTGCACTGTCGGAGGCCGTGCCCGAGTTCGGTGCTCTGATCGAGGCGCACGCGCTCGACCTGAAGCCGCGCGGTCAGGTCGAGACGCGGCTGCAGATCAACGGCGAGGAGCGGATCTTCTCGGTGCGGTTGACCGGCCAGTCCAGCTCGCCGGCTGCCGAGAACTCGCGGCCGTCCGTTCTCACCTTCGACGACATCACCGAGCTCGTCTCCGCCCAACGTACCAGCGCCTGGGGCGAGGTGGCGCGGCGGTTGGCGCACGAGATCAAGAACCCGCTGACGCCGATCATCCTGTCGGCCGATCGCATCCGCCGCAAATATGGCCGCGTGATCGTCGAGGACCGCGAGACGTTCGACAAGCTGACGGCTACGATCCAGCGGCAGGCCGGCGACATCAAGACGATGGTCGACGAGTTCGCCTCGTTCGCGCGCATACCCAAGCCGGTGATGGAGCTGCACGACTTGCGCGAGGCGGTGCAGGACGCAGTCGTGCTGTTCCGGGAGAGCAATCCCGCGGTTTCATTTCGGATGGAGCTGCCGTCTGCCGCGGTGATGACCTCGTTCGATCGCCGGTTGTTGACGCAGGCGCTGAACAACCTCGTGAAGAACGCCGCGGAAGCTGTGTCCAGCTATGCCGAGACCGCGCCCGCTGGTTGGAAGGGCGAGGTTGCTGCGTCGTTGACGGTGCAGCCGGACCGTTTCGAAATCGTCGTTGCCGACAACGGTCCGGGCCTGCCCAAGCAGAACCGCACGCGCCTGCTCGAGCCCTACGTGACGACCAAAGGCCACAAGGGCACCGGTCTGGGCCTGTCGATCGTGCAGAAGATCGTCGAGCAGCACGGCGGTGCGCTGAGCTTGGAGGATGCGCCGGCGGGCGTTGATGCGACGGATGCAGGCCCGCATGGGGCCCTGGTGCGGCTTACGCTGCCCCGACCCAAGGACACCGCCGCTGCTCACGGCCGGAAAGCCGCAGCGGAATGATCGAACCGATACATCTCGAATTGCGAATCATGGAGCGATAGATGGCTGACATTCTGGTCGTTGACGACGAGACCGACATCCGCGAGCAGGTTGCGGGCATTCTCGAGGACGAGGGCCATCGCTGCCGCCTGGCGCGCGACAGCGACGAGGCGCTGCGCACCATCGAGGAGCGCCGGCCCCATCTCGTCATTCTCGACATCTGGTTGCAGGGTAGCCGCCTCGACGGTCTGGAGGTGCTCTCCGCCGTCAAGCGCGCTCACCCGGATCTGCCTGTGGTGATAATCTCCGGCCACGGCAACATCGAGACCGCAGTGACCGCGATCAAGCGGGGAGCTTACGACTACATCGAGAAGCCGTTCAACTCCGACCGGCTGATTCTCGTGACGCTGCGCGCACTGGAGGCCTCGAGCCTCAAGCGCGAGGTCAAGCAATTGAAGGAGCGCTCGATCGTGAGCCAGGAGATGGTCGGCAAGTCCGCCGCCATCAACCAGCTCCGCGGCCAGCTCGAGAAGGTCGCACCCACCAACAGCCGCATCCTGATCCGAGGCGCTTCCGGCGCCGGCAAGGAACTCGCCGCCCGGGTTCTGCACGCCCGCTCGCAACGTGCCGACGGGCCATTCGTCGTGCTCAACGCGGCTGCGATGGCGCCCGACCGCGTCGAGGAGGAGCTGTTCGGCATCGAGGATCGGACCGGCGGCCCGCGCAAGGTCGGCGCGCTGGAAGAGGCGCACGGCGGGACGCTGTATATCGACGAGGTCGCCGACATGCCGATGGAGACGCAGGGCAAGGTGCTGCGCGTGCTCGTCGAGCAGAGGTTCATGCGGCTGGGCGGCAGCCAGAAGGTCGCCGTCGATGTGCGCGTGATCTCCTCCACAAGCCGCGATCTGGAGCGCGAGATGGGCGACAGTCGTTTCCGCGAGGATCTCTATCACCGCCTCAACGTCGTTCCCCTGCGCGTACCGAGCCTTGCGGAGCGCCGCGAGGACGTGCCCGACCTCATCAACTACTTCGTGCAGCAGATAGCGGCGACGTCGGGCCTTGCCGCCCGCAAGATCGGCGAGGATGCGATCGCGATCCTGCAGGCGCACGACTGGCCGGGCAACGTCCGTGAACTGCGCAACAACATCGAAAGGCTGATGATCCTGTCGGGCGGCGATGCCGATGCGATGATTACCGCCGAGATGCTGCCCGAGGAAATCGGATCGAACGTCGCGCTGCCCGTTAGTGGCCGCTCCGAGCACCTCATGTCGCTGCCGCTGCGCGAGGCCCGCGAGATCTTCGAGCGCGACTATCTGCTCGCCCAGATCAACCGCTTCGGTGGCAACATCTCGCGGACGGCGGAGTTCGTCGGCATGGAGCGCTCTGCGCTGCATCGCAAACTGCGCGCGCTCGGTGTCAGCGCGGAGCATCGCGGCACGGGTGGTGTTTGACAGCTCTGTGGGATGAAGACGGGCCGCGTGGTCCATCACTCGGCCCGCGGCTACATCCCCGCCTTTGCTACTCGCGTTCTTACCTCGTCATTGCAGGTCACGATCCCGCCCCATGCCGCGCATCATCTACGTCAACGGTCGCTATCTCGCCTACGGCGCGGCGATGGTCCACGCCGAGGATCGCGGCTTTCAATTTGGTGATGGCATCTATGAGGTGATCGAGGTTCGCGATGGGGCATTGATCGACGCCACGCGCCATCTCGATCGACTCGCCCGCTCGCTCGGCGAAATCGCGATGGAGATGCCAATGCCGCGCGTGGCGTTCGCGCACGTGCTGCGCGAGGTCGTTCGGCGCAATCGGGTGACCGACGGGACGGTCTATCTGCAGATCACCCGCGGCACGCGACCACGAGATTTTCTGTTTCCTGGGCCTGAGGTCCGCCAGACCGTCGTCGTCGTGGCGCGGCCGGCATCGCGTGCTGCCGCCGATGCGCGCGCGGCGACAGGTATCGCGGTGAAGACGCTGGCCGATCCGCGCTGGGCGCGTTGCGACATCAAGACCGTGATGCTGCTGCCGGCCTCCCTCGCCAAGGAGGCGGCGAGGGCGGAGGGCGCCAAGGAGGCTTGGTTTGTCGACGAAGCCGGTCATGTCACCGAAGGCGCATCGTCAAATGCCTGGATCGTCGATGCCGCCGGGCGGCTCAGGACTCGGCCGACGGACGAGGCCATCCTGCGCGGGGTAACACGCACGACGCTGATCGACGTGATTTCCCGGCTCGGCCTCGAACTGCTCGAGGAGCCCTTCACGATCGCGGAGGCCAAGGCTGCTCGAGAGGCCTTTATCACAGCCGCGACAAACGTGGTCACGCCCGTGATCGCCATCGACGGGGTTCGGATCGGCGATGGCGTGCCGGGACCGGTCTCACGTCGCCTGCGCGCCGCATTCCACGATGTCGTCGAGCGGTCGACGAACGAACCCGTACTTGCGAGAAAATGTTGAGATGATGGGCGGTGGCTGAGGCGGCCGAACTGGCCGGACTGCCCGCGGGGGGGCGTCAGGTCCGCAGAGTAAGGTGCCGGAGATGATCGGTTCGGGCCACTCGCACCGCACAGCCTTTCGGGGATGTCGGCTCTGGCCCTTGGCCGTGAGCCACGTCCGCCGTCCCAGCTGATCGATGGCGTCGACGTTGGTGCTATCGCCGACATTGGGCTCCCCAAGCAAGGGGAGCAATAGGTTCAGAGTGTGCGAATAACCGGGGCGACCTCAGCCATGACCGCTTGTGCTGGCGTAGTCGCCTGATCGGATCCCAATTGCTATCGCGGGCTCGACACCCGTGAAACGGTATCGGCTTCTTCCGATCGGGGGATCGACCGCCTCGCATGACACCATCATTGCCGACAACGCCGATCCCCAACATGAGTGACTAAGTTACATACGCCGCCCGCCGCGGCGCCTACCCATGACGTGCATCTTCCAGTCATTCCTAAGGAGAGATCATCATGTCAGCCAATGTCGGCGGTATCGACCGCATCCTTCGCATCGTCGTCGGGCTCGGCCTCTTGAGCCTCGTGTTCGTCGGCCCGCAGACGCCGTGGGGCTGGATCGGCCTCGTGCCGCTGCTCACCGCGCTCGTCGGCTACTGCCCGGCCTACACCCTGATCGGCCTCAGCACCTGCCCGCTGAAGCCCGGCAGCAAGGCCTGAGCCCAGCAGCAATCGACCAGGCGTCTCCTACTTCTGCCGGGCGGCCTCGTATGCGATTGGGCGGGCCTGCCCAAGGACAGCGATCATCGCCAGATCCTGCGGATGTTCATGAACACGATCGTCTGGGGCGGCCTCGGCAGCTGGGCCGCGATTTCGATGTCGCTTTGAGCCGGTCGCGTTTGCGCCCCGTCATTCACGTTCGACGTTCCGCGAAGCAAGTTCGGCGACCGGGCGCATTGCCGGGTATTCAACTTCACCAGAGAGAGGTCCGCCAATGTCGTTTCTCACGGACAAGGCCTGGTCACCCTACGCCGCAGGCGCGGTGATCGGCCTTCTGCAGATCCCCACGTTCCTGCTGATGGGTACAGCACTCGGCGCATCCTCGTCGTTCGTCACGGTTGGCGCGCATCTGGCGAGCTTCGTCGATCCAGCGGTGAACAACATCAAGTATTTCACGAGCCACATGTCGGGCGCGAAGAACTGGTGGCAGGTGGCAATCGTGATCGGCATCGCCCTCGGCGCCTTCGTCTCGATGAAGCTCTCGGGCGCCCGCCGTCAGACCATCTCGCCGGTGTGGGCGCAGACGATGGGCACCACGAGCCTGTGGTCGCGCGCGCCCATCGCGTTCCTCGGCGGCTTCGTGATGCTGCTCGGCGCTCGCATCGCCGGCGGCTGCACCTCCGGTCACGGCATCTCCGGCATGGCGCAGCTCTCCGTCGGTTCGACCGTCGCCGTCGCGGCTATGTTCGCCGGCGGCATTCTCACCGCTCTGCTGCTTAGGCGGCGTGCTTGATCGCATCCTGATCTCGAGGAGGACGATATGTCCGTTCTGTCTGGAATTCTGATCGGCCTGGCGACCGGCATCCTGTTCGGTTTCGCCTTGGAGAAATCCCGCGTGTTCGAGCCCGGCGTTATCGTCGGCCAGATGCAGCTCAGGAGCTTCCTGATGCTGAAGATCTTTCTCGCCGCCGTCATCACGGGGCTCGTCGTGCTGGCCGTGCTCAACGGCTTCTTCGGTGTGAAGCTCAGCCTCAAGCCGCTACTGTGGAAGGCCGATGTCATCGGCGGCCTGATCCTCGGCGCCGGCATCGTCGTCGCAGGGGCCTGCCCCGGCACTTCGATGGCGCAGCTTGGCGCAGGCTATCGTGACGCGATCTTCGTCATCCTCGGCGGCATCGCTGGTGCCATTTTCTACGGCTACAACGACGCGACGATCACCGCCTTGTTCGCCGAGAAAGGAGCAAAGCTCGGCTTCGACCAGATGCTCGGCCTCCCGTTCTGGGCCGGCGCGCTCGGCCTGGCCGCACTTCTCACCGCTTTTGTGGCATGGCTGGAGAAAGTGACACCCTGGCGCGGAGAGATCGGCAAGGATCTCGACGGCGTTCCGGCCTTGAATGATCGTGCGTCGCATCCAAGTGTAGCTGCCCCGAGCCGCGGCTGAGTTGCCGGGTGGTTACAAATCTAGGTTACAGGGTTCGGGACACGTTCCCGGGCCCTGTTCTGTTTTCGTCGGCCGTGAAGTTTCGTTAGGTCACGCGGCAGCCGGGCGCTGGGTTACCAGCGACAGTAGCGCCATCACAGCGAGCAGGTCGCGCCAAAGCTCTCTGAACCAGCCCAGCAGCCTTGCAAAGTTGTAGCCGACGGCGGCAAGCA
>CAMAYR010000192.1 GCA_945862355.1 Devosia equisanguinis | reverse complement strand
CCAGCGTCGCAGTGCCAGCCGCCGGGGCGTGTCGCCCCCGCGAAGTGCGAAGCCTGCGCGCTTTCGCCCTTCTGCCACCGGCCACCCCGATCCAGCCACTTGCAAAGCAGCCAGCCGAACGGTGCGCAAAGTCACCGATTCAGGAAATACCTTTATCGGGTGGCGGCGAAGGACGGCACGGTGATGGGAACGGTGCTGCCAGGCGCACTGCTGGAGCCGACCCGCATTCCCATCGCAAAACGCGACTACGATCCGGTCAATTTCAACTACCTCGGCAACGGCAACATCGAGGCGCTATCGACCGTGGTGCGGACCGACGCGCCGGTGAAATCGCTAGACGACATTTTTCGCATCGAGCTGACGGCTGGCACCCCCGGCGGCGGCTCGTCGGTCCACGAGACGACGATGATCGCAAAGAACGTGCTCGGCGCGAAGGTCAAGATCGTCACCGGCTATCCCGGCGTCAACCAGGTCCGGCTTGCGATGGAGAAGGGCGAGGTGCAGGGCATCATGGGCCTCGCGTTCTCGACGGTCAGACAGTTCTTCCAGGACTACACGGGCGGCTCGAAGGGCTTCAAGGTCATCGCCCAGGACAACATCGGCGGACATCCCATCCTCAATAAGGCTGGCGTTCCACTGACCATCTCCAAGGCAAGAAACGCGGCAGACCGAGAACTCGTCCAACTCTACCAGACACAGGCCAGTCTCGTGCGCGTCTACATCATGCCGCCGGACGTACCCAAGGAGCGCGTGCAGGCGATGCGCAAGGCCTTCCTTGCGACGGTGAAGAGCCAGGAGTTCCAGGCGGATGTGGAGAAGGCCAAGTCCGAGGCAATTCCTCAGTCGGGCGAGGAAATCGAGGCGCTGATCAAGAAGATGTACAACAGTTCGCCTGAACTGCTCGAGCGTCTCGGCAAGGCCGTTCAAGGCTAAAACGCTACCGATCCTGCTGCAACAGGAACAGGGCTCGCCAAGAGCACTGTTCCAACAATGCCGCGCATGATGAACGCTCGGGGTAGAAGCGAGCACGCCTCCAACTCGGCTGCTCGGCCACTGGAGCCTTTATGACGGGCCATCGCCCGGCCGCTCCATGTGGCGGCTGCTCCAGCGGCCGTAGCGCCAGGGCGCTAGCGGATGGCTCTCGTTTCGGATGTCGGGTGCGGGGTCGTAGCCGTTCGTGCCCCACGGGTGGCACCGCGACAGCCGCGATAGCATCAGCCAGAAACCTCGCCACGCGCCGTTGCGGTCGATCGCATCGATCGCATAAGCGGAGCACGTCGGCATGTGGCGGCAAGGCCAACCGAAAAAGGCCTTCAGCGTATAGCGGTACAGATGGATCGGCAGTTTAAGCGCGAAGGCCGCCGCCAACCGCAACCGTGCACGGATGGTGTTGGATGCGTCGCCGCCGAGGCTCACGCGAACGGCTCCCCGTTCTTGCGCGTGAAAGTGTAGCGACCGTCGCGCTTCTCGCCTTGCATGTCGATATCGGGATAGGCGACGCGATCCTCGCTCGCCCGCGTCCCGACCTCGAGGTAGATAGCGGGCGCGCTGCCCTTGTTGACCAGTTGGTGGCCGTTGGCATCACCGCGCGGGAAGCCCGCCGCCATCGACGCCCGCAGGATGCGCTCGCCTTCGTTCGTGACCAGCGTCAACTCGCCGGACAAGACGTAGATGAACTCGTCCTCGCTCTCATGCCAGTGCCGTTGAGAGGATTTTGCGCCGGGCTCCAGCGTGGTGAGATTGACGCCGAACTGCGTCAAGCCGAGGCGCTCGGTCAGCACCCGCTTGACGCGCCCTTCGAGGCCGGCTGAGTGCGCAACGGGGTAAGCGGTGCCGCGTCGTTCCGGCAGGGCCAGGGGATCCTCGATCACGGACATCCGCACCTCCTTGTGCAACCTAGCCAGGTAGAGTGCCGGGCAAACCGCCGATCATCCCGCGGCAGCGCCCGCCGTCTGCTGCATCGATCGGGCCTCGATTTCACCGAGCGCGCGCTCGACTGCCTCGAACACCAGCAACGTCGATGCGTGGCGCGCCTTGTGATCCTTGACCGGCTGCAACACCCCCAAGTCTGCCCAGCGTCCCTCCGGGGGATCGCCGCCAGCTTTGAGCATCGCGCGCATTCGCTCTGCGACGTCCCGCAATTCCTGCGGCGACGAGCCGACGATCTCGCGCCCCAGCACCGAAGCCGCCGCCTGCCCCAGTAGGCAGGCCTTCACCTGCTGACCGAACGCGACCACGCGACCGTTCTCGATCGCGATGTCGACCGTAATCGTGGAGCCGCACAATTTGGAATGTGCGGTCGCGGTGGCGTCGGGCGCGGCTAGACGCTCTGCGCGGGGGATCGCCGCGGCCAACTCGATGATGCGGGAGTTGTAGATCTCGCTGAGGGCTGCCATCCATCCACCTTGCTTGCTTCGGGCCGGCTTCACTGCTTCCGGTCGGCTTACTGCTTCTGGTCGTCGCGCGTCCGGCAAGCCCCGGGCAGCGCCTACCAGCACGGACAGGTGACCAAAGCGCGGCCGGCTCGATTGCGACTTGCCCAGACCGCCATGTTATAGATAGCCTCGGCCGGGCGGGAAGGGGAGTCCCCAAGTCCACGAGGAGCACGTCTCCCGCATGGCTGCCAGTCGACAACTGCGGGATCGCTACCTTTGAAAAAGCTGCCAGTCGAGAAGGCGGGCCCCAACGTGGTGCGCCCGCGCCCTGCCCGCCCCACCCGTGCGGAAGCGGAGGCTGCCGTGCGAACGCTGTTGGCATGGGCCGGCGACGATCCCGCTCGTGAGGGGTTGCGCCAGACGCCACAGCGGGTCGTGGAGGCCTACGGCGAATATTTCGCCGGGTATGCCGAGGATGCCGTCGCGCTGCTGGCCGATCCCGTCGTCGACGACGTTTCCGATTACAACGACATCGTCATGCTCAAGGACATTCCAGTCCTCAGTCACTGCGAGCACCACATCGCGCCCTTCATGGGCCGCGCCTGGGTCGCCTACCTTCCCGGCCGGCGCGTGACTGGCCTGTCCCGGCTGGCACGCGTCGTCGACATTTTCGCGCGGCGGCTGCAGACGCAGGAAGCGCTGACCGCGGAAATCGCGGCCGCGCTGGTGGAGGGACTGGAGCCGCGCGGCGTCGCTGTGCTGATCGAGGCCGAGCACCAGTGCATCGCGGCCCGCGGCATCCGCCAGCGCGGCATGACGGCCGTCACTACGCGATTCAGTGGAGCATTCGAGACTGACGCTTCCCTGCAGGCTCGTTTCCTGCGCCTCGCCGGCAAGGGCTGACGAAAACATCACGCAGGGGAACCGGGATGCTAGCCCGCCTCCCTTGCGTGCCAGGCTGACACATCGACGGTTGATACCGGGGAGCCCCAAATGTCTGCGCAACGCCAGCTTCATCTCGGCGCATTCATGCGGCCGACGAGCCTGCACCCCGGCGCATGGCGGTTTCCAGACGCGTGGCCGGACTCCAATTTCAACTTTGCCCGGATGAAAACCCTGATCCGCAAGCTGGAGGCGGCCAAGTTCGACGCCTTCTTCATGGCCGACCACATGGCTGTTCTGAACCTCTCGATCGAGGCCTTGAAGCGTAGCCATACGACGACGTCGTTCG
Source organism: Devosia equisanguinis (assembly GCA_945862355.1). Lineage (GTDB taxonomy): Bacteria > Pseudomonadota > Alphaproteobacteria > Rhizobiales > Hyphomicrobiaceae > CAMDPA01. Next base: position 6,391 of record CAMAYR010000192.1, on the reverse strand, counting down.
AACCGTTCACGCTTCTCTCGGCACTCAGCCAGGCGACCGAGCGCATCGGCCTCGTCGCCACCGGCTCTACGACGTTCGACGCGCCCTGGCACATCGCCCGCCGCTTCGCCTCGCTCGACCACATCTCGAACGGGCGCGCGGGCTGGAACATCGTCACGACCTCCAACCCGGACGCTGCACTCAACTTCGGGCTTGACGAGCACATGGAGCACGCCGACCGCTACCGCCGGGCGCGTGAATTCTACGAAGTCGTCACCGGCTTGTGGGACTCGTGGGCCGACGATGCCTTCGTGCGCGATGTCGATGCCGGCATCTATGTCGATCCAGAGAAGATGCACGTGCTCGGCCACAAGGGCGAGTTCCTGTCGGTGAAGGGCCCCCTCAACATCGCACGGCCCGTGCAGGGCTGGCCGGTGATCGTCCAGGCCGGCGCCTCCGAGCCCGGGCGCCAACTCGCGGCGGAGACGGCCGAGGCTGTGTTCACGTCGATGACGGACCTGGAAGCGGGCAAAGCGTTCTGTCGCGACATCAAGGGGCGGGCACAGAAGGCTGGCAGGAACCCGGACCACATCAAGATCCTGCCGGGGTGCTTCGTCGTGATCGGCGACACAATGGAGGAGGCAAAGGCCAAGCGCTCGAAGCTCGACAGCCTCGTCGACTATGCGAATGCGATCGGGCAGCTTTCGATCAACCTCGGCGTCGATGCGACCAAATTCGATCCGGACGCGCCTTTACCCGAGGTTCCGGAGACGAACGCTGGCAAAACCGGCCGCCAGCGCGTGATCGACATCGCCCGGCGGGAAAATCTGACGGTCAGGCAACTCGCGCAGCGGCTGGCAGGCCACGGCGGGCTCGGCATGACCGGTACCCCGAAGTTCATTGCCGATCAGATGCAGACGTGGCTCGATGAGCGCGGCTCGGACGGCTTCACCATCCAGTTCCCCTTCATGCCGGGCGGGCTGGAGGACGTGTGCGACAAGCTCGTTCCCGAGCTGCAGGCGCGCGGGATCTTCCGCAAGGATTACGAGGGCACGACGCTGCGCGAGCACCTAGGCCTGCCGCGCCCCGAGAACCGGTTCTTCGCCAAGTCGTCAACCTGACGCGTTCAGCACATGCGCCGACAGAATTTACGTGGATACCCCTAGATCATCCTTGCAATAGGACGGTGCACGCTTATGTAACTTCGCCGTTGGGACCACGGAGGTCTCGGATCGGGCCCGCCGCAGCTCTCGAGCACTGGCGCTGATCACGCAACGGCAACGAAGGACTTTCGTCCATCATGGCACCAGCTTCCAAGGCGAAGCGGCCCAAGCGCTCCAACCCGGCGCGCTCCTGCCTCGGTCCAGTCGCGGACCTCGAATCCCATCTGCCGCCGGAATGGTGGCGCAAACTGTTCAACGCCCTCTACGTCAAGACGGACGGCGACGTTGTCGAGAACAACGAGAATACGCGGCGCGAGGTCGATTTCATCGTGTCTGCTACCGCTGTTCAACCCGCGACCAGCCACATCCTCGACCTGTGCTGCGGGCAGGGGCGGCACTGCATCGAACTCGCCCGTCGCGGCTTCCGCAACATCACCGGCGTCGACCGCTCACGGTACCTGATCAGACTGGCGCGCAAGCGGGCACAGAACGAAGCGCTGCAAGTCGTCTTCAAGGAAGGCGATGCGCGCAACCCACGACTTTCGGAGGTGGCCTTCGATTGCGTCGCCATCATGGGCAACTCGTTCGGCTACTTCTCCAACAAACAAGACGACGAGAAGGTGCTGGCCACCGTCGGCAAACTGCTCCGGCCGTCCGGCCAACTCGTGCTCGACATCACCGACGGCGCCTACATGGCTGAGCACTTCGACCGGCGTTCGTGGGAGTGGATCGACGAGCACCACTTCGTGTGCCGCGAGCGCTCCATCAGTCAGGATCGTGAGCGATTGATAAGCCGCGAGGTCATCGTCCACGACGAGATGGGCGTCATCGCGGACCAGTTCTACGCCGAGCGGCTTTATACGCGCGAGAGCATTCAACGGCTGCTCGACAAATGCGGCTTTCGCAACATCCGCCATCACGGCACGGCAGAGGCGGTTTCCGACCGCGACCAGGATCTCGGCATGATGGCGCGCCGGCTGCTGCTGACCGCCGATGCCCCGGTGCTGCCCGCGCGCAAGCCACGCGGCAAGTCGCAGGCGATCGATGTCACCGTGTTGCTGGGAGATCCCCGCCTGCCCGACCAGGTGAAGCGCGATGGAGCCTTCAATCCAGAGGACTACGACACCGTTCGCCGGCTCAAGAACGCGCTCGCCGAGCTTCCAGGCTACCGCTTCCGCTATCTCGACAACCACAAGACACTCGAGCGGGATCTCGCGGATTTGCGCACCGATCTGGTGTTCAACCTGTGCGACGAGGGGCTCAACAACGATCCTTTCAAGGAGTTGCATGTCCCCGCGATGCTGGAACGGCTGGGGCTGCCATACACGGGTGCTGGGCCGTCCGCGCTCGGCGCCTGCTACGACAAGGGCCTCGTTCGCGCGGTCGCCATGACGCTGGACGTACCCGTACCACTCGAAACCTACGTGCGGCCGAGCGACCAGGGCGCGACGCTGCCTTCCGTCTTTCCCGCGATCCTCAAGCCCAACTACGGCGACAGCTCGCAGGGCATCACCAAGGACGCGGTGGTCAAGGATACCAAGGCGCTGCTCGACTATCTCGACAAGCTGCGCCTCGAGTTCCCCCGCCGGCCGATCCTGGTGCAGGAATTCATGACGGGCGCGGAGTTCACCGTGACGCTGATCGGCAATCCGGATCAGGGCCTGCGCGCGCTACCGCTGCTCGAGGTCGATTTCTCGAGGCTCGATCCGGAGCTGCCGCGCATCCTCGGCTACGAATCCAAGTGGGAGCCGGACAGCCCCTACTGGACCCAGATCCGCTATCACGAGACGAGCCTGCCCGATCACGTCTCCGCGCAGCTGATCGAGCATTCAGCGCGCCTGTTCGAGCGGCTCGGTTGCCGCGACTACGCGCGCTTCGACTTTCGTGCCGACGCGAAGGGCGAGATCAAGCTGCTCGAGGTCAACCCGAACCCCGGCTGGTGCTGGGACGGCAAGGTCAACCTGATGGCCGGCATCGCGGGGATGCGCTACGCGGAGTTGCTGCGCCAGATCCTCGTCTCGGCCGAGGAGCGGCTCGGCATCGTGCCGAAAGTGCAGGCTGCATCAGCAGCAGCCGGCAACGGTCACCTTTCAGTTCAACCGGGCGGAGCCTATCCTGCGACGCCGCCGGCAGCCATCGGGGCCACCGGCCGGGACTGAACGGCGTAGAGCCCCATGACAGAGTTCTGCCTGATAGGGCCCGACGAGGGACCACTGCTGCTGCTCGCGCACGGCGCCGGCGCGGCCATGACGAGCCCGTTCCTGGAGGCGTTCGCGGGCCTCGTCGCCGAGCGCGGTCTTGCCACCGCGCGGTTCGAATTCGCCTACATGGCCGCGCGTCGCGACGGCGGCAAGCGACGGCCACCACCGAAAGCCGAGACCTTAGTCGGCGAGTACGAGGCGGCTTTGTCCGCTGCTCGCGGGCGCTGGCCGGGGCGGCTGGTGTTCATCGGCGGCAAGTCGATGGGCGGCCGCGTAGCGAGCTACATCGCGCAGGCGCAGTTCGAGGCCGGCACCATCCGAGGGCTCGTGTCCCTGGGTTATCCATTCCATCCACCAGCCAAGCCCGAGAGCCTGCGCACGTCACACCTGATCACACTCTCCTGCCCGACGCTCATCGTGCAAGGCGAACGCGATCCGTTCGGCACCAAGGCCGAGGTCGCTGCGATGGGACTGCCCGCGTCGATCGCGTTCCACTGGGCCGGCGACGGCGACCACGATCTAGGCCCTCGCGGCGGCAAAGGCTTCACCCGTAAAGGCAACCTCACCGCGGCAGCCGATGCGGTGGCGGCGTTCGCGCGAGCGGTGGCCTAATGGGCTCAGCCGGATTGGCCAACGACGCGATGGGGCAGGTGCTGCCGTAGGGTGGGCAAATGCGCAGCATGCAGCCCACCGATTTGATCATAAAAACGGTGGGTTGCGCGCATCCCCGCTTACCACCCTACGTACACAACGGTTCAATCGCATGAAGCAGCCGCACGACGGTGCCGGCATCGCATCGGTTGCGGACTACGGCCGATCCCCATGACGGCAGCCTGTCGCGCCGACGATGCGTCGCCCCTCAACGCTCCTGCTTCCAGGGGATCACGCGGCGCTGGACTTCCTCGAATAGCACCGACGTGACGAGGCCCAACAAGCCGATCGTGACGATGCCAGCGAACATGATGTCGACCTGCAGCAACTCCCAGGAGTTCCAGATCATGTAGCCGATGCCCGACTTGGTCGCGACGAACTCGGAGGCGACCAGCACGATGAAGGCGACGGCAAGCGCGATCCTGAGGCCGGCGAAGATCGTCGGCAACGCGCCGGGCAGGATCACGCGGCGGAACAGCACCCATTGGCTCGCCCCGTAGTTCTTCGCGACGTCCCAGTAGATCTTCTCGATATTGGCCGCACCCGTGTAGGTGTTCACGCAGACCGGAAAGAACACCGCAATGGCGACCAGCGCGATCTTCGATGCATCGCCGAAGCCGAAGGCGAGCAGCAACAGCGGCATCAACGCGACCTTGGGGATCGGAAACAGGCAGGCGATCAGCGGATCAAAGAAGATGCGCACGGGCTTCGACATGGCCATCAGCAAGCCGACGCAGATGGCGGGCACCGCGCCGATCACATAGCCCGAAAAGACGCGATAGAGCGTGACGAGGGTGTGCTCTACGAGCTCTCCTGAGGCCGTAACCTGCACGAACTGGGTGAAGATGTCGGTCGGCGCTGGGATAAAGCGACGGTCGCCGATGCCGGCGCGCAGCAGCACCTCCCACAGCAGCAGCAGACCAAGCGGCGAGATGAGGTAGAGCAGCTTCTCGTAGGGGCGCGGTTTCATCTGCCAATCCTGTTCCCAGCCGTCCTGTTCATCGCCGTCCCGCTGTTGCCCGTAGGCGCCAGGGCGGCCCTCAAAGCTCGCTCGCCCGCGCCCGGTTCACTTCCTCCTCGAGCACACGCCAGATCGCGAGCTTCATGTCGTTGAACTTAGTGCTCGTGGAGAGCGCCATGATGTTGCGTGGGTGAGCGAAGGGCACGTCGATGATCTCCTTGAAGCGACCGGGCTGGGCCGTCATGATCACACAACGATCGCCGAGCAGCAGCGCTTCGTCGATCGAGTGCGTGATGTAGACCACCGTCTTCCCGGTCTCCTCCCAGATGCGGACCAGCTCGGCCTGGAGGATCGTCCGGTTCTGCGCATCGAGCGCGGCGAACGGCTCGTCCATCAGCAGCATTCCCGGATCGGTGACGAACGCGCGCGCGATGGCCCCACGCTGGCGCATACCGCCGGAAAGCTGATGGGGGTAGTGCTTGCGGAAACGGCCGAGACCGACGAGCTTCAGCGCAGCATCGACGCGGGCGACTTGATCTTTGCCCGATACGCCGCGCGTCATGAGGCCGAAGGCGACGTTGTCCTCGACCGTCATCCACGGGAACAGGCCGCTCTCCTGGAACACCATCGCGTTCTGGACGCGCCAGCCCGCGGCGTCGATGTCGATGGTGCCCGACGTTTGCCTGTCGAGGCCCGCAAGAATGCGCAGCAGCGTGGACTTGCCGCAACCCGACGGGCCGACGATGCAGACGAACTCGCCCGCCGCGACTTCCAGATCGACGCCATCCAGCGCGACGACCGTGCCCGCGGAGCCTTGAAACTCCCGGCGCAGGGCCTTGATAGAAATGGCTGCGCCACGGCGCTCGACTGTCATGTGCTCCTCGCCTTGTCCGCAGCGATGAGCCGCGCGCCCTCCCAGCGGGTGTCGTTACCGGGAAGGTATGCCGGATGGACGAGCCCGATGTCGATAGGCCGTGCGGCTGCCGCGGCTTCAGGCCGACCACCCCACGCCCCGAGCCGGTTCAGTCCCCGATTAGGCCTGCCTCCGCCCCCACGATCGCCAGCGCGAGATATTTCGAATAGATGCGGCACTGCGCGAAGCTGCCGGCCATGAACCAGAGGCCCGGCTGGGGCGTGCGCGTGAACATGTTGCGCAGCTCCTGTCCCTCTCCGAACCCCCAGATCGGCCCGACGCGATCAGCGATCTCGGCCCCGAACAGGCGGCGCACCAACTCCTCCTGCCCTTTGTAGCCGGTCGCCAGCACGACGAGATCGGCTGCCAGCCTGTCACCGTTACGCAGCCGCGCGCCGCCGGCCTCGAACGCGTCGATATCGGTCGACTGAACGAGGCCGATCTTTCCGTCGGCTATGAGGTCCGAGCAGCCGACGTTGAAATAGTAGCCACCGCCGCGGGTGAGGTACTTCATCTGCCAGCC
>CAMAYR010000191.1 GCA_945862355.1 Devosia equisanguinis | reverse complement strand
CGTCCCGGCCAGTCGAACGCCGCCCGCACAGGCGCCACGTTGAGCATCAGCGCTGCAATCGCGATCTGAAGTGCGATGCCCGCGATGACCAGCCGCACCGAGCCGATACAGGCCGCCGCCCGCCGATCCTCCGACAACGCCCACGCAAGTAGAGGGATGACGACGAGCCCCAAGAGGCTCTGCACCTGCAACAGCATGATCTAGCCTCCCCATCCACCGCGCACTCTACATAGACGGTGAGGCTCGGGCGGGTCCATTGCCACAGCGCACCGTTCCCATCTGTGTTGGCGACGGCAGGCCGCTGCTTTAGATTGGCCAACCGCAGGGAATGGCGCTAACGCTCTAGTGTCCCGTTTCCGAAGTTCGCATCCACCCTGCCGCAAGCTCTCAAGCGAACTTCGGAAACAAGAGGGACACTAGAATCAGAGAGTTGCTAGTGTGATTCAAATCCAGAAATTCGCTCGAACGATTGCTGCAAGTGGTAGCGAATTTCTGGATCATCACACTACCTTGGCCGACCGGAGGGCCCTTGGATGATCGAACTCTATACGTGGTCCACACCGAACGGCCGCAAGGCATCGATCATGCTGGAGGAGGTGGGTCTGCCCTACACTGTCCACCCGATCGACATCGGAAAGGACGAGCAATTCAAGCCCGAGTTCCTCAAGATCAGCCCCAACAATCGCATTCCCGCCATCGTCGACCGCGACACGGGGCTGAGCCTGTTCGAATCGGGAGCGATCCTCATCTATCTGGCCGAAAAGACCGGCAAGCTGCTGGCCCGCGAGGGCGAGGCGCGCTGGCGCGCCATCGAATGGACGATGTGGCAGATGGGCGGCCTGGGTCCGATCTTCGGCCAGGCGCACCACTTCTTGAAGTACAATCGTGGTAAGGCGCCCTACGCCGAGGAGCGCTTCGCCAATGAGGTCGAGCGGCTTTATGGCGTCCTCGACCGTCAACTCGCCGCCAATGCCTACGCCGCCGGCAAGGACTACACGATCGCCGACGTTGCAATCTGGCCGTGGGTCGCGCGCTACGACTGGCATATCGGCGACTTGAAAGAGTACCCCAACGTCGTTCGCTGGTATCGCGAGGTCGCGTGCCGCCCGGCGGTGCAGCGCGGCTATGATGTTCCCATCAAGCAGCCCGAGGTCCCGATGCCCTGAGCGCCGGGCGAAATCGCCCAGCGACCGGGCCGGAGTGATGAAACGCGTTGATCTCCTCCCAACGAGGCTGCAACTGCGACTTGGTCAGCGAGCACTGAAGCGGAGGTTTCAAGCCGACGGATGTCCCCTCCAAGTATCGCCGAACACAATTGCGTGCCCCGTTTCGGCATTTCGCAGGCCTGACAGCGGGTCGCAACGATCTCTCGGGAATCAACGATCGCTCGAGGATATCAGATTGGGAAAGCCGTCTTTGGAGCGCAGGGCCGGCCGCACGCTCGGCCGCCCGTGCTCCGCCGCATTTCGGGGTGAAAATCCTCCCCAGCGCATTCATCTGGATAAATTGCACGCACACACGAGGACATGAACAATGACCAAGGAACGAAACTTCAGCGGCGTGATTGCGCCCGTGCTGACCCCCTTCGGCTCCGACGGCGCCCCTGACGCCGATCGTTTCATCGATCACGCCCACTGGCTGATCGAGGAAGGCTGCACGGCGCTGGCACCATTCGGCACGACGAGCGAGGCCAACTCGCTTGGCCTCGACGAGCGGCTGGAGCTTCTCGAGGCGCTGATCGATGGCGGCATCGAGCCGGCGACCCTCATGCCTGGAACCGGCGCCTGCTCTGTCACCGACGCAGTCATCCTGACCGAGCACGCCGCCGAGGCCGGCTGCAAAGGCGTGTTGATGCTGCCGCCATTCTACTACAAGAACCCGAGCGAAGAAGGGCTCTACCGCTTCTTCTCCGAGGTGATCGAGGAGGTCGGCGAGGACGACTTGAGGATCTACCTCTACCACATCCCGCCAGTGGCCCAGGTGGGCTTCACGCTGCCGCTCATCGGACGGCTCAGGAAGGCCTTTCCGCAGGTGATCGCCGGCATGAAGGACTCCTCGGGCGATTGGTCGAACATGCAGGCCGTGCTGGAGGCCCATCCCGAGCTCGAGTTCTTCCCCGGCTCCGAGCTACATCTGCTCGCTGGCCTGAGAAAAGGTGCAGCCGGCGTCATCTCGGCCACCGCAAACGTCAGCCCAGGGCCTATGCGCGCCCTGTTCGACAGCTGGGACAAGGATTCTGCTGATGCCGACGCGCAGCAGGAGAAGATCTCAGCGTTGCGCAATGCTGTTCAGGCCTACCCCGTAATCCCGCTACTGAAAGCACTGGTCGCGCACTACCGCGACGACGAGCAATGGGCCGAGCTGCGTCCGCCTTTCGAGACGCTCGATGCCGCGACTGCGCGCAAGGCGATCGCCGAGCTCGCCGAGAAGCACGGCCTCAAGCTCGAGATCGACGACGACGACTGATGCCGGGCAACCGACGGCCAGCCCGTGGTCGAGCCTGAGATTCGATGTATCCCGCGCGCGGGGTGGCGTCGCGGCAGCAAGCAGGTGAGCAAGGAACGATACCGGCGCGGATCATGTTCGCGAGCAGAGATCTTCGCGCACTGACATGAGGCAGCGCGTTTTCACGACGCGAAACGTTGCCCCTGCCTCAGGCCGTCTGCTCCGCGCTGAGGTCGTGCACGCGGCGGGCATCTCGCCGAAGACTTTCCAGAATCGGCTGGAACGCTTCCTGATCCCTGTCCTCAGGGTAGACCATGTAGACTGGATAGACGAAGCGCCGGGCACGGCGTGCAATCTTCACCCGGCCCCGGCTGAGATGAGGCCTCAACAGCCTGAGCGGCGCGTACCCCGACAGCTCGTGACTTATCATGTAGTCGAGCCCCGCCGAGCCGATATCGAGCCGCAGCCCCGGATGGCGCAGCTCGGGAAACGCCGTGGCGTGGTCGAACTCGAACTCCGGTCCCCAACCGATCGAGATGTAGTCGGCCGCTGCCCGCTTGGGTGGCGTGCGCGCGCCGCGGACGAGCACCAACTCCTCGTCGAACAGATGCTCCAGGGCCAGGCCCGGCGGCGGGACCGGGCGATACATCACCGCCAGATCGAGCGTGCCTTCGATCAGTCGCTGGGTCAGCACCGTGGTCTGGCCGGAGGCGGCGGAGACGGCGATGTCCGGCATCGTTTTGCGCATCCACGACAGCCAGCGCAGTAGAAATCCGTCCCACAGTCCAGGCGGTGCCCCCATCGCGAGGTGATCGCGGTGCCGCTCCGTCAGGCCGATCTCCATCTGGGCATGCTGCCACACTCGGACGAGCGCCAGGGCATGGCGGCGGAATTGCTCGCCGGCGTCCGTCAGCGCCGCCCCCATCTTCGAGCGCTCGAACAACGCGCGACCAAGTTCGGCCTCGAGCACCTTTATGCGCGCCGAGACTGTCGACTGGGTGATGTTCAGGCGGCGCGCGGCGTCGATGAAGCTGCCCGTTTCGGCCACCATCAAGAACGTGCGGGCAAGGTTGATATCCATGCTGAAGGCCTCTTCGGATCGCGGGATACACGCTGCGAAGACACACATTGGAGCCGTCACAGCGCATGCTCGGCGTAAAGTTATCCACTGAAAACCGTGCTTTTTGACGATCTATCGAACTCTTCGATATCGATCAGCAGAAATTTCCGTTTGCGATATGAATTGTTTCTCACCAGATTGAGGCAGTCTCGATTCTGGGGAATCGGGACATCACAGCTCCGATTCAATGGAGCGAAGACAGAAGAAGGACGTGAACCATGAAGGCAAAAACCGCCAAGCCCGCCGCCAAAAAGGCCAAGGCTCCTGCCAAGAAGCCTGCGGCGAAGAAGAAGAAGTAGTAGTCAGCATCCCATAGTCCTCCGGAGATGGCCGTGATGCGCGTTGATATTCTCGCGGTCGTTCTCTCAGCAGCGCTGACGCATTCCGGTGCTGCACTCGCCCTGTCCATCGTCAATCGCGACGATCACGACCACAAGGTGACCATTGTCGAAGGGCCCAGGTCGACGGATCATGTCCTGAAGCCTAATGCCAAAGTCGATAGTGAGTGCGCCAAAGGCTGTATCGTAAGGCTGAACGACAGTGATGAGGATGAGTACGAGCTCGAGGGCAACGAGGTCGTCTTCATCGAGGACGGTAACCTCTACTACGATGGTCCCGATGCTCCCGCGGACCCGCCGGTTGGGGACAACAAGGCGGGTGACAGCAAGGGGCCGTCACAGAAGAAGTAGAGGTTACTTTGTACAATTCAGCACCCGGACAAGCCGATCCAGGCATTGTCCGGGTGCTTTTTTAGTGGGAGGGACCAGTTTTTTGTCGGAGGGTCGACGTCCGCTTCAAGTCAGCGCCTCCGGCGGCTCGACGCGCTCGATCGGGCCAAACCGCGCCACGAACGCCTCTGCCAACGCCATGTCCACCTCGGCCATACTGACGATCAGCCCAAGATCAGTGAGGCTGGTCACCCCATAACCTGAAATGCCGCAAGGGATGATGCCGGAGAAGTGTTCGAGCTGCGGTTCGACGTTGATCGACAGCCCGTGCAAGCTGACCCAGCGCTTGAGCCTGATGCCGAGCGCGGCGATCTTATCCTCTGCGCCCGCAGCCCGCTGCGCCCGGCGCACCCAGACGCCGACCCGGTCTTGCCTCGTCTCCCCGCGCACATTGAAACGATCGAGCGTTTCGATGATCCAAGCCTCGAGCGCACCGACGAACGCGCGCACGTCGCGCCCGCGCCGGTTGAGGTCCAGCATCACGTAAGCGATCCGCTGGCCCGGACCATGATAGGTGAGCTGGCCGCCGCGCCCGCTGCGATGTACCGGAAAGCGGTCAGGGCTCAACAGGTCGGCGTCCCTGGTGCTGGTGCCGGCGGTGTAGAGAGGGGGGTGCTCGAGCAGCCAGACCATCTCGCGCGCAGCCCCTTCCGCGATCGCCATCGCGCGCGCCTCCATGAAGGAGACGGCCGGCTCGTAGCCGACAAGCTGGTCGCTGACCGCCCATTCGACGGGGCTTTCCAGCTTGAAAAGTGCAGATTGCCGCACGTCGATCTTTACCTGAGATTGAAAACTGCGATTTGGATTTCACAGCTCTCTCGAGCTCGAGCGGAACATCAGAAATCGCGCGTAGCCGCCCCTGCGACGACCGCCGCTGTGTCAAGGGTCATCACCGCCTAATACCACCGTGGAGGACCATTGTCGCGGAACGAAAACACGCAGACGACCGCCATCAATAGAACTGCACCGGCCATCGTCACCGCATTGCGCAACTTCTCCTTATCGATGCCGACGAAAGCTTCGCTATGATGTCCCACGACCAGCCCTCCTCGTGTGAGGATCTACCCGGCCCATCCGGGCAACCCTCGAAGGCACATCGGGGGTCAGCCGCCTCTTTCGAGGAAGGACAGATGGTCTAGTGGCCCGTCGCGCCTAAATCGTAACATAGCCGTAACCACCGTCCGATTTAGGCGCGACATGAGGGCCACTAGAATTAACAATGGCTTAGCGAGGCGTTCATCGCGCCTTAGTTGACACCATCCTCGCCGCACCGTCGGTCAACAAAGGCGCGACGCCTCGCTAGTCAAAAGCTTCCACATCTCCCGCCTTACCGCCACATTGCCTCCGCAACCCGGCTCGGCTATCCCAGGCGCCATGACAAAATCTCCGAAGAAGTTGCCGGCGTCGGCCGTGCCTGTGCCCGTCCACGACCGCAACACGATCCACGTTCGCGGGGCGCGCGAGCACAACCTCAAGAACGTCGATCTCGTCATTCCACGGGACGCGCTGGTGGTGTTCACCGGCTTGTCGGGCTCGGGAAAGTCGAGCCTCGCGTTCGACACGATCTACGCGGAAGGCCAGCGCCGCTACGTGGAGAGCCTGTCGGCCTATGCTCGGCAGTTCCTCGAGATGATGCAGAAGCCCGACGTCGATCACATCGACGGGCTGTCGCCGGCCATCTCCATCGAGCAGAAGACGACGAGCAAGAACCCGCGCTCGACGGTGGGCACGGTGACCGAGATCTGGGACTACATGCGCCTGTTGTTCGCGCGTGTGGGCGTGCCGTATTCGCCGGCGACGGGCCTGCCGATCGAGAGCCAGACGATTTCGCAGATGGTCGACCGCATCTTGACGCTGCCGGAAGGCACGCGGCTCTATCTGCTCGCGCCGATCTCCCGCGACCGCAAGGGCGAGTTCCGCAAGGAGCTGGCGGAGCTGCAGAAGAAGGGCTTCCAGCGCGTCAAGATCAACGGCCAGTTCTACGAGATCCCGGACGCGCCCAAGCTCGATAAGAAGTTCAAGCACGACATCGACGTGGTGGTCGACCGCCTCGTGGTGCGCGCGGACATCGCGCAGCGGCTGGCGGATTCGCTGGAGACCGCGCTCGGCCTGGCCGACGGCATCGCGGTGGCGGAATTGGCGGATCGGGCTTTGCTGGTGCCGCGCGACTCCCCTGGGGGGAGCCGGCCGCGCGGCACGCCCCCCACCCCCGACCCCTCCCCACAAGAGGGAGGGGAGAAGAAGGCAGTCCTGCAGAACAAGAACGCCACGCACGAGCGCATCATCTTCTCGCAGCGCTTCGCGTGCCCGGTGTCGGGCTTCACCATCGAGGAGATCGAGCCGCGGCTGTTCTCGTTCAACGCGCCGTCGGGCGCGTGCCCCGCCTGCGACGGCCTCGGCTCGGAGCTGAAGTTCGAGGCCGAGCTCGTCGTGCCCGACGCAACGCTGTCACTCGGCGAGGGCGCGGTGCAGCCGTGGGCGCGCACAGGTGCGACATCGCCCTACTACGAGCAGACGCTGGAGGCCATCGCGCGCCACTTCAAGGTGTCGATGGGAACGCCGTGGGCGGAGCTGCCGGAGAAAGTACGCGATTGCATCCTGTTCGGCTCGCAGGCCGAGGAGATCGCCTTCGTCTACGAGGACGGCGTGCGCCGCTACTCCACGGCCAAATCGTTCGAAGGCGTGATCACCAACATCGAGCGACGCTGGCGCGAGACTGACAGCCAGTGGGTGCGCGAGGAGCTATCGCGCTACCAGTCCGACCACCCCTGCGCGACCTGCAACGGCAAGCGTCTCAAGCCTCAAGCGCTCAGTGTCAAGATCGACAGCCTCGACATCTCGGAGGTGGCGGGCATGTCGATCCGCCGCGCGAACGTGTGGTTCGACGAGGTGTCGGCGACGTTCACGCCGAAGCAGGGCGAGATCGCGAGCCGCATCCTCAAAGAGATCCGCGAGCGCCTGCGCTTCCTGGTCGACGTCGGCCTCGACTATCTCACGCTGTCGCGCAACTCCGGCACGCTATCCGGCGGGGAGAGCCAGCGTATCCGGCTCGCCAGCCAGATCGGCTCGGGGCTGACCGGCGTGCTCTACGTGCTCGACGAGCCCTCGATCGGGTTACATCAGCGCGACAACGCACGCCTGCTCGAGACCCTGCGGCGGCTGCGCGATCTCGGCAACACGGTGATCGTCGTCGAGCACGACGAGGACGCGATCCTGACTGCCGACCACGTCGTCGACATCGGGCCAGGTGCGGGCGTTCACGGCGGGCGCATCATCGCGCAGGGCTCGCCCGACGACATCATGGCGGCGCCGGAAAGCCTCACCGGGCAGTACATCTCCGGCGCGCGCCAGGTGCCGGTGCCCCAGCAACGCCGCAAGCCGGTCAAGGGCCGTGCCATCGGCGTGGAAGGCGCGCGCGGTAACAACCTTCAGAACGTCTCGGCCGAGATCCCGCTGGCGCTGCTCACCTGCGTCACCGGCGTGTCGGGCGGCGGCAAGTCGACATTCCTTATCGACACCGTCTACAAGGCCGCCGCGCGCAAGCTGAACGGCGCGCGCGAGCAGCCAGCCCCGCACGACGCCATCAAGGGCCTCGAGCTTCTCGATAAGGTGATCGACATCGACCAGTCGCCGATCGGCCGCACGCCGCGCTCCAATCCGGCCACCTACACCGGCGCGTTCACGCCGATCCGCGACTGGTTCGCGGGCCTGCCCGACGCGAAGGCGCGCGGCTATGCGCCGGGCCGCTTCTCCTTCAACGTGAAGGGCGGGCGCTGCGAGGCCTGCCAGGGCGACGGCGTCATCAAGATCGAAATGCACTTCCTGCCGGACGTCTACGTCACCTGCGACCAGTGCAAGGGCAAGCGCTACAATCGCGAGACGCTGGAGGTGCGGTTCCGCGAAAAGTCGATCGCCGACGTGCTCGACATGACGGTCGACGAGGGGGCGGCGTTCTTCAAGGCCGTGCCCGTCATCCGCGACAAGCTCGAGACGCTGGCTCGCGTTGGGCTGGGCTACATCAAGATCGGCCAGCAGGCGACGACGCTGTCGGGCGGCGAGGCGCAGCGCATCAAGCTGGCGAAAGAGCTGTCAAAGCGCGCGACCGGTCGCACGCTCTATATTCTCGACGAGCCGACGACGGGGCTGCATTTCCACGACGTGGCGAAACTGCTCGAGGTGCTGCACGAGCTGGTCGAGGCGGGCAACACCGTCGTCGTGATCGAGCACAATCTCGAAGTCATCAAGACCGCCGACTGGCTGATCGATCTCGGCCCGGAAGGCGGCGACGGCGGCGGCAAGATCGTCGCCGTCGGCACGCCCGAGGACGTGGCTGCGTGCGCGGAGAGCTATACCGGCCGGTTCCTCAAGGGCGTGATGGCGCGGCGTGCGAAGGGCGCTGCGGGAGCGGGCGCGAAGGCGGGACGGGGCGGAAAGCGGCGCGAGGCGGCGGAGTAGGGGGATGGGCGAGACGCTCGGCAAGGTCCAGAAGCTCGTGGCGGCAGGAAACGCCCTCATCTCGCAACACGCCTATGATCGCCTGGCCATGAATGGTATTTTGGCGCATGAGATCGAGACAGGCGTGGCAACTGCGATCGAGGTTGAAGACTATCCGGACTTTCACAAAGGTCCCAGCGTCCTGGTGCTACAGCAGGATTCGGGCGGAAAGCCCGTTCACGTAGTGTGGGGCATCCGGAAAGGTTCGAGCGCCCCGGCGGTTGTGATAACCGCTTACAGGCCTGACCCATCGCTATGGAGTTCCGACTTCAGGAGCAGACTATGAAAGCACGGAAAACCACCAAGCTTGTTCACGAGGGGCGTTACGCTGCCGAGGTCGACGTCGAGCTGCTCGAGGAAGACCATGAGTGGGCGCCCTACCTCTCGATGGACGACGCGAAAAAGCTCGACGAGGTTCGGCTGGCTCTACGCCGAGGCGACTTGAAGGCGGCGATGGCGCTCGGAAGCCGCGTCTACGAGCTGAAGCCGGTGGCGGCGGAGTAACAGCAGTCCTTAGTTGCGGTGGACGAGATTATACAGAGGCGGAAGTAGGCCGTGCATACGCTGACGTGGTCAGGCTAATGCCGGATCATGTCCGCAGCTGAAGGTGGTCCTAACGAATTGATTCGGGCACTGATGCGCGCACGCGACCCGGATCGGTCCTGAGCAGGTGCAGCATGCGTGGCACGGTGGCCAGCTCGTAGTAGTTGGAACGCACGACGTCGAAATACAGATCGTGCCCTACAGAAGCAACGGCGCGACTGTATTGCTCCGCCAGCGCAATAGGCTGGGCGAGCACAGCCGAGAGAAATAGTAGGTGTGCGCCGCTAAAAGGCCGACCAACTATTCGCCAATCTGAGGTGGAGGTGGAAATTTCGTGTTTGCGCGCATGATCTTTTCGAAGTCGATCACTGGAATTGCCCTTTGCCCTGATAGCATTTCTACAACCATTCCACGCAGTGCTCGCTCTTGCTGTTCATCGTTTGCCCAACCTTCAGGACCATACGCTAGCCGTTGGAGATCTCGCTTGTCGTACTTGTATCCTAATTCATCAGCAATTTCGTGAAGGAGATTCCTGAATCGGTGACTTTGCGCACCGTTCGGCTGGCTGCTTTGCAAGTGGCTGGATCGGGGTGGCCGGTGGCAGAAGGGCGAAAGCGCGCAGGCTTCGCACTTCGCGGGGGCGACACGCCCCGGCGGCTGGCACTGCGACGCTGGC
>CAMAYR010000190.1 GCA_945862355.1 Devosia equisanguinis | reverse complement strand
ACGCCACGTGCCAAGCTGAAGGCAATCATTAAGATGGTTGTTTCTCAACGAGCTAGCAGGAACGTATCGACAAGCCGCGGGGCAGCATCCGGGGCGGGGTGCCGAAATATAATGCACGATGCATGAAATTTATGCAGATCGTGCCGGTTGGTGGCCTCGGAGGAGGGCGATGCTGCAATGGTGGGCAATTTGGCTCGTTTGCCGTGCTGTCCGTCTCTCAGGTCTGCTCAAAGGATTGCCACAATGGGTCTCGAACTTCTGACGACCGAGGAGATGGCGCGGGCCGACCGGCTGGCCGTGGAGGCCGGTGTTGCCGGCGTTGCGCTGATGGAGCAGGCCGGGCGTGCGGTCGCCGCCGAGGTGGTGCGGCGGGCGCCGGCGGGCGCGCGGGTCGGGGTGCTGTGCGGTCCGGGTAACAACGGGGGCGACGGCTTCGTCGTGGCGCGCGTGCTCGCGGCGTGCGGCTACAGTGTTCGCTTGGCCGTGATGGTGCCGCTGGGGCGCCTTGTCGGTGATGCAGCGGTGATGGCGGAGCGGTGGTGCGGGCCGAGCGAGCCTTGGCACGCTGTCGGCGATGTCGTCGGTTGGGCCGACGTCCTGGTCGATGCGATGTTCGGCGCCGGTCTCAGACGGCAGATCGAGGGCGAGGCGGCGGCGGCCGTCGAAGCGGTCAACGCGTCGGGTAAGACCGTGATCGCGGTGGACGTGCCGAGCGGTCTCGACGGGACGAGCGGCGCGGCGACGGGGCCCGTGATCCGGGCTGCGGCGACCGTGACGTTCTTCCGGCGTAAGCCGGGGCATCTACTCTTCCCGGGGCGCGAATTGTGCGGGCGCGTCACCGTCGCGGACATCGGCATACCGGGCAGGATCGCGGATGAGGTTGGCGCACGCACGTTCGCCAACAGCGCTCTGCGCGAGATATGGGTAGGATTGCTGCAGCCGGATCTGGCCTCGCACAAGTATCGGCGTGGGCACGCTGTCGTCGTCGCCGGTCCGGCGCACGGGACGGGGGCGGCACGGCTCGGCGCGCGCGGCGCGCTGCGGGTCGGAGCTGGGCTTGTGACGCTGGTGTGCCCGCCGGAGGCTGCCGACGTCGTGGCGACGCATTCGACGGCCGTGATGGTGAAAGCCTTCGCCGATGCAAGTGCGCTGGGAGAATTCCTGACAGACCCTCGGCACAATGCCGTGCTGATCGGGCCTGGTGCGGGTGTCGGCAGGTGGACGAGTGCGTGTGTCGAGGCGGTGTTGCAGGCACCGGCCCGGGTCGTGCTCGATGCCGACGCGCTGACATCGTTCGAGGCCGATCCCAGCAATCTGTGGCAACTCTTGGCGGGCCGGCGCGATGCAGAGGTGCATTCTATGGCGGGGCTTTCCGCGGATCTTGCAGCGGCCGGTGTCGGGGACCTCGGCGCATCCGGCGCCGTGCTCACACCGCACGAGGGCGAGTTTCGCCGACTGTTCGGGGAACTATCCGGCTCGAAGCTCGATCGGGCGCGGGAGGCGGCGCGCATCTGCGGTGCGGTGGTGGTGCTGAAGGGGCCCGATACGGTGATCGCCGCGCCGGACGGGATGGCGGCGATCAACGACAACGCGCCGCCTTGGCTGGCGACGGCGGGATCGGGCGATGTTCTGGCGGGGCTCGTCACCGGGTTGATGGCGCAGGGGCTCGCGCCGTTCCTGGCCGCGTGTGCGGGTGTGTGGCTCCACGGAGCGTGCGGGCAAGCCGCGGGGCCAGGTCTGATCGCGGAAGATCTGCCGGAGGCATTGCCCGGTGTGCTCGGATGTGTGCTCGGCAGTCTCCCTGCGGTGGCGCGGGGCGGTCGCTGAGGCTCACGCCCGCGCGGGCGCCTTGCCGGCTTGGGGCTGACCTGTGGCTGCCTTTGCTGGGGGCTTGGCGGCAAGTGCTGCCAACTCCTTGACCAGGGTGCGCACGCCGATGAGGCGCTGATCGGCCTCCTCCCACTCGGCTTTGTAGACCAGCTTGTGGTCGGGCTGCAGTTTAAAAGGGGCGTTCCTGGCCGCGATCATTCTGGCGAGGCCTTCCGGATTGGTGAACTGGTTGCGGCGGAAGACGATGACGGCACCGCGCGGCCCGGCGTCGATCTGCTGAATGCCGGCCTGGCGGCACAGTCCCTTGATCTCCATCACGTCGAGCAGGTGGGCGACCTCTGGCGGATAGGGCCCGAAGCGGTCGACCAGCTCGGCGCCGAAGCCGTCGATATCCTCGCGCGTCACGAGACTCGACAGGCGGCGATAAAGGCCGAGGCGGAGCTGCAGGTCGGCGATGTAGCTCTCAGGCAGGACGACTGCAGTGCCGAGCGCAATCTGCGGGCTCCACTGGTCGCCGGCCTCGCCGAGGTCGCCGCCCTTGAGTGCTGCGATCGCCTCCTCCAGCATGGATTGATACAACTCGAAGCCGACCTCGCGGATATGGCCGGATTGCTCTTCGCCGAGCAGGTTGCCGCCGCCGCGGATGTCGAGATCGTGGCTCGCCAGCGAAAAGCCCGCGCCGAGCGTATCGAGCGAGGACAGGACCTTGAGGCGCTTCTCCGCGCCCTCGGTCAGCTTCTGGTTGGGCGGGGTCGTGAGATAGGCGTAGGCGCGGGTCTTCGACCGGCCGACGCGGCCACGCAACTGGTAGAGCTGGGCGAGGCCGAACATGTCGGCGCGATGCACGACGAGGGTGTTCGCATTCGGCACATCGAGCCCGGATTCGACGATCGCGGTCGAGAGCAGCACATCGTACTGGCCCTCGTAGAACGCAGTCATCACGTCCTCGAGCTCGGTGGGTGGCATCTGACCGTGGGCAATGGCGACGCGCAGCTCGGGCAGGCTCTCGCGGAGGAACTCGGTGATGTCCGCGAGGTCGGCGAGGCGAGGAACGACGTAGAAGGACTGCCCGCCGCGCAGACGCTCGCGGCGGAGCGCGTCGCGGATGATGACGGGATCGAACGGCGAGATGTAGGTACGGACGGCGAGCCGGTCGACGGGCGGGGTGGTGATGAGGGACAGCTCGCGCACACCCGACAAGGCCAGTTGCAGCGTGCGCGGGATCGGTGTCGCCGACAGGGTCAGCACGTGGACGTCCTCGCGCAACTGCTTGAGGCGCTCTTTGTGGACGACGCCGAAGTGCTGCTCCTCGTCGATCACGACGAGGCCGAGGCGGGCGAACTCCAGCTGCTTGCTGAGCAAGGCGTGGGTGCCGACGACGATGTCTATCGTACCGGATTTGAGGCCTGCGCGGGTATCGGCCAGATCCTTGGGGGTGACGAGGCGGGAGGCTTGCGCGATCTTCAGCGGCAGGCCCTCGAAGCGCTGCGTGAAATTCTTGAAGTGCTGGCGGGCAAGTAGCGTCGTCGGCACGACGATGGCGACCTGCAGACCCGACATGGCAGTGACGAACGCGGCGCGGAGGGCCACCTCGGTCTTGCCGAAGCCGACGTCGCCGCACACCAGCCGGTCCATCGGACGGCCCTGGGCGAGATCGTCGAGCACGGCGGCGATGGCGGTGTCCTGGTCCTCCGTCTCCTCGTAGGGGAAGCGGGCGACGAACTCCTCCCAGGCGCCGGCTGGTGGTGCGAGCGAGGGCGCCTCCTTGAGCTGCCGGAGGGCGGCGACCTTGATCAACTCGGCGGCGAGTTCGCGCAGCCGCTGCTTCAGGCGTGCCTTGCGCGATTGCCAGGCCGCACCGCCCAGTCGGTCGAGCTGCGTGTCGCCCGGGTCGGTGCCGTAGCGCGACAGCAGCTCGATGTTTTCGACGGGAAGGAAAAGCTTGTCGCCACCCTGGTAGACGATCTCGAGGCAGTCGTGCGGCGCGCCGAGCGCCGTGATGGTCTTGAGCCCGACGAAGCGGCCGATGCCGTGGTCGGCATGGACGACGAGATCGTTGAGGGCGAGGCTCGTCGCCGCCGTGATCACGTCGGTCGCCTTGCGCGCCTTGCGGCGTGGCCTGACGAGGCGGTCGCCGAGAATGTCCTGCTCGCCGATGACGACGAGATCGTCGGTCTCGAAGCCGCGCTCCAGCCCCAGCACGGCGAGGGCTACGACGTCGCCGGGGGCTGCCATCGCCTCGTCGTAGCTCGCGACTTTGGCGACGTCCTTCAAGCCGTGGTCGGCCAGCAGGCTTTCCAGCCGCTCACGCGCGCCGGGTGTCCAGGCGGCCACGATTACGCGCTTTTTGCGCGACAGCATCGTGCGGATGTAGGCGACGACGCTGTCGAACAGATTGCCGCCTTCGGCCTGGCGCTCGGGAGCGAAGTTGCGTCCCGACCGGGCGCCGACGTGGATGACGCCGGGGCGCGGCTCGTCGAACGGCGAAAATCGGCGCACCTGGCGCGAACCCAAGGCGTCGGCCCAGGGCTTCGCACCCAGGAACATCATGTCGGGGGGAACGGGCTTGTAGGGCGGCGCGCCGAACTTCGACGTCTCCAGGCTGTCGGCGCGGGCTGCGAAATGCTCCCCGATCTGCTCGAAGCGTTGCCGGATCGCCTCGTCCGCCAAATGGTCGAAGCTGACGGCGGCGGGCTCTACGTAATCGAATAGCGTCTCGAGGCTGGGGTGGAAGAGTGGCAGCCAATGCTCCTGGCCGGGGTAGCGCTGGCCGGCGCTGACGGCTTGGTAGAGCGGGTCCTCGGCGGTGTTGCCGCCGAACAGTTCGACATAGCGCGTGCGGAACGTGGCGATGCCGCCCTCGCCGAAGGCGACCTCGCTGATCGGCATCAGGACGAGCTTCTGCACCAGTTGCTTGGTGCGCTGTGTCTCCGCGTCGAAACTCTTTATGCTTTCCAGGGTGTCGCCGAAGAAGTCGAGGCGGACGGGATTGATACGGCCGGGTGGGAAGATGTCGACGATGCCGCCGCGGACGGCAAACTCGCCTGGCTCCATCACGGTGCCCGTGCGCACGAAGCCTGCGCTCGACAGTCGCTCGATGAGCCCGTTCATGTCGACGCGCTGGCCGGCGGCAAGGGGGCGCAGGGAACGGCGGATCGCCTCGCGCGGCGGCAGGCGCTGCAGGATCGCACTCACGGTGGTGAGGACGATGCCGGCTTCCTTGCGCGCGCCGATCACGAGCTTGGCGAGCGAGGTGATGCGGCGGGCGACGATCTCGGTGTTGGGGCCGATGCGGTCGTAGGGCACCGTGTCCCACGCCGGGAACGGGATCACCTTCAGCCCCGGCGCGAAGAATACCAGCGCTGTTTCCAGCGCCTCCAGCCGGCGGTCGTCGCGGGCGACGTGCAGGATCATGTCGCCGGTGCTGGCGGCGTGTGCGGCAGCGGCCGCGCGGGCGAGAAGCAGTGCGTCGAGCCCTTCGGGCACGCCGGCCAGGATCTCGTCGGGTAGCGCGGGGCTGGCGTCGTTCATGGAGGTGCAACTCGCAGGTCGGGTCGGCATCGGCATTGCCTGCCGCGGCCCGACGTTTCTCGGCTTGCCGGTGTCATCTCGCTCGGGGCGCGCAGCCGGCGCTGCCGCCTCGATCCTGGTCTATGCCGTCGGAAGCTCGTGGAACGCGCGCAACTCGCGGATCAGGCCGGCGTAGCGGTCGTCGGGGATAGAGGAGGTATCCATGATCCAGAATTGCAGCTCGGGATCGGGTGCGGCGAGGAGATCTTCGAATTCGGCGAGCGCGGGATCGGTCATATCTTCCAGGCGGGCTGCGGCGAAGCGGCTGAGCAGCCAGTCCATCTCCTTGGTGCCGCGATGGCTGGCGCGATAGGCGGCGCGGCGGCGGCGGACGTCGAGGTCGGCGGACATGGCGGACTAGTGGCTCCCCAATAGGCGACGGCGCGGAGGCCGGTTTGGGCGGCTCCACGTGGTGACTGGCTGATCGGCCCATCCTAATAGCGTTGTGCAGATGGCCCGTCACGTGCTGCGTACAGTTGTACGCTTTATGGTGGCGTTGGATCTCTGGCGCAGTGATCGGACCAGGATGGCAAAGCCAAGGGAAACGTCACCGTTCTCAGCGCGCCGGGGCAGCAGTGAGGGCCGGCGTGCCACCGAACTGAAGGCCGATGTCGCGGGCAGCCCCGGTCGCGACGAGGTAGCCCAGACCGACGGCGATCAGGGCGAGCGTGCCCCAGAATACCGGGCGGTGCCTCCGCCATAGCGCCGCCCATGCAATGATGACGGCTGGTACGGCGAGGATCAATGAACCGAGCAGGGTGGCGTTCATGCTGTCTCTCGATCAGGAAGGGGCGGTGAGAAGGCTCGTTGCAGCGCTATTCCTCGATGATGGCGACGGCGCGCGTCCAGCCGGCGGAGGCGGCCTTGATCTTCACGGGAAAGCACGAGATCATGAATCCGGTCGAGGGCAGCGCTTCGAGGTTCGCCAGCTTTTCCATGTGGCAATAGCCGATCTCGTGGCTGGCCTTGTGCCCCTCCCAGATCAGGCTCGCATCGTGCGTCTCGGCGTATCTCTTCGCCGTATGCACGAACGGCGCATCCCACGACCACGCGTCGGTGCCGGTGATCCGGACGCCGCGCGAGGTGAGATAGAGCGTCGCCTCGCGGCCCACGCCGCAGCCCGTCGGCAGGTAGTCGTCCTGGCCGTAACGCGCGCCGGCGGCGGTGTTGACCAGCACGATGTCGAGCGGGGCCAGCGTGTGGCCGATGCGGGCAAGCTCTGCCGCGACGTCGGCGGCAGTGGCGACGTAGCCGTCAGGGAGATGGCGGAAGTCGAGCTTCACGCCGGGCTGGAAACACCAGTCGAGGGGGACCTCGTCGATGGTCAGCGCGCGCTTGCCGCCGTCCATCGTCGAGGCGAAATGATAGGGGGCGTCGAGATGAGTGCCGGCGTGCGTCGTGAGTTGGACGTGCTCGATCGCCCAGCCCTCGCCGTTGGGCAACTCGTGGGGTTGCAGGCCAGGGAACATCCGGCAGATCTCTCTGGCGCCGCCCTGGTGCCCGAAGTACTTGATCTTCGGCACGAGGCCCGGCGGATCGGAGGGGATGTCGCCTTGCAGTGAAACGGATATGTCGATGATGCGGCGGGGCATGTGGATCCCGAGGTCGAGGTGCAGAGGCGGGGAAGGCTAACGGCCAGGAACAAGGGCGGCCAACGAAATTTCGTCGCTGCTCGTCTTTAAAGGCGCGGCAACGGGAATTGCGGTCTTGTGCTGTCGCACAACTTTCGTAAGGTCGGGATTCATAAGTTCGGGCGGGCGACGAGGGCACGCTGCCGGCTCGATGGACTTGTTCCGGCTGCGCCGTGAGAGTTTTTTCAACGAGCTTTGGGAGTTTTCCGCCATGTCGTCCAAAGCTGATACCGCAGACATTCTCGCGCCCGAGCTGATGCAACAGCTCGCTTCGCTGCTGGCCAATGCCCACAAAGTGGAAGGCATCGAGTTCGATCGCACCTACTTCGCTGGTATGGGGCTGGGCACGACGCGCTCGGATTCGGCGCGGGAACTCCTGCCAGCAGGCTTCGCGTGGCGCGCGGCCGGGCCGACGCCGGACGTTTTCCTGCCTCGCGTACCGCTGCAGCTGTGCGAGTTCCTCGCCTATAAGACGGCGCTGGCATACGAGACGGCCGAGCGCATCGAGAAATATCTCACCGACTGCTGCACGGGCTATTCACGCTTCCGCTTTTTTGATTCGGCCGCGAACGGGACCCACGCTCACGGCGTGCTCGCCGATGCGCAGGGATTCGGTTTCGTCCGCGAGCGCAAGGCCTTCGTCATATTCCGCGGCACGAGCAGCGGCGGCGACTGGAAGATCAACAGCACGGATGCGCTGACCGACGACGTCATGGTCAAGAAGGACAAGCGCTATCTATCGCTGAGAGAGAAGTTCGGGCCGTATCTCGACATGCTCGGCGATCCCGAGCCTGGGCGCCATGTCGGCTTCTCGATCGCGTGGGCGGCCATCAAGGTGGACGTAGAAGACTGGCTTGCGGAAGTCTTCGAGGCCGGCGAGGCCGACAAGATCGTCTATGCCGGGCACTCGCTGGGCGGCGCGATGGCCCAGATCGCCGCGTTCGATCACGCGCGGATCGGCGATGCGGTCGGCAAGGACCGGGACATCAAGATCGATCACATCGCGGCCGTCGTGACATTCGGCGCGCCCGCTGTCGGCAGCACGGAGTTCGCCAACGTTTACAGGGGCCTGCTCGGCGACCGCACGGTGCTGCTGGAATCGAGCGGCGATCTCGTGCCGCGCATCATGACCCGCTGGTACTACCGCATGCTCTACCCTCTGAGGCAGCGCGTGAAAGCTGGGGTGCAGCTCCACCTCCAGGCCAACGACAAATTCGACAAGGTCGCCAAGCCCTGGAGCTTCGTCCACGAGCCGCCGCTATCGACCGGCGACATCGACACCGCATTGCGAGATCTCGCGGAAGCCTCCAGGAAGATGGCGAAAGAGTTCGCGAAGAAGCAGGAGGAAAAAGCGAGAAAAGAGGCCGAAGCCAAGGACAAGTCGTCATCGAGCGCAGGCGGCAGCCAGGGATCAGACAGTGGAAAGCAGGCCGGAAACGGGCAGGCGAAATCCGGGAAGTCTGCGACTGGGGAAGGCAAGCCGGGAGAGGAAGCGGGGACCTGGGTCTACTGGGTGGTCATCGGGTTCGCCGCACTGGCCGTCACGGGCGTCGCCTGGTATTTCGTGCGGCGCAAACTGTTCTCGCACGATATCGAGCAACGCTACGCGCTCTATCTCAGCACGCTGTCGTACCAACAACTGCGCGCCAAGCACGGTGGCGATCTGAAGCTCGCTAACGCGGACCTCGCCGATCATCTCCGCTTCGTGCGGGGCGATCTCGCCAAGGGCGCCGAGCTTGGCAAGACGCTTCTCGACGTCGAGAACAAGCCGAAGCCGTTCTTCGAATCTGTAGTCGGCCTGCCGGTTCTGATCGAGCTTCGGAACGATCCGCACTTCCTGGAGTACCTCAAGAAGCAGGAGACGTTCGTTTGAGGAAGACGACGGGGCATCACGTGGAGGTGCCGAGGGGGTGGAGAGGCAGGGGAATGGCGGCACAGCCGATGATGCGTGCCAGTGACCCATACCGACCGTTCTACTGGGCAGATCAGCGTCGTCTGCTTTTTATGAACGGTCGCGTCTCTCGATAACGCAAGCACGCGCTCAGTTTGCCCCGGCCAATGCCGACCGAACGGCCCGCTTGTTACGCTGCAAAAAGTCGAAGAACACGCGCACGCGATGCACATTCTTGAGCGTAGGAGTGGTGAGCGCGTAAATGGTCGCATTCAGTTCAGGAATCGGTCCCCAGATCCGGCGTAGGTCCGGTTCGCCGATTGCCATCGGTCCGGGCAACAGCGCGAGCCCGTGCCCTGATTTGGCAGCAAGGAGAATGCTGGAGATGTTGGTGCCGACGGCGGTGATCGCAGCACCCGGTAGCGTTTGCTTCAGCCAATTCGCGGCCGGGTGTTTTTCGACCTCCCCTGCAAAGCCAATCCAACCGTGCAGTCGTAGTTCAGTGAAGTCGATGGGCTTGACCCTCTGCGTAACGTAGCCGGCACTGGCATAAACTGCCCACGGGACCACACCAATTTTGCATCCCCAGAGTCCATCGTCCCTTGGCTCGCCCGATCGAATAGCGACATCCGCCTCACCCCGCGAAACGTCCAGGAATTGGTCGGTCATCATGAGCTTCAGGCTGATATCTGGATGTAGCGATCTCATCTCATCAATCAGCCCAGCTCGCGCAAGTCGATCGGCAACGGTTGAAGCCGCGGTGATCCTTAATTCCAGGCCGCCGCGTCCTCCATGCTCTTGCAGGTGGCGTCCAAGATCGGTTGCTGCGGTCTCCATGCGTCTTGCATGCTCGACGATTTCGCGGCCAGTTTCCGTCAGGGCGTATCCAGTCGGCTGATGAACGAACAGGTCTTCGCCGAGTGAAGCCTCCAGCGCGGCGATGCGACGCTGAACCGTCGATTGGCTCACGCCAATGCTACGCGCAGCCCCGATCGTACTTCCCGCACGTACAACGGCAAGAAAGTACTTCCTGAATCGGTGACTTTGCGCACCGTTCGGCTGGCTGCTTTGCAAGTGGCTGGATCGGGGTGGCCGGTGGCAGAAGGGCGAAAGCGCGCAGGCTTCGCACTTCGCGGGGGCGACACGCCCCGGCGGCTGGCACTGCGACGCTGGC
>CAMAYR010000189.1 GCA_945862355.1 Devosia equisanguinis | reverse complement strand
CACCTGCCTCGCCGCACCGTCGGTCAACTAAGGCGCGACGCCTCACTAGGCATCCTGGCAAGCGGTGGGCTGGTTGTCATGTGTCTTGAACGAAATGGCCGGGCCCGACCTCGACCATCGGCTTGACCTCCGGCACGAAGCCCAGCGGCTTCACCGGGCTCGGTATTTCGTCGGTCACGAGGTGGCGCTGGCGGCGCTGGCGGGGATCGGCGACGGGAACCGACTCGAGCAGGCGCTGCGTGTAGGGGTGCTGCGGGCTCGAGATCACGGCCTCGCGCGGTCCGATCTCGACGATTTGCCCCAGATACATCACGGCGACGCGGTGCGACACGCGCTCGACCACAGCCATGTCGTGCGAGATGAAAAGATAGGAGATGCCGAACTCGCGCTGCAACTCCATCAGCAGGTTCACCACCTGCGCACGGATCGAGACGTCGAGCGCGGACACGGCCTCGTCGGCGATGATGATCGACGGATTGAGCGCGAGCGCGCGGGCGATGCAGATGCGCTGGCGCTGGCCGCCGGAGAACTCGTGCGGGTAGCGGTCCAGATGCGCCGGCAGCAGTCCGACGCGGTCGAGGAGCGCAGCAGAGCGGACCCGCCGCTCCTCCTTGCCCAGCCGATCGTGGATGAGCAGCGGCTCGCCGACGATGTCGGCCACGGTCATGCGCGGATTGAGCGAGGCATAAGGATCCTGGAAAACCATCTGGATGTGGCGCCGGGCGGACTGCATCTGCACGTGGTTGTGACCGGTGATGTTGGTCCCGTGCACGATCACGTCACCGGCGATCGGGTCGACGAGCCGCATCACGGTGCGGCCGAGCGTGGACTTGCCGCAGCCGGATTCGCCCACGAGCGCCAGAGTTTCGCGGGCGAACAGCTTGATCGAGACATCCTCGACGGCGTGCACGTTGCCAACGATGCGCTGCAGGATACCTTTCCTGATGGGAAAGCGGGTCGTAACGCCGACGGTCTCGAGCACCGGCCGCAACGGAATGCCGTCAGTTGCGACGGGCGCTGCGTTATCGGAGGCAGCGCCGACTGCGGCGACGCGCACGGTGGCGCGTCCCTCGATGTCGAGTGCGGGAAACGGCTCCGGCGCTGCCTTACCCTTCATGCTGCCGAGCTTCGGCACGGCAGCAAGCAGCATCTTCGTGTAGGGATGCTGCGGTCGCTCGAAGATTTCGTTGACCGGCGCATCCTCGACCTTCTTGCCGCGCCACAACACGACGACGCGATCGGCGATCTCAGCCACGACGCCCATGTCGTGCGTGATGAACATCACCGACATGCCGATCTCCTGCTGGAGATGGCGGATCAGGCTGAGGATCTGGGCTTGGATGGTGACGTCGAGCGCCGTCGTCGGCTCGTCGGCGATGAGCAGGCGGGGCCGGCAGGCGAGCGCCATGGCGATCATCGCGCGCTGGCGCATCCCGCCCGACAGCTCGTGGGGATACTGCATCAAGCGCCGCTCGGCATCGGGAATTCGCACGAGCTTCAATGCATCGAGCGCTTGCGCTGATGCTTCCTTGGCCGTCTTTCCTTGGTGCAGGATGATCGCCTCGGCGATCTGGTCGCCAATACGCAAGACGGGATTGAGCGAGGTCAGCGGTTCCTGGAAGATCATCGAGATCTCGTTGCCGCGCACCTTGCGCAAGTCTTCCAGCGCCATATCAGCGAGATTGATCGGCTCCCCGCGCGATGACGTGTAGTCGATGGAGCCCGAAGCCACGTGCCCGCCCTGGTAGTCGGTCAGGCGCAGGATCGACTTCGCCGTCACCGACTTTCCCGAGCCAGACTCGCCGACGACCGCAACCGTCTCGCCGGGCCTGATGTCGAACGACACGTCGTCGATGGCGACGACTTCCCCGTCGATCGTCGGGAACACCGTGCGCAGATTGCGAATTGCGATTACCGGCCGAACCTCTTCGCTGACTGCTGAAGGGTTGACTGCAATGGTCGTCATGCACTTTTGATCCGCGTTGCCTGTAGAGCTTACAATAGCCGATTTAGCACCCTCGTCGCCAGTGCGAGCATCGCCTTTCTTCGCGCGACGAAATGATCACCGCGCTGAATGCCGTGACACTGCGTACTCGTCCCTGCTCGCAGCACGATTTGCCTATCGAATGTGCCGATCGTCTCGAAGCTGCCTAAAGATCGAGCTTGCGTATTTGATGAAATGTTTAGCAATCTGTCTGGAAGGCGTTGAGCAAGCCGTCTCGAGAGGGACGGCTTCGGCTCTCCGCTTTGTCCTGAACGATAAGTGCCAAGGAGCAGCACTGATGTCCGTCACATTTCCTCGGTCGCTGAAACTCGCCATCGCAGGTGCCGTCGCGGCCAGCCTGGCGTTGGCAGCAGCCGATCCCGCCTCCGCCCAGCGAAAGACCCGGGCTACCGTTGCCGTCACCGAGACGATCGCCTCGCTGAACCCTTACGCCGACAGCGTGTCGCTGATGTACAACCTCTACGGCGCCACATACGGAACTTTCGTCGACTACGACTACGACACGGGCACATACACGTCCAAGATCGTGGAGAGCTGGAAGGTCATCGATCCGCTGACCTGGGAGTTCAAGCTCAAGAAGGGCCTCGTGCGGCACAATGGCGATCCCCTGGTCGCCGCCGATATCGTGCACTCGGTCAATCGCGCCAAGACGGATGTGCAGTCCAAGCAAAAGCACAACGTCCGTTATGTGAAGGAAGTGCTGACGCCGGATGCGCATACGGTCATCGTCAAGACCACCGAGCCTGTGGCGCCGATGCTCGAGTATTTTTCGCGCTTGATCGTAACCTCGAAGGCACTCTTCGATAAGCACGGTCCGGCCGTCGACAAGGAGGCGCCTTTCGGCATCGGCCCTTACAGTATCAAGCAGGTTGCCGTCGACAACTTCTTCGCAATGGAGAAAGTGCCTGGCCACAAGCTCGCATCACCCGAAAACCCTGACGAGATCATCTATCGAATCATGAAGGAGCCCGAGAGCCGCGTGACGGCGCTGCTCAACGGGGAGGTGCAGGTTGCCCAGTTCATCCCACCCCAGCTTACGCCGCGCGTGCAGAGCTCGTCGAGCGCCCGCATCGTGTGGGAGGATTCGGTTGAGATCATGTTCCTGGCGATGAGTCCCAAGATCAAGCCATGGGACAAGAAGGAGGTTCGCCAGGCCGTCGCCTACGCGATTGATCGCGACACGCTGATCAAAGTTCTGCTCAACGGGCAAGCCTCTCGCCTCGACGGCCCGATCGGCAAGGGCCAGTATGCGTTCGATCCGAACCTGCAGCCCAAGTACACCTACAATCCCGCCAAGGCCAGGGAGCTACTGAAACAGGCCGGCTACCCCAACGGCGTCGAGATCGACTACTACGCGACTGTCGGCCGCTATACATCCGACAAGCAGATCTCCGAGGCTATCGTTCCCATGCTCGAGGCTGTCGGCTTCAAGGTCAATCTGAAGACGCCGGAGTGGGGCACGCTGTGGTCCAACGTACAAAAGGGCGGCGTGCCGTTCTACTACATGGGCCGTGGCTCGGTGGTCGATCCTTCGGCTGCGCTGTCGCAATATTTCGAGACCGGCGGATCGCCGCGCATCGGCTTTTCCAATAAGGCTGTCGATGATGCACTGAAGGCCGAACGGCGAGAGTTCGACGACCAGAAGCGGATTGCTCAGATGCGCAAGGCGATGTCTATCATCACCGATGAGGCTCCGGCGCACTTCCTGTGGCGGCACAAGCTGGCGACGGGTGTTGCCAACAATGTCGACGCCAAGGTGCTGCCGAACATGGACATCGTTCCGACCAACATCAAGATGCGCGTCCGCGGCGCGAAGAAGAAGTAGCCTGCGCGAGAGGCGGCGAGTGGATGAATGCCGTTCGCCGCCGATCGTCGCGACAACGTCGCAGGATACGAAAAAGCAATGCTCACCTACGTGCTCCGGCGCCTGATCGGCACACTCCCTGTCATCGTGCTGATCTCTCTGTGCGTGTTCTTGCTGCTGCAGGCCGCACCCGGCGATCCCGCCGATATCCTGATCTCGGACGAGGCGAGCCCGGAGGAGATCGCCGAGGCGCGTCGCAGGTGGGGACTAGACCAGCCGATCCATATCCAGTACTGGCGCTTTCTCTCCGCCGCTCTGGTCGGCGATTTCGGCCACAGCATCAAGTACGACGTGCCCGTGCTTTCCATCATCGGGGAGCGTTTCCCCGCCACACTGGAACTGGCCTTCTTCGCAACTGTGCTGTCGATCGTGATTGGCGTGCCGCTCGGCATTCTGGCCAGTAAGCGCCCGAACTCGTGGTTCGACAACGTGTCCTCGCTGAGCGGTTTTTTCGGCGTCAGCATGCCGAACTTCTGGCTAGCGATCATGCTCATCCTGATCGTGTCGGGCTACTTCAATCTGCTGCCGTCGAGCGGTCGCAACACGTTCGACGTGCCGGGGGATCCGATCACCGGGTTCCTGATCCTGGATTCGATCCTGCAACGCGACTGGACAGCGCTCGTCGACGCGGCGAAGTACCTCGTCCTGCCCGTGATCGTGCTCGGCGTGAACATGACGGGCCTGTTGATGCGCATGACCCGGTCTGCCATGCTCGAGGTCCTGTCGGAGGACTACATCATGACAGCCCGCGCCAAGGGGCTGTCCGAGCGCGCGGTGGTTTGGGGCCATGCGCTGAAGAACGCGCGGATCACGGTGATTACGGTCGTCGGGCTCGAGTTCGGCGCCTTGATCTCGGGCTCGATCATCGTGGAGACGGTGTTCGCCTGGCCCGGTATCGGGCAACTGCTTCTGCAAGGCATTACATCGCGCGACTATCCGCTGATCACTGGGCTCGTTCTCGTCTATACGTCGCTCTTCATCGTCGTGAACCTCATCGTGGACTTCCTTTATGCTGCGGCCGACCCTCGCATCCGGCTCGGCCACTGAGCCGGTCGGAGTCTCCATGCCACGCCCACAAGGCAAGCTCATGCGCGCCCTGGGGCCGTGGCTGACGTTCAAGGCGCTGACCGGCGGGATCATCCTGGCGATCCTCGTCGTCTTCGCGCTATTCGCGCCGCTGATATCGCCATTCGATCCCAATAAGCAGGATCTGATGAAGGCGATGACGCCGCCGCAGTATTTCTCAGGGCCTTACTTCTTCGGCACCGATCATGTCGGACGCGACTTGTTTTCCCGCCTCATTTACGGCGCGCGGATATCGCTCGCCATCGCTGGCGCGGTGGTGGTGATATCGGGTGTCGTCGGCGTAATGCTTGGCATCGTCTCGGGCTACGCCGGCGGCCGGGTCGACTTCGCGATCCAGAAGCTCGTGGAGGTCGTCTGGGCCTTCCCACCCCTCCTCATCGCCATTGCGATCCTGGCATTCCTCGGCCAAGGTCTCGTCAATCTGATCCTCGCGCTGACGCTTCAGAGATGGATACCCTACGCACGCGTAGTGCGCGCGGAAGCGATGATCCTGAAGGAGCGCGAGTACGTGGTGGCGGCGCGCTCGATCGGGGCGAGTCATCTGCGGATTCTCCTCAGGCACCTCTTGCCGAACCTTCTGCAATCGGCGCTGGTGATCGGAACATTCGCGATGGCAGCGGCCATAATCGCGGAAGCCGCGCTGAGCTTCCTCGGTCTGGGCGTCCCACCCTCCGTGCCGACCTGGGGCTCGATGCTGGCCGACGGGCGGGCCTATGTGTCCACCTCCTGGTGGATGTCGCTATTCCCCGGCTTGTGGATCTTCGCTACCGTGCTTTCCATAAACATGCTGGGCGATGCGCTCCGCGACAACCTCGACCCGAAGCTGAAGCGGAGTGGCGGTCGAAAGTAAGCGGCAAGGCTATCGTGTCCCCATCAAGAAAGAGCGTAGGCAATCCGCGTGCAGCATAGTCGCGCACCTTCCCCACTTGCCTCGAAATTGTGCGGTCTTGTTGCATCGATGCCGGAACAACAGGCTTGCAATTGCGCAACGGCGCCGCCTCCATTCGCACTGCCGTCAACAACGTTGAGGATGTTTGAAATGCCAAGCCTCGAGCCAAGTCGCATCGCCTATTTCGGAACTCTGTTCGCCCGTCTCGGACTATCAGGGCGGGGAACAGCACTCCTCGCCTCCCTGGCCACCACGGCGTCCCTCGCACTGGCTACGCAAGCGACGGCAGATCCCGTCGCGCAATTCTACCAAGGCAAGACGCTGCGCGTGATCATCGGCTATTCAGCCGGCGGCGGGTATGACCTCTATGGCCGGGTGTTCGCCGAGCACTTCGGCAAGTTTCTTCCCGGCAAGCCCACCGTCGTGCCGCAGAACATGCCGGGCGCCGGCAGCTTCGTCGCCGCCAAGTACCTCTACGGCGTCGCCCCCAAGGACGGCACGTTCTTCGGCTCCGTCTCTCAGACCCTGCCGCTCGACGCCGCGATGCAGGCCTCGAGCGATTTCGACATCGCGCAGATGCCCTACGTGGGCCGCCTGATCGACAACGTCGATCTCGGTCTCGGCATGTCCTGGGCGCCATTCGAGACGGTTGAGGACGTCCGCAAGCGCGAGATCGTCGTCGGCGCGACCGGCGGTGCGTCGCCCGGCTTCCTCGTGCCCGCGGCACTGCTCGCACATGGCGGCCTGAAGCTGAAGATCGTGTCCGGCTACGGCGGCAGCAATGCCGTGCTGCTTGCACTCGAGCGCAAGGAGGTCGACCTCGTCGGCTCGATCGGCATGCCCGGCATCCTGCAGCGCAACCCGGAATGGATCACCCAGGGCAAGGCCAAGGTGCTCTATCAGGTCGCCATTAAGCCGCACCCCTTGCTGCCCAAAACCCCGACCCTGCCCACCCTCGGCGTCGACGAAGTTGGCAAGCAGGTGCTGACCGCGATTGCGGCGTCCTCCGATATCGGCCGCGCTATCATCACCACGCCGGGCGTGCCGCCGGAGCGTCTGGCCGCGCTGCGCAAGGCGTTCCAGGCCATGGTTACGAGCCCCGAGTTCATCGCCTTGATGAAGGAGCGCAAGGTGCTGCTCGGACCTGCGCCGGGCGAGGAACTCGATGCGATCGCGCGTGCGGTCGTCACGACGCCGCGCCCCGTGCTCGATCGCATTCAGGCGCTGGTCAACTCGGGCAAGAAGTAGTCAAATCGGGGCTCGCCAACCGTTCGCGGCGAGCCTCCGGCCACGACATCCAAGAAGGTCGCCGATGCCCAAGAAAATGCATCTCGCCATCGACATCTCCTACACTCACCTCGATGGTCGCTGGCGGATGCCGGGCTCTTGGACTGGCCGCATCTATCCCGACCTCGATGTCTACGAGGAGATGGCCCGTATCGCCGAGCGCGGCATGATCGATATGCTGTTCTTCGGCGACGGCACCGGCATCCCGGACAATTGGGCCGGTAACCGCGACGAGGCCGTCCGCTGGGGCATCGGCTGGCCGCGCCACGACATGAGCCCGGTCGTCACCGCGATGTCGCGAGTGACGAAGCACATCGGCTTCGGGCTGACCTACGCCTCGACGTTCATGCACCCGTTCTACATCGCGCGGCTGATGAACTCGCTCGATCATGTCACCAACGGGCGCATCGCCTACAACGTGATCACCTCGAACCGGCCCGCGGACGCAGCGAACTATGGCTTCGACGCGCTGATGGAGCACGGCGCCCGCTACGACCGGATGGAGGAGTTCGTCGACGTCTGCCGCGCGCTGTGGGACAGCGTCGAGCCGGACGCATTCGTGTGGGATCGCGAGAAAGGCATGGTGGTCGGCGACCCGCGTAAGGTCCGCGCGATCGACCACAAGGGCAAGTTCTTCCAGGTGCGCGGACCACTCAACTGCGTGCCATCGCCGCAAGGTCATCCCGTTCTGGTGCAGGCGGGCTCCTCTCCCCGCGGCATCAAGGCGTCCGCGTACATCGCCGACCAGATCTTCGCGCGATGGCCGCCGCTGGCCGCCAAGGCGCAGCACCGCGCCGAGCTCGACAAATGGCTCGTCGAGTTCAAGCGCGACAAGGAGAAGGTCGGCATCCTGTGGGGCGTCGGCCTGGTCGTGGCCGAGACGGAAGGAGAGGCCAAGGCGCGGCGCGAAGGCCTGTTGACGATGATCCCGCCGGAGGCTGTCGGCCCCTACCTCTCGCACAACTCCGGTTTCGATTTCTCGAACTTGCCCGACAAAGTCGTTCTGGCCGAGGTGCAGGAGCAGATCGTCAAGGCGCAGGCCTCGCCGACCGGCTTCGTGTTCCGCTTGATGCGCGATTACGGCAAGGACACGGTGATGACGAAGAAGGAATTCTTCGAGCACGGGCTCAGAACCGCGACCAACTACGACCGCACCTATGCCGGCACGTCCGGCCAGATCGCCGACATTCTCGAGGAGCACTTCGAGGCCGGGGGCGAGCGCGGCGGCTTTATGATCGTCCACCCCCAGGCCGTGCCGCGCGACATCCTGAGCTACGTCGATCTCCTGGTGCCGGAGTTGCAGCGCCGCGGCCGCTTCCGCACGCGCTACGAAGGCAAGACGCTTAAGGAAAACCTCGTGGCGCAGTAGGCGAGCAGTAGACCGGCCGCTATAGGCGTGCAGAACTTTCGGCTGGATGACCTGCCCAAAGCTGTGGAATCTGCGGAATAGGATGGCCGCTCGGCCGCGACGCTGATATTAGGAAAGCGTCGCGGCGAACGGCTTACACT
This sequence comes from Devosia equisanguinis, assembly GCA_945862355.1. GTDB lineage: Bacteria > Pseudomonadota > Alphaproteobacteria > Rhizobiales > Hyphomicrobiaceae > CAMDPA01. Next base: position 1,459 of record CAMAYR010000189.1, on the reverse strand, counting down.
AATCTGAAAGTCGCTTGCCGCACGACTACCTCCTTGGGCCTTGCCCGGCCTGAGTGCGACGGATTTGAGCGGACCCGGCTAGGATAGACGCTCATCTCCAGGGGAACCGAATGGGGCGGTGACGGGGATCGGCAATGCTCAACTGGCGCCGACCTCCCGCCACCTAGGCACCGGCAGTGTGCGGAACCGCAGCCACGGGATACATACCGGCAGTGCCATTCTTATCCGAGGGCTTCAAGGCGATCACCTTGGAGCCCTCTTCCTTTATGCTGGCCTCAAGGGCTTGCTTTAGGTTGTCTGAGTTGGTGACTTCCCATCCGTCAGACTGTGGGATGCCTCTTACAAACCCTTTTTCCGCTAGCCTAGCGAGGCAGTTTGAAACCGAATTGCCCGTCAGCTGCAATCCTCGCTCGGCGCATGCGGCCCGGATCTGACGCGGCGTTGCGTGGCCTTCGCGGAGACATTCGAGAATTGCGCGCTGAACGTCGCCACGCCGACGCTTATGCTTCCCTGGCAGCTTGGGAGTGACCTCGACGGCCTCCGCTGGCGGGGGAGCTTCTTGGGCAACCTGAGCCCATCGCACCACTTGACGCGACATACGTCATCACTTGTGGCGCGTTTGCTAACGAATGCCCGACATTTCCACCTCGGCACTGCGTGCTCGCCACAGCAAGGCAGCGTCCATGCAGGGCGTCACGCCTCTGCCAGCACGAAATCCACGCACCGGCCGCCGATCATCATCGTCGGCGCGTTGGTGTTGCCCGACGTCACCGCCGGCATCACCGACGCGTCCGCGACGCGGAGCCCGTCGATCCCGCGAACGCGCAGCCTGGGGTCCACCACGGCCCCTGCGTCCGCCGCATCGCCCATCCGGCACGTGCAGCTGGGGTGGAAGACCGTACGCCCGTTGCGGCGGATGATCTCGTTGATCTCGTTCGAGGCCTGAGCGTCGCCGACGCCGGGGCCCGGCACGAGCTCGATCTCGCCGAGGTCGGCCAGCGCCGGCTGCGCAAAGATCTTTCGGGCGAGCACCACGCCGCGCCGCAGTGTCTCCACGTCTCGGTCGTCGGCCAGCGCCGCCGCCTCGAGGCGGATGCGCTCCCCCGGATTGCTGGAGCGCAGGCTGACCCGCCCGCGTGAGTGCGGCCGCAGCACCCAGGGATTGATCGTCATGCCGTGGATAGGTCGAAAGCCCTTGCCCGGCTCCGCCTGCACCATCGCAGCCACGCTGAACTGGATGTCCGGCCTGCCGCTTCCGTCCGTATCGGTGAAGGCGCCTGCCTCGATGATGTTGCTCGTCAGCAGTCCGCGCCGGAAAAGCAGGTACTCCAGCCCATGCCGCAGGGCCTTGAGGCCCTTGTCCTGCCCGTGCAACCCGACCGGCCGCGTCAGCTTGTTCGCGACCATCGTCTGGAAATGATACGGGTAGTTGGCGCCGACGCCTGGCAGGTCTGCCAGC
>CAMAYR010000188.1 GCA_945862355.1 Devosia equisanguinis | reverse complement strand
CGTCTACGTCAACCGACTGATGAGCGTCGGCGTGGAAGGCATGGACAACGGGGAGGCGCAGGCGCTTCTCGGCACCGTGTTCGACCATTCCGAGAACGAGGACTGGGTCTACGAGCACGTCTGGCGCCCGCACGATCTCATCGTGTGGGACAACCGCTGCTCGATGCACGCGCGCACCGACTTCTCCGCCGGCGAGCGCCGCCTCATGATGCGCACCACGATCGCAGGAAATGTGCGGCCGGGGTAGGCTGACGCGGCAACGTCCGCTTGGGGCCACAGAACGAAGGCGCTCGCGCTCACCGCCTCGGCGGCAACAGATGGCTCGCGCCGGCTTTGGCGGCCCAGTATTCCATCGCGCGGTCGAGTTCGCGGCCGCCCGGCCCGCCCTCGTCGCGGATCTCGATCTCGCGCGCCGACAGCGCCTTGACGCCGCCGCCGAGCCGCATCGCATCCATCATCACCCGCGCGTTCTGCGGCAGGTAGATCGACACCTTCAGCACCTCGCCGATATTGCGGCCGGCCGCCGCGAAGCCGTGCCCGCGCATCAGCGCGACGCGGCTTTTCGCGAGCGTGCGGGCGAGATCGCGGCCTTGCTCAAGGTTGGTGACGAGCAGCCCCGTGTCTCCGAAATTGTCCGCGATGTCCCACACCGGTATGTGCCCGCCGCAGTGGCTGGCGGTGTGGATGACCGGAACGAGCGGCACCGTCGAGATCGAGAACGGCAGCACTTCCAGCGCGTGGGAATGCACGACCGACATGATCTCGGGGTTCGCCTCGAAGATACCGGCGTGGATGAAGCGCTCGAGGTAGGGCTTGTCCAGGCGGCCGTCGGCGACCGAACCGTCGAGGTTGAACACCATGATGTCCTCGGGCTCGACGAGTTCGGGGCTTTTAGAGCGCGACAGGAAGAATCGCTTCGGGTTCGTGGGGTCGCGATGGGAGATGTGGCCGAATGCATCGACCACGCCGAAGTGCGCGAGGATGCGGTTGGCGGCGGCGATCTCGCGGATTAGAGCGTCTGTGGTCATGGGGGCTTTTCCTCGAAGCACCTTTGGGCTCGAGGCAGTAGGCAATAGGCGATGGGCGCTAGGCAATAGCCGATCGGGTCCGATCAGGCGGTGGCGCGGAAGTCGTGCCAGGCGACGTGGTCGTGGTTGAGCTTCACGAAGCTCTGCGGGGGAACAGCGAGCCAGTCGTCGCGCCCGTCGTCGAGCGGCTCGGAGACGAGCAGGCGGCCGGTATTGTGGCGGCGCTGGCGAGTGTAGAGCGTCTCCGGCTTGCCCGTCGAAGCATAGCGCACCGCGTATATCACCTCGCCCTTCGTGAACGCGGCAGTAAAGCGCGTCGGCTCGTCCACGCGGGCAGCCTTCATCTCCCGCTCGATCAGCCCGAGCGTGCGCGCGGTGGCGCCTTCCGGGTCCTCGTCCAGCCCGTTGGCGAGCATGAGCAGGAACATCGCCTCGCTGTCGGTGGTGCCGTGCCGATGGTGATAGAGCGCGTCGGGAATGTGGGCCTCGATGCGGCGGCGGATGGTGTCCCAGCCGCCGATCTTGCCGTTGTGCATGAACATCCAGTTGCCGACCGAGAACGGGTGGCAGTTGGCGCGGCTGGTTGCCGTGCCTGTCGAAGCGCGGATGTGGGCGAAGAACAGGCGGGATTTGATCTGGCGGGCGAGCGACAGCAGGTTCTCGTCGGCCCACGCCGGCCGCACGTCGCGGAACAGGCCGGGATCGGCCCGCTCGGCGTACCAGCCGAGCCCGAAGCCGTCGCCGTTCACGGCGTTGCGCGCCTCCTTGCTGGAGCGGCTCTGCACGATGAGGCTCTGCTGGGGGACCGTGACGAAGTCCTCCATGAACATCGGCTCACCGTGGTAGGCGATCCATCGGCACATTCTGGCCTCCGTAGATCGGTACTGCGCGGAGCGCAGCCCAACTGCTATAGTTCGGCGCGTATCGGGCTTCACAGATGTGCTCAGCCCGACCTACCGATCATCAACCTGCCAATTTGCCCTCGATCGCGGCGAGCGCATCAGCCGCCTTAGTCCCGTCTGGGCCACCCGCCTGCGCCATATCCGGCCGGCCGCCGCCGCCCTTGCCGCCGAGTGCTTCGGCGCCGACGCGGACGAGATCGACAGCGCTCACGGTCTTGACCATATCCTCCGTGACGCCGACCGCGAGCCCGGCCTTGCCGTCCTCCGTGACGCCGACGATGGCGACGACCCCGGAGCCGACCTGCGCCTTGCCCTCGTCGACGAGGCCGCGCAGGTCCTTCGGATTGAGGCCCTGCACGGTGCGCGCGTAGAGCTTGAACTTGCCGACCGTCTTGATCGCCTGGCCAGCCGCCGCGGGGCCGTCGCCCGCAGCGCCGCCGCCGCCGAGTGCGATCTGTCGCTTGGCGTCGGAGAGCTGTTTCTCGATGGTCCGGCGCTCCTCGACGAGCGCCTTGACGCGATCGAGGATGTCGTCGGGCTTGGTCTTCAGCAACGCCGCGATCTCGCGCACGCGCTCGTCCTGCAGGGCCAGATAGGCACGCGCGCCATCGCCGGTCAGCGCCTCGATGCGGCGGACGCCAGCCGAGGAGCCGGCTTCGGCGATCACCTTGACGAGGCCGATGTCGCCGGTGCGTCTGGCATGCGTGCCGCCGCACAGCTCCACCGACCACGCCTTGTTGCCTTTCGGGCCGGCAACGGTCTCGCCCATGGAGACGACGCGAACCTCGTCGCCGTACTTCTCGCCGAACAGCGCCATGGCGCCCGTCTCGATCGCCTCGTCGACAGCCATCAGCCGTGTCTCGACGGGCGTGTTCTGCTTGATGACCTCGGTGGCGATCGCCTCGACCTTGGCGATCTCCTCCGCGCTCATCTGCTTGGTATGGGAGAAGTCGAAGCGCAGCGCGTCGGGCGACACCTTCGAGCCCTTCTGCGCGACGTGGGTGCCGAGCACCTGCCGCAGCGCCTCGTGCAGGAGATGCGTGGCGGAGTGGTTCGATCGGATCGCGCCGCGGTTGGCGTGATCGACTTCCAACTCGACGTGATCGCCGACCTTGAAGCTGCCCTTCTCGACCTTTCCGACGTGCACGAAAAGGTCGCCGAGCTTCTTCTGGGTGTCGGTTACGCGGAACAGCGCGCCCTTTGGACCCTTGATGAGGCCCTCGTCACCGACCTGGCCGCCGGATTCGCCGTAGAATGGCGTCTGGTTGAGAATGATCGCGCCGTGGGCGTCGGTCTTGAGGTCCTTGACCTCCTTGCCGACCGAAACGATGGCGCGGATCTCACCCTCCGCGGTCTCCGTGTCGTAACCCAGGAACTCGCTTGCTCCGGCCTTATCCTTTACCTCGAACCACACGCTTTCGGTCGCCGCCTCGCCCGAGCCCTTCCAGGCCGCGCGCGCGTCTTCCTTCTGCTTCTCCATCGCAGTAGTGAACCCGTCGGTGTCGACCGCGATGCCGCGCGCCTTGAGCGCGTCCTGGGTCAAGTCGAGGGGAAAGCCGTAGGTGTCGTAGAGCTTGAAGGCGACGTCGCCAGCCAGCGTCTCGCCCTTGCCGAGGCTCGAGGTCGCCTCCGAGAGCAGGCCGAGGCCGCGCTCCAGCGTCTTGCGGAAGCGCGTCTCCTCGAGCCGCAGCGTCTCTGTGATGAGGCCCTGCGCGCGCACCAACTCCTGGTAGGTCTCGCCCATCTGGCGCACCAGCGCCGGCACCAGGCGGTACATCAGCGGATCTTTCGCGCCGAGCAGGTGGGCGTGACGCATCGCGCGCCGCATGATCCGGCGCAGGACGTAGCCGCGGCCCTCGTTGAGCGGCAGCACGCCGTCCGCGATCAGGAAGCTCGACGCGCGAAGGTGGTCGGCGATGACGCGGTGGGAGGCTTTGTGCTCGCCAGTCGCCTTTACGCCCGTCGCCTCCTCGGATGCAGCGATCAGCGCGCGGAACAAATCAGTTTCGTAGTTGTCGTGGGTCCCTTGCAGCACCGCCGAGATGCGTTCCAGGCCCATGCCGGTGTCGATAGACGGCTTGGGCAACGGTACCCGGTCTCCGGGACCGCGTTGCTCGTATTGCATGAACACGAGGTTCCAGATCTCGATGAAGCGGTCGCCGTCCTGGTCGGCGGAGCCCGGCGGGCCGCCGGGGATCTTATCGCCGTGGTCGAAGAAGATCTCAGTGCATGGGCCGCACGGGCCGGTGTCGCCCATCCGCCAGAAGTTGTCGTCGGTCTTGATCCGGATGATCCTCGAATCCGGCAGGCCGGCCACCTTCTTCCAGATTGCAAACGCCTCGTCGTCGTCGTGATAGACGGTAACCGAGAGCCGCTTGGCGTCGATACCGTATTCCTTGGTGATGAGCTTCCAGGCGAGCTCGATCGCGCGGTCCTTGAAATAGTCGCCGAACGAGAAGTTGCCGAGCATCTCGAAGAACGTGTGATGCCGCGCGGTATAGCCGACGTTGTCGAGGTCGTTGTGTTTGCCGCCTGCGCGCACGCACTTCTGCGAGGTCGCAGCCGTTTTGTAGGGCCGATGCTCCTGGCCGGTGAACACGTTCTTGAACTGTACCATGCCGGCGTTGGTGAACATCAGCGTCGGATCGTTGCGCGGGACCAGCGGGCTAGAGGCCACGACCTCGTGGCCGTTCTTCCCGAAGTAGTCGAGAAACGCGCTCCGGATCTCGTTGACGCCGCTCTTCTTCACGCCGCTCATCGACTTCTCTCTTCCGCTCAAGATGTCCCCTAACCAATGCGCCATGTCTGCTGCTTGCGGCGATGACGGCGGCGGATCGGCTGCCCGAACCGGGCTGTTTTGCAGCCGTTGTCATATAGGTGGGTGTGGCGACTGTCCATAAAGCGCGCGGGATCACACACGGGCCAGGAGCCGAGCGCGGCGGCCTCAGCGGAGGTATGATCGGCCGTTCCGGTGATTCGGCCGGCCGCGCCCCAGGACCGTCCCGGTTCCGTTCCTGAGCCGGTCCGGCGGCAGCGTGCTGGCCGGCAGGGGACGAGACATGACGACTGCCACCGGCGCGCTGGTCGCCGCACTCGTGTCCTCGTTTCTGGCGGCGAGCATCATGAACGCGCTACAACTACCCGGCGCGATGCTGCCGGCGGTTCTGGCGCTCGTCGGGGCAGGAGCTTGGTGGGCCTTGCAGGGCTTGGCGCAAGGCACGGTTCGGGGAACGCTTCCGGGAACCTTTCCAGGAACTATTCCGGGCGGGCGGCAGCCGCCGGTGGAGCGGCATGAGAAGGCCCTGCTGGCGTTCGTGGTGCTCGTCGGGCTGCTACGGCTTGTGCCCTATGCCTACCAGTATGCAGCCGGCGTGCTGGTGGCGCCGGTGACGTGGGACGACAACTGGCACTTCCAGGAGGTGGCGAGCCTCGTCAACGCCGAGCGCTATCCGCCCCGGCTCAATTTTGTGCCGGATGCCTATTTCCATTTCTACTACGTGCCGTGGATGCCGGCGGCAGCGATCTCCTCGCTGCTGCTTTCGGTGACGGGGGCGCCGATGGTGAAGCTCGGTCTCGCGTTGGGTGGGCTCGCACTGCTCGTCGGCATCGCCTGGGGATTGATCGTGATCGTGCGCCACCTGTGCCCGCCGCAGGCGCGAATATGGGCGATGGCAGCTCTGGTGCTGGCCGGCGCGACGATCGATGGGCTGTTCGCGCTGCGGCATTGGCTGGTCTCGGGCCAGCCGGTCCATGCGGAGTGGTGGCAGCTCGGTTTCCTGGTGACCAACAGCTTCTCCGCGCTGTCATCGAGCCTGATCTGGGTGCCGCACCACATGATCGCGGGCGTGGCGATGCTGCTGGCGGTCGTCGTGGCGACGGAGCCGGTGACGCTCACCCCGCGCGAGGGGCGAGGGCCGTACATCGTCGCCGGGCTGCTGATCGGCACGGCGGCGTTCTCCTCGATCTTCGCGTTCGCAGGGGGACTGATCGCGCTTTCACCGCTCATTTGGGAGTTGCTGCGGAGCGGCGATCGTCGGCGACTTGCCTGGCTCGTCGCGGCCTGCGCGATACCCTCGTTGCCGCTCGCCTACATCTATCTGGGCGCCGAGGCGCGCGGCGGCCTGGTGATCGGCCAGGCGTTCGTGGAGTGGTCGCGGCAGACCGGCAATCCGAGTATGGGGATTGTCGGGATCGTGATCGCCCTGGTGCTGATGGTGCTGGAGGTCGGCTGGCTCTACGTGCTCGGACGTCGGCTCGATGCGGGTGCGCCCGATGCCGCGCGCCTGCGGATGATCGCGGCGGCCGGCGCTGTCATGCTCGCATCGACGGCGGTGATCGGCTTCACCGGGTCCAACAACTGGGCGTTGCGGGCGACGATCGTGCCGGTGGTGCTGCTCGCAGCCTACGCGGGGCGCGGTGTCGCGACGGCACTTCACTTCGGGGCAGGGCAAGCGGGCGCAGGCGGCGCTTGGCTCCTTCCGTCCACTGTGATGCGGGCGGGGGCGGCGGCCCTGTGTCTGGCATGTCTCGCCCACATCAACGAGACGGCGCTTCTCGTGCGGTCCGCGCTCGCCGCACCCACCTACGAGGCGCGTCTGGCGGCCTGTGGCAGGGAGATCCGGGCGCTCAATGCTGACCGGTCCGGCCCTCCGCCGGTGTTCGACGGCGAGACGTGCCACCAGACCGCCGCCTACCACATCGAGCGCCGCTTCATCAAAGCCACGCTCGGCGAACCGGACCGAGAGCTGATGGGGCGTGGCTACGGCTTTCTCCAGGCGAGGTAAGGTGCCCGTATCACCACCTGCACCTCGACCCAAGGGCAGGTTTCCAAAGTACCTCGCCCTTCGGTCGGGGGGTGGGGCAACGCACCGTCTTGCGGTCGGGAAAACTCGCAGCCTTCCATCGCTCCCTAACCCATTCCCGCATCGCCCACTTGTCGCACCTCGTTTTCCCCGGTAAACGCGCGCAGTGTGCCCCCTCGTGATATCGGCAGCGCCATGAACCTCGACAAGCTCAAACCCATCTCCGCCGCCGACGTGAAGGGCAAGCGCGTGATCGTCCGCGCCGACCTCAATGTCCCCTTCAAGGACGGCAAGGTGACCGACACGAGCCGCCTGGCGCGCCTCGTTCCTGGCCTCAAGGACCTCTCTGCGCGCGGCGCGAAGGTCATCGTGATGTCGCACTTCGGTCGGCCCAAGGAGCGCAATCCGAAGGACAGCCTCAAGCCCGTCGCCGACACCCTGGCGAGCCTTGCCGGGATGCCTATCGCGTTCGCGGACGATTGCGTCGGCGAGGTTGCAGCGAACGCTATCGCGGCTCTCCCAGATGGCGGCATCGTCGTACTCGAGAACACGCGGTTCCACACGGGCGAGGAGGTCAACCGCCCGCGCCTCGTCGAAGCGATGGCAGCTCTCGGCGACATCTACGTCAACGACGCGTTCTCCGCCGCGCACCGCGCGCACGCCTCGACGGAAGGCCTCGCCCATCTTCTGCCCGCCTACGCCGGGCCGCTGATGATGGAAGAGATCAACGCGCTGAAGTCCGCGCTGGAAGTTCCCAAGCGCCCGACCGCTGCAATCGTCGGCGGCGCGAAGGTGTCGACCAAGATCCCGGTGCTGGAGAACCTGCTCGCCAAGGTCGACAAACTGATCATCGGCGGTGGCATGGCGAATACGTTCCTGCAGGCGCAGGGCGTGAACGTCGGCAAATCTCTTTCGGAGCCGGACTTCCACAAGACCGCGCTCGAGATCATCGCAAAGGCGAAGGCCACAGGCCGCGAAATCGTGCTGCCGGTCGACGGCGTCGTCGCGACCGAGTTCAAGGCAGGGGCGACCTCGCAGGTCGTGGATGTGAACGCGGTGCCCGCCGATGCGATGATCCTGGACTTCGGGCCCAAGTCGATCGCGCATCTCGCACAGGTGATCGATGCGTGCCGGACCGTGCTTTGGAACGGCCCGCTCGGTGCATTCGAGATCGCCCCGTTCGGCGAGGGCACGTTCGCGCTCGCGCGGCAGGTGGCGGCGATGTCGAAGGCGGGCCGGCTCGTGTCGGTCGCCGGTGGCGGCGATACGGTCGCCGCGCTGAACGCTGCCGGCGTCGCGGCCGATTTCACCTACGTCTCGACGGCGGGCGGCGCGTTCCTCGAATGGCTGGAAGGCCGCGAGCTGCCGGGCGTCGCAGCCCTCGCGCGCTAGCCGCTACCCATCGCCCCGCAGCAACTGCGATCCATTGAGCCAACGCGCAACCTATGCCTGGCTGGGCGCGTCCGTGCGCGCGTCCGCCACACAGCGCATGCGTGGTTTCATCGAAGCCTTGCAAATTCTGCGCACATTTCCATGTGCGTAGGATACTACGTCGACTGCTCCAGTGCTTCAGGGATCGATGCCGCATTACACGCCGCTCATCGCGACGATCGTCGTCGGCTTGAGTCTCGCCTTCGTTCTGGGCGCGCTCGCCCATCGCCTGAAAGTCTCCCCCATCGCCGGCTATCTGCTGGCGGGCATCGCCGTGGGCCCCTACACGCCGGGCTTCGTCGCCGATCAGTCGCTGTCGCTCGAACTGGCCGAGATCGGCGTCATCCCGCTGATGTTCGGCGTCGGCCTGCACTTCTCGTTCAAGGACCTGATGTCCGTCCGGAGGATTGCGATACCGGGCGCGGTGGTCCAGATCGCGGTCGCGACGCTGCTGGGGATCGGTCTCGCCTCGCTGATGGGATGGCCGCTCGGCTCGGGCATCGTGTTCGGCTTGGCGCTATCGGTGGCGAGCACCGTGGTCCTTTTGCGTGCGCTGCAGGAGCGGCGGCTGCTGAACACAGAGCGGGGGCGCATCGCGGTCGGCTGGCTGATCGTCGAGGACATAGTGATGGTCCTCACCCTCGTCCTGTTGCCGGCGGTCGCTCCGTTGATCAACGGATCGGGGCAGGGGGAAGCTGATCTCCAGGAAATCCTTGGGCAGATCGCGCTTACGATCGGCAAGGTTGCCGCGTTCTTCGCCGTGATGATCGTGATCGGCCGCCGACTGATCCCAGCGATTCTGCACTACATTGCGCACACCGGCTCGCGTGAGCTGTTCCGCCTGGGTGTACTCGCTATAGCCCTCGGCATAGCTTACGGCTTGGCCAAGCTGTTCGGCGTGTCGTTCGCGCTGGGTGCGTTCTTCGCCGGCATGATCCTCAGCGAGTCTGAACTGAGCCAGCGCGCAGCCGAGGAATCGCTGCCCTTGCGCGATGCATTCGCGGTGCTGTTCTTCGTCTCTGTCGGGATGCTGTTCAGCCCGGCGATACTCGTTACCGACACGTGGCCGGTGGTCGCCGCCGTCGCCATCATCGTGTTCGGCAAGTCGCTGGCTGCGCTCGTGCGCCGCCTCGCGTGCGAACCAGGTGCGGACTGCGGCCTGATCCTTCAGGTCGAGCGTTGCGCGACCAGCGGTCAGGATCTCGCAGCCTTCGCGCGCCAAACGGCGCACGATGGCGCCGCCGACCATCCCGCGATGACCGGCAACGTAGATGCGCTTGCCGGCGAGAAGATACGCAGTATCGCCAACCCCAGCCGCTGCGCGATCATTCATGTTCCACTCCAGTCCCGCACAGTCCCGCACAGTCCTGCACCGACGCCACCGCCACCTCAATCCGCCCGATCCTTGCGCCAGGCTTCCTGCTCGATAGCGGCGATGTCGCTGGCGACCATCTCTGCGACCAGATCGGTGAACGGGGTTTTGTGGGTCCAGCCGAGCTTCCGCTTCGCCTTCGAGGGATCGCCGAGCAGTTGATCGACCTCGGTAGGGCGGAAATAGCGCGGATCGATCCTGACCAGCACTGCGCCTGACTTGTCGTCTAGCCCCACCTCGTCGACGCCGCTGCCCTGCCAGCGGATACCGCGCCCCACCTCGGCGAAGGCGAGTTCCACGAACTCGCGCACCGAATGCATCTCGCCGGTCGCCAGAACGTAATCGTCCGGCTCGTCCTGCTGCAACATCAACCACATGCCCTCGACGTAGTCGCGCGCATGGCCCCAGTCGCGCTGTGCGTCGATGTTGCCGAGATACAGCGTATCCTGCAATCCCTTGTCGATTGCGGCCACGGCCCGCGTGACCTTGCGCGTCACGAAAGTTTCGCCGCGGGTCGGGCCTTCGTGGTTGAACAGGATGCCGTTGGAGGCATGCATGCCGTAGGCTTCGCGGTAGTTGACCGTGATCCAGTA
>CAMAYR010000187.1 GCA_945862355.1 Devosia equisanguinis | reverse complement strand
CCTGCAATCGAGCCAAGCGGACAGGGTTGCCGAGGAACTGGCGCTCGAGGCTAGCGCGCTGGCCGTGGCGAAGGCGCGACGGCTTGCGACGCACCTGGGCGTGACGGCGGGCCCGCTGGTCGATGTATCGACGGGCGATGGCCGGACGGCGGTTGCCGGGGGCTCCTACTCGGGCAACTCCCAGCACGCCACCGAGATCGGTTCGGACGGCATGCCGCGTGTGGTGCTGGCGGTGAGCGCTACCGTGACACTCGGGCGCGGCGCCCCAGGCCAATAGCGGGGTGCGCGCGAGTACGTCTGCCACCAATGTCCAAGGCGGGGGGCGATGGACGAGACCTGCTGCGGCCTCCTAGTGGCCCGTCGCGCCTAAATCGTATCATTGCGGCAACCACCGTCCGATTTAGGCGCGACATGAGGGCCACTAGAATCAATAATGGCTCAGTGAGGCGTTCATCGCGCCTTAGTTGCCACCACCCTCGCCGCACCGATGGTCAACTAAGGCGCGACGCCTCACTAGAACAGACCCAACAGGTGCTGTCACGTCGGAGGGAACGCCATGAGCCGCTACGGGGACGTGTATGCGAGCTGGCAGAAGGACCCGGAGGCGTTCTGGGCGGAGGCCGCCAAGGAGATCTCCTGGTACAGGCTGTGGGACAAGGTGCTCGATCCGTACATGGGCGAGTATGGCCGCTGGTTCGCGGGCGCGGAGTGCAACACCGCCTACAACTGCCTCGACCGGCACGTGGAGCGCGGTCGCGGCAGCCAGAAGGCGCTGATCTTCGATAGCGCGTATACGAAGACCGCGAGGTCTTACACTTACGCTGAGATGACCGACGAGGTGGCGACGCTCGCGGGCGTGCTGCAGGATCTGGGCGTCAGGAAAGGCGACCGCGTCATCGTCTATATGCCGATGGTGCCCGAGGCCATTTTCGCGATGCTGGCGTGCGCGCGTATCGGGGCCATCCACTCGGTGGTGTTCGGCGGATTCGCGGCGCCCGAGCTCGCCATGCGGATCAACGATTCAAAGCCTGCCGTCGTAATGGCCGCATCGTGCGGCATCGAGCCCGGTCGCGTCATCGCCTACAAGCCGCTGCTCGACAAGGCGATAGAGCTTTCCGAGCACAAGCCGGCGCACACACTGATCCTGCAGCGGCCCCAGGCAACGGCGGAGATGGGGCCGCGTGACCACGATTGGGACGCTCTCGTTGCGGAGGCCAAGAAGGGCGAGCGAAAGGCCGGCTGCGTGTCGGTGCTGGCGACCGACCCGCTCTACATCCTCTACACGTCGGGCACGACTGGCGCGCCGAAGGGCGTGGTGCGCGACAACGGCGGGCACATGGTTGCGCTCAAGTGGACGATGCGCAACCACTATGGAATCGAGCCGGGCGAGGTGTTCTGGGCAGCTTCCGACGTCGGTTGGGTCGTTGGGCATTCCTACATCTGCTATGCGCCCTTGCTGCACGGAGCGACTACCTTGCTCTACGAGGGCAAGCCCGTCGGCACGCCGGATGCAGGTGCGTTCTGGCGGATCATCGCGGAGCATCGGGTGGCCGCGCTGTTCACCGCACCAACGGCGTTTCGCGCGATCCGCAAGGAGGACCCGGAAGGAAAGCTGATCCCGAGCTACGATCTGCGGGGCTTTCGCACGCTGTTTCTCGCCGGCGAGCGCGCCGACCCGGAAACGATCAAGTGGGCGGAGGCCAAGCTCGGCGTGCCGGTGATCGATCACTGGTGGCAGACGGAGACGGGCTGGCCGATCTGCGGCAATCCGGTCGGGCTCGGGGCGCTGCCCGTGAAGCACGGCTCGCCGACGGTGCCGATGCCAGGTTACGATCTCCACGTGCTCGACGAGAAGGGGCAGCCGGTCGCGCCGGGTGTGAGCGGGACGCTCGCCATAAAGCTGCCGCTGCCGCCGTCGTGCCTGCCGACGCTGTGGAACAGCGCAGAACGCTTCCGCAAAAGCTACCTGTCGGACTTTCCCGGCTACTACACCACATCGGACGCTGGCTTCCGCGACGCGGACGGCTACGCCTACGTCATGGCGCGAACGGACGACGTCATCAACGTGGCCGGCCACCGGCTCTCGACGGGCCAGATGGAGGAGATCGTCGCCCGGCACAAGGACGTTGCGGAGTGCGCGGTCGTCGGCGTGGCCGACGCGCTCAAGGGGCAGGTGCCGGCCGGCTTCGTGGTGCTCAATGCCGGTGTCACCAAGACGGCGGCGGAGATCGCGCCGGAGATCGTCAAGCTGGTGCGCGACGAGATCGGGCCGGTCGCCGCGTTCAAGGATGTGCATGTCGTCACGCGGTTGCCGAAGACGCGGTCGGGCAAGATCCTGCGCGGTACGATCCGCCAGATCGCGGACGGCGAAACATGGAAGATGCCGGCGACGATCGAGGACCCGGCCGCGCTCGAGGAAATTTCCGTCACGCTCGGGAAGGCGTGATCTGCAGGTCGGCGAATTGAGGCCGATCAAGAGACGCTGCCGCAGGCGTTGTAATGCTCGGTTGGTCCGGTTCGTCGCGTGCCCGCCGTCGGCCTTGCTGCCACATTCAGCTTGTGTTCGACTGGTGGCAGGGCGCATCGCGGCGTCCCGTCCCGTCCCGTCCCGTCACTTGCCGTGTCCAGAGCCTGTCTGCCAGGAGATCAACCCATGACATCGCCAAGCGAAGCTCCATTGGTGTTGCTGACGCCCGCGCGTCTCGTGCCGCTCATCCAGATCGACGACATCGACGATGCGGTGCCGCTCGCGCGCACGTTCGTCGATGCCGGGCTGCCGGTGATGGAGATCGCGCTCAGGACAAAGGCTGCGCCCGATGCCATCCGCCGGATCGGCGCCGAGGTGGCGGGCGCGGTGCCGATCGCGGGCAACGTGATGACGGCGCACGACCTGTCCATCGCGCGGCGGGCCGGGGCGCGCATGGCGGTCAGTCCGGGTGCGTCCGAGGAATTGCTGATGGCTGCCGTCGATCAGGATCTGCCGTTCATGCCGGGTATCGCGACGCCGACAGAGTTGATGCACGTGATCTCACGCGGCTTCCATGTGGTGAAGTTCTTTCCCGCCGCGCCGCTCGGCGGGGCAGCGATGCTGCGTGCGATGGCCGCGCCATTCCCGCGCGTGCGCTTTTATCCGACGGGTGGTACGAGCGAGCTGGATTTTGCCGAGTGGATTGCGCTTCACAACGTGATCGCGGTTGGCGGCTCGTGGCTCGCACCGGTCGAGGAGATCAGGCGCAAAGACTGGGAGCACATCGGCAAGCGCGCGCGCTACATGGTATCTCAGTTCGCCGGGCGACGGGCGCCGTGACGGCAAGTGCGGAGCGGGAGATGACCGAGCGGACCGAGGCGATCCAAGCGCATTGGACGCGGGCGGGCGTGCTCGGCCGGATAGAGGCGGCACTTGCGGCTGCCGGGCACGATCCGCAGTGCCCGCCGCTTGCGGCACTCTCGGCGATCGATCACCTGCATACGGGCGGGCTCGCCACGACAAAGGATCAGGCGGCCGGTATCACGCTGACGGCGGGTATGCGCGTGCTCGACATCGGCTGCGGGATCGGCGGGCCGGCGCGTCATCTGGCGAGCACGTTCGGCTGCCGTGTCGACGGTATAGACCTGACGCCGGAGTTCATTGCGGTCGGCCAGGAGTTGACGGAGCGGGCGGGGCTCACGGCGCGTGTCGTGCTGCGGGACGGGGATGGCCTGGCCCTCGACTATCCCGATCAGGCGTTCGACGTCGTGTGGTGCCAGAACGTGACGATGCACATCGCGGACAAGGACCGCTTCCTGGCCGGTGTGCGCCGCGTGCTGAAGCCCGGTGGCGTGTTCACCTCGACGGAGTTCTCCTCGGGGCCGGGGGGCGAGATCGTGTTCCCCGTGCAGTGGGCCTATGATGGGCGGCTCAGCTTTCTCGACAGCGAGGCGCAGATGCGCGAGCGCCTCGTCGCCAACGGCTTCGAAATCGTCGAGATGTCGAACTACTCCGACGTTGTGAGGGGGCGGATGAGAGCCGCGGCGTCGGCGGCGATGCCGGCGATGAGCAATCACCTCGTCTACGGTGACGACACCCCCGAGCGGCAGCGCGGGACGCTGCAAAATCTCGATGAGCGGCGGATCATCTACTGGATGATCGTGGCCGAGCGGGCTTGAAGCGCCGATCAGGGTTTCAGGCGATTTTTTCTTCTCAACCGTGGCGCTGCATGCCAGCTTGAGGCCGCTTGAGACTAACGGGGCCAGGATACGTGAACCGGCAGATGCAACAACTTCCATTCATCGAAAGACACGCGCTCTATTCCGACGAGCAGCGCGCGCTCGCCGCCGACGTGCTGCACCGGGCGCAAGCCCAAGGGCTGCGGTTCGTGCGTCTGGCCTGGGCAGATAGTTTCGGGTGCAGCCGCGCAAAGCTCGTCACCATCGAGGCGTTCGCCAGCGCACTGCGGTCCGGCCACAACATTCTCGTGGCAACCTACACGCTCGATGCGTCGGGTGCGCGCGTGTTCTCCTCTTTCACGCGCGGCGGCGGGCTCGGCATCGAAGAGATGACGGGCTCGCCCAACCTGATCGTCGTGCCGGACCCGGCGACTTTCCGCGTGCTGCCGTGGGATGATTTCTCTTCTGGCTCAGGCCGGCAAGCCGGCTACGCGGGCGGCGTCGGCTGGGTGCTGTGCGACACGTATTTCACCAACGGCAAGCCGTTTCCGTTCTGCCCGCGGCAACTCCTGAAACGCCAGCTCGCACGCATCGCCGAGCGAGGCTGGCGCATGAACGTCGGGCTCGAAGTGGAATGGTATCTGCTGAAGGTGGCGACGGGTGTCGTGGAGGCGGAGAACATCGGCGGGCCGGGCGTGAGACCCAAGCCGATCGCGACGATGGCGGTGGAGCCGGGCTTTGCGATCCACGGCGAGAGCGGTCTCGATCTGATGCAGCCGGTACTGCTGGAGTTGGCGAGCGCTTACGAGAAGCTCGAGCTGCCGCTGCGGTCTATCGAGAATGAATGGGGGCCGGGCCAGGTCGAATGTACGTTCGCGCCGCAGGACGCGCTGGCAGCGGCCGACACCATGCTGCTGTTCCGAACCGCGACGCGGCAACTGTGCCGGCGGCTCGGGCACTTGGCCACGTTCATGACGCGGCCCGCGATCCGTGGGTACTACCCGAGCGGCTGGCATCTGCATCAGTCTCTCGTCTCGGAAGACTGTGGGCGCAACGTGCTGATGCCGGAGGACGGTGCGCAACCGCTGTCGGCACTGGGCCTTGCCTATCTCGGCGGGCTCATCGCGCACGCGCAGGCGGGCACGGCTTTCTCAACGCCGACGGTCAACGGCTATCGCCGTTTCCGCGCCTATTCGCTGGCGCCGGATCGCGCGTCCTGGGCGGTG
Organism: Devosia equisanguinis; assembly: GCA_945862355.1. Classification (GTDB taxonomy): domain Bacteria; phylum Pseudomonadota; class Alphaproteobacteria; order Rhizobiales; family Hyphomicrobiaceae; genus CAMDPA01. The sequence continues at coordinate 4,811 of CAMAYR010000187.1, read as the reverse complement.
GATCATCGCGGCGTGATGGTGCGGGTGCTGGGCGGTCCTGGCGATCCGGCGACGCGGCTCGAGAACCGCATCGGGGAGCCGATGGCGAACCCTTATCTGTTCATCGCACAGCAGATCGTGGCGGGGCTCGCGGGCGTGGACGGCGGGCTCGATCCGGGGCCGCAGGATGTGGAATCCTACACCGCCGAACGTGCGATGCTGCCCAAGGCTCTAGCCGAGGCGCTGGACCTGTTGCAGGCTTCCGAGCTCTACCGGCGCGATCTCGGCGCGCCGTTCGTCGATTACTTCGTGCAGCTGAAGCGCACCGAGGTTGGCCGTTTCGAGCAGTTCCTGGCCGAACGCAACATCGAGGCGGGCGAGGAGCCGACCGAATGGGAGCACAACGAGTACTTCGATTTTTTTTGAAGGCACTCGTCGTAGTCGTAGGCTGGGTCAAGCGAAGCTGTGCGAAGCTCGACCCAGCATGTCCGGAATGCTCTGATTGCCGGGTCGCGCTACGCTGGACCGAGCCTACAGGAGACCGACATGCCCCTCATCGAACGTCCTAACCACGCGCAGCGCTACGACTGGGACGCCCTCGTCGAGGAGGAGCGCGCGCACCGGCTGATCTACACCGATCCGGACATATTCCAGCTCGAGATGGTTCATATTTTCGGCGGTACGTGGACCTATATCGCGCACGAGAGCGAGGTGGCGAAGGTAAACGATTTCGTTACGCGGCGCCTGGGCACGCGACCGGTCATCGTGGTGCGCGACGGCGAGGGCAAGGTGCGCGTCCTCTACAACCGATGCACGCATCGCGGCACGACGCTGTGCCGGCTCGAGCGCGGCAACGCGCGGCACTTCCAGTGCCCCTATCACGGCTGGAACTTCGCCAATACGGGTCAGCTTCGTGGTGTGCCGTGGCCCGACGGCTATGCCGGGGACATGCGCGATCCCAAGTACAACGTGGCGCAGGTGCCGCGGGTGGAAAGCTATCGCGGCTTCATCTTCTGTACGCTCAATATGGATGCGTTGCCTTTGCAGGATCACCTGGGGCCTATCATGGCGCCAATCGACGACTGGGTTCTGCGCAACCCCGGCGGCAAGCTCGAAGTGTGCGAGGCGAACCGCATCAAGTACAAGGGCAACTGGAAGCTCGCCTATGACAACTCGTGCGACGGATATCACGTGATCTATTCGCATCGCTCGCTGATCGAGACGGAGGCGCGGCTGGCAGAAGGGGCTGCGAAGGGCATGAGCTATTACAAAAGCTCGCCGGACAGCCTCGCCATGTACATGCGCTACACGGGCCACGGGAACCACTTCAAGGACAAGCGGCCCAACGTCGAGAGCCGACCCGGCGGGTTGTGGGCGTTGGAGCCGGCGACGCCCGGCCAGGAACATTACGAAGCGCTGTTCAAGGAGCGTTATGGCGAGCGGGCGCTTTCGCTTCTGGATCTCGCGGGCTCGGTGCCCGTCAACATCAACGTGTTCCCGAACTTCTCGCTGCTCGGCAACCACATACAAGTCTTCGAGCCAGTGAGCGTCGGCGAGACCAACGCGGTGTGGTACGGCACCCGCATTGTCGACGGGCCGCTGCCTGGCCGCTCCGGCGCAGGCGCCGACGCGGTGGGGACGTTGGGTGCTGACGCGGTACGCGACATCAATGCGCTTCGGATGCGCACGCAGGAGCAGTTCCCGAATTTCGGCGAGGTCGACGACGTCGCCAACTTCGAGCAGATCCAGAAGGGTCTCGAGTGTATCGAGGACGAGTGGGTCTACATGAACCGGGGGCACGGCATCGAGGGGCGCGTGAAGCACAACCCCGACGGGACGATCGACGCGCCATCGACCGACGAAGCCTTCATGCGCGAGCATTTTAAAGAGTGGAAGCGGCTGATGAGGCAGGCGCCGAACAACCAGGTGCAGCGGGAGGTTTGATGGAGGCGCGTGCGGTTGCGATCTGTCGGATCCATTGACAGCTCGCCGGCTGTGTCAGGTCAGTTGCGGTCTGCTCGACGGGCGGTGGGCACGAAAAATAAACGACGTACAGTATTGAGAGGCACGTAATAATACGGTACTAATGCTCCCGTCGAGGACCGGGGAACTCTCGCCATGCAATTCTAATACTGCCAATCACAGCGGGCCCCGGCCGGACTCTAATATTGAGGGGGGTGGGATGCACGGCCGATTGGCGAGTGGGCTGATTTTATTGTTGTTTTTGGTGCTAGGCGCTGCCTGTTTCGGGACTGGGCCTGCCGCACAGGACAAGCACTATCTCGAAGGAACGTCTGCATTTGCAGGTTCGAGTGGTGGCAAACGGTGGCGTTGTGCGGACGTGTCGGTGGACGTCGCCATGGGCGCAGGTATCCGGATCGATGTCATTTGCGATGCGGCACAGAAATCAGCCGATGCTCTGGGCACTTGTGGTCTGCGCTCGACGCGCACGATCACCCTCGCTGTGACGGACGGTGTGTTCCTGCGCTCGGGCGGCGGAAAGTGGGGCCAGTACATCACCAGCGCATCGCATGTGGAGGTTCTGTCGGAGGAGCTGCACCGCAAGTTGGGGAGATTCGAGTTCCACGGCACCGACGTGCCCCCGGATGAGCACTACGCCGGTATCGTGGCGCATGAGATCGCTCATGCGATTTTCTCGGAAGCTATCCGCGACCTCGAGCTTCCCGCAACCGCTCACGAATATGTCGCGTATGTCGCGCAAGTGCTTTCTTATTCGCTGGAGACGCGCCAACGAATTCTCGCTCGCGAGCCGCCTTTGCCGACATCGAGCCTCTTCGTGTTCTCGAACTTTCTCATGGTGGCGGATCCGGACCGTTTCGGCATCAACACCTATGCGCATTTCGTCAGGACGGAGAACCGTTGCTCCTTCCTTGCCGACGTCTTGCGCAACAAGGTGCACTTCCCGTTCGGCTCTGATTGAGACGCGGAGTAGGCGGCGTCTTCACCAGCCGCATAGCAGTGTGATCGGTGTCAGGCCGCCAGCCGCCGTTGGGCTACGTTGCTCGACCGCGCGATGAGCCGCCAATCCATATAGCTGCGAATCTCGGTGATCTGGCCGTCCGCGAGGCGAGCTAAAGGGTGGGCGTCCGAGCGTGTCTCGAGGATCTCGGCCGGCACCCATCTGTCGACGAGATCGGCCCCGGCCGCGCAACCGCGCCACGCGCGATATTTGATCTCGATGACGTCGCCAGACGCGAGCGTGGTAGATATGCTGCTCATTCTTAAGTCCATCGCTGTTGATGATGGGAGACTCTCTAGCCGACAATTGCGACGTGAAGCTGAAGCCGGCAGGCCTGTGGACAAGGGGCGGTTGTGCTCGCTAGTGAGCTTGCCGCGGGGGCACTGGCGCGGGGGCTGGAGATGTGCAGAGCCGCCGGCGCACAGAGGCACCTTGGCGGTGCCTTGTCGGTTGCGCGGCGGCGAGGTCGTCCCCCATAATCACGGTGTCGCCCAAAGATCCGGGAGCCTGACGTGACCACATCCTCGACGATCGCACCCGATCCTTCCCGTACATCTGTCTACGTGACCGATGCGCTATACGAGCGCGTGATGGCCTGGTTCACCGATTGGCAAGGGGACGAGGCCGCGATCACCGATCTGCCGATCCGCGATCACGCGCGGCAGTTGCTGGAGCGGGAGGCTCGCCTGCTCGATGGTCACGACTACGAGCGTTGGCTTGCGACGCTTGCGCCGGAGTACATCTGCTGGGTGCCTGGTACGCCGGAGCGGGGCGATCCGCGTCGCGAGATTTCCGTCATGTTCGACGACAGGCGGCGGCTCGAGGATCGGATTTATCGGCTTCGCACGGGATATGCGTGGAGCCAGGCGCCGCGATCGCGCACTGTGAGGATGGTGTCGAACGTGGAAGTGTTCGCGACGGGAACGCCGGGCACGCGGATGGTGCGCTCGAATTTTCTGATTTCGGAATTCTGGGGCGAGGAGACGCGGGTGCTCACAGGCTGGGCTGCGCATCGCATGGTTCTGGTGGACGGGCGTTGGCTCGTCGAGGCCAAGCAGGTGAACCTGATCGATTGCGATCAGTGCATCAGGAACCTGAGCATCATATTGTAGTCGTGGAAACGATAGCGCGCGCGGCGCGCTGTGGGGGCTCGGCCCTACGCCGGGTCCCGGATCGGTGTCGAGTGCAAGCTGCGGGTCGGTCGCCGGACCGCTCGCGTTTTTCGGCTGGTCGAGGCTATGCGAACAAGCGACGTCGATATTCTGATCGTGCCGGGCTGGGGGGATAGCGGGCCGGACCACTGGCAGTCGCGGTGGGTGCGCAATCTCAAGACCGCGCGCCGCGTCGAGCAGGAGGACTGGTTCCGCCCGGATCGCGAGGTTTGGGTCGCGCGCGTCGTGGAGGAGGTCGGGCATGCAGCGCGGCCCGTCGTGCTCGTCGGGCACAGTCTGGGCGTGGCGACCATCCTGCACGCGGCTGGGCGTGTCGATGGAACACGTGTCGCGGGGCTATTCCTGGTGGCGCCGTCCGATCTGGATGCCCTCGATCTCTGGCCTTGCGATGAAGGGCAGGATTGGGAGCTAATCGCGGCGAGCTTCGCACCGATGCCGATGGCACGGCTGCCGTTTCCCGCGCGCCTCGTTGCAAGCTCCAACGACGATTTCTGCTCCGTCGAGCGTGCCCAGACGCTCGGGGCGGCCTGGGGAGCGGAGACCTCGATCGTGGCCGACATGGGGCACATCAATGCTGCCTCGGGGCAGGGGCCGTGGCCCGAGGGCCTGCTGACGTTCGGTCAGTTCCTGCGCGCGATGCCGCCGTGCTGAGCTTGGCTAGTGGCGTCGCGCCCTAGGAG
>CAMAYR010000186.1 GCA_945862355.1 Devosia equisanguinis | reverse complement strand
CGCAGCGCCAGGATCATCGCGCTCACCAAGCCGACCGAGGCCGAACGCGGCCAATGGTACTTCCAGCGCTACGTCACTCACATGCCGACGCGCGGCGAGATCGCTCTGTTCGATCGCTCCTGGTACAACCGTGCGGGGGTCGAAAGCGTGATGGGTTTTGCCACCGAGGACGAGGTTGCCGACTTCCTGCGCGAGGCACCAGAGTTCGAAGCAATGCTGGTGCGCGATGGCATCCGGCTCTTCAAGATCTTTCTCGATATCGGCCGCGAGATGCAACTCAAGCGCTTCCATTCGCGCCGGCAGGATCCGCTCAAGCAGTGGAAGCTTTCCGACATCGACCTCGCCGCTATCGCCAAGTGGGATGACTACACCCGCGCCCAGCAGGAGATGTTCCGCTTCACGCACACCGCGACGAGCCCCTGGACCGTGGTGCTCGCGAACGATCAGCGGCGCGCGCGACTGGAGACGATACGGCTCGTGCTCTCGAGCGTCGACTACGAGGGCAAAATGGCCGACGTCGTCGGCGAGGTCGACGCGGGGATCGTCGGTTGCGGCCCCCGCTTTTTCTACGGTGCCGAGACGGACAAGTAGACCTTGAGTGATGGACGCAGCTCAGCGCCAGTCGCCGAGCACGGCATTGACCAGCGCCAGCGCAGCGACCGCCGCAGTGTCCGCCCGCATGATCCGCGGCCCAAGCGAGATCGCCAGCGTGAAGGGCTGACGCATCAGCATCTCGCGCTCGGCTGGATCGAAGCCGCCTTCGGGACCGATGAGGACGGCCAGCGGTGGCGCACCAACATGAGCCGCCTCACCCAAGCCTTCGACCTCGCGGAGAGCCTCGATCGGGCTCGCGAGCGCTGCTGCCTCATCGCAGAAGATCAGCCGGCGCGACCCATCCCAGTCGCCGATGACACGTTCGAGCTTCTGCGGCTCGGTCACCCCTGGCACGTACAGTATGCCGCACTGCTCCGCTGCCTCGATCGCGTTCGCTCGCATCCGCTCGACGTTGACGCGCTCGGCAACCGTTCGCCGCGTGATGACGGGTCTCAGCCGAGCCACCCCCATCTCCGTCGCCTTCTGCACCATGTAGTCGAGCCGCGCGCGCTTCAGCGGAGCAAACAGATAGTCGATGTCGGGTCCGCCCTCCTGCGCCCTGACGAGCCTTTCCGGCGTCAACTCGCACCCGCGCTTTCCCTTCGGCATGACGCGCGCCAGCCACTCGCCGTCGCGGCCGTTGAACAATACGATGCCGTCGCCGGCTTTGAGCCGCAGAACGTTCAACAGATAGTTGGCCTGCTCCGGCCCGACCGCGATGGCCGGCCCCTCGCCGAGCGGGGCGTCGACATGCAGGCGTTGGGCATTAAAATCCATCATCGCTGGAAGCCTTGAAGAGCTGGCGGCCCGGATCGACCTTACGCTCTGGTCGTGTCCGGGAGGTGGTGTGAGGCCGTCGAGCCTGATGTTTTACCTTTTAGCCGATCTTGACTAACCCGACATCTCCGCGCGGATCTGGATGCTTCAGCCCTCGATGTCACGAGCCGGTGCATGCCGACGGCATCATTGACCCTCGCGGCTGGAGTTTCCAGGCTCAAGTCCCGCCGATGGCAAGCAAAGCGGCGCCACCCGCAGCGATCGCCAGCAAAGAAATCATCACCATCGACCGACCGGACCTGGCCCCGCCCGTCATCCAGCACAGCACGCTCTTCGTCGCTGTGTTGACTGCGACCGCGATCAGAACGGCATTGACCGCCACAGATGGAGAGATGTCCCCTCCCGAAAGCCTCGCCATCGACAGCGTGACCGCGTCGACATCAGCAAGCCCCGACAGCGCCGCGAGTGCGTAGGCCCCTACCTGACCGAACGTGATGGTCGCGAGCTTCGCCGCCAGCACGATGGCCGTCAGCAGAGCGCCGAACTTGAGTACCGTTGCAAGATCGAAAGGGTTACGTACATCTATCGGCCGTTTGCCTTCGCTGTCCGTCATCGCCCGTCGCGCGAAGATCGCGGCGCCAAGACCGAGCACTGTCATCGCGGCGATCAGCGGTGAGGCTAGCCTCGGCACGAGCTCGGCGTTGACCAGGCCCGCGATCACCAGCACACGCCCGAGCATCGTGACGCCCGCAGCCAGCATCCCCGCCACGAGGATGCCACTGCGATCGGGGTTCTCGCGTGCCATTCGAGCCAGAGATAAAGTTGCAGCCGTCGACGAGACGAGACCGCCGGCAAGCCCCGTCAGCAGTATGCCGCGCCCCTCTCCTGTCGCTTTGATCGCGACGTAGCCGGCGAAGGATAGCGCCGCGATCAGGATCGTCATCAGCCACAATGCATATGGATTGAGAGCGTCCCAGGGATCGATCGTTCGGTTAGGCAGCAGCGGCAAAAGAATGAACGTCATTGCCAGCAGCACCAGTCCCGACCGCAACTCTTCCCAAGTCAGCCTCTGCAGCCACTTATGGAGCCACGCCTTGAGCGCCAGCAGCGCGGTTGCAGCAACTCCACCAGCCGCAGCGACGTGCATGTCACCGACGAGCGCGAACGCTCCCAGCCCGAACGCCAGCATCGAGGCCACCAGCGTCGTCGCGCCGAACGAGCCGTCATGAACGACCTGGCGGAACCGGAAGGCCGCGATCGTCAATGCGAACGCTGCGAAAGCAAGGCCGAGCGCCACAGCGCCCCCGCTGCCCGGCATTCGCAAGGCGATCGCTCCCCATACGCCGCCGAGCATACCCGCGAGCGCATGCGTCCTGAAGCCCGCGGTCCGCTCCCCTTCCGCCTCCGCGCGTTCCCGCCAGCCGCGTTCGAGCCCGATCAGCAGGCCGATCGCGAGGGCCACCGACAGTCTCTGGAACAGCTCGATCGTGTCCATCGCCTATGCCTTCCCTTTCGGCACCGATGCGCAACTACATCGACGCAGCATGCTCGTAGATCTCCTCCTCCTGCGCGTTGTGGATGCGCACGAGCGCCTCGATCGACTCTATCGCCCTTTGCGCATCGCGGATGAGATAGCGGTCGGCATCGGCCGGCGAGAGCCCATGCGCCAGCCGCTGAAGCAGTCGGCCCTGGTGCATGATCTCCCGATGCGCCCGGCTCATCGCGGCCAGGCCATGCTTGTCGGCCAGGTAGGTCATCAGCCGCGGATAGACGCTGCGCTCGTCGTCGCGCTCATGGGCGACTATTCTCTCCGATACGATCTGTGTCGCATCGCCTATCAGCGACACCGCTGTCTGAGGGTCCGCATCGTCGAGCGCATCGGCGATGGCACGCAACCGCTCGAGCTCCACCTCCAGTCGGACATGATCCTCGCGCAACGCCCTGGCTCGGGCCGCCGGCATCGTCTCGCGCCCGAACCGGTGCCCCGCACCGAGCGCCCGCAGCGCATTGAGGATGACGGCGACGTCGATGCCCTCCTGAACCAGCGCCCCCGCAACCGGCGTCAACCAGCCGAAAGCAGCTGCTATCATCGCGACGCCGGACATGGCCATGCCCGCGACGATGCTCTGCAATGCGATGCGCCGCGTACGTCGTGCAATCCCGACCGCGTCCGAGACCCGATCCAGCCGATCCACGAGAATGACCGCGTCCGCCGCAGACGACGTTGCGCTGGCCCCCCGCGCGCCCATTGCAATTCCAACCCCGGCTGCGGCCAGCGCAGGCGCATCGTTGATTCCATCCCCGACCATCAGCGTTGGACTGAGCCGCTGCTCGACAGCCACCGCCTCGACCTTGTCGGAGGGCAGCCGATCGGCCAGCACCGCATCGAGATCGAGTGCCGCGCCGATCGTCTCGGCAACATCCGCGCGGTCACCGGTGACCATGATGATGCGCTCGACGCCTTCGGCACGCAGAGCCTGGATGGTGCGTGGCGCCTCGCGTCGTAGCTCGTCGCCGAGCAGCAGCACGCCGATCAGCTTGCCATCCACCGCAACGAAAACGCTGAGTGCGGAGCGCCAAGCCGCGCGCCGCAGGGCACGGGCGGCCCAATCCTCCGGCTGCCGCGCACCGCTGACGAAGCTGTACGAGCCGACCTTGAGCTGCCGGCCTCCAACTGTGCCCTCCAGTCCCGAGCCCATCGCCTCGCGGACGTCGGTGGGCGGGGGCAGATCGAACTCCTTTGCCCGTGCGGCCGCGACGATCGCCGCCGCCACCACATGATGTGATGCCTGATCGAGCGCGGCGGCCAACCGCAGTACCTCCTCCGGATTCTCGCCTGGTGCTGTCTCGATCCCGACCAGCCGGGCGCCGCCGACCGTGAGCGTTCCTGTCTTGTCGAGCATCACGGTGCGCGTGCGCGCCAGAGCCTCGAGCGGCCTGCCGCCCTTGATCAGGATGCCGCGCCGCGCCGCACGTGAGACGCCGGCAATGAAAGCCACGGGCGCTGCAAGGATCAGCGGGCACGGCGTTGCCACCACGAGCACGGCGAGACCGCGAACAGGGTCGCCCGACAGCAGCCAGGCAGCCCCCGCGACGACGAGCGTGACCGGCAGCAGCAGCAGCGCGTAGCGGTCGGCAAGGCGAATGAAGGGCGCCTTCTCCTCCTGCGCCGATGTCACCATCCGCACGATACCCGCATAGGTGCTTTCGCCGGCAGTAGCGCGCGCCCGCATCTCGAAAGCATCGCCGGCATTGATCGTGCCGCTGAGCACAGCCTCGCCTGTGCGTCGCGAGACCGGCATGGCTTCTCCTGTCACGGCCGCCTCGTCCAGCATCGCGTCGCAATTGGCCAGAATTCCGTCGACCGGCACGACCTCGCCGCCACGCACCAGAAGCAGATCGCCGATCGCGACCTTCTCGACAGGTACGTCCTCGATGACATCGCCGAGCTTGCGGTGAGCCTCGCGCGGCGCGCGATCCACCAGCGATTTGAGATCCCGCTCCGCACGGCCGACCGCGTAATCCTCCAGCACGTTTCCGCCAGCGTACATGATTGCAACGACGACGCCTGCGAGTGTCTCCCCGAGCAGCAGCGCCGCAGTCATCGAGACGAAGGCGACGGCGTCGACACCCAGCCTGCCATCGAGAAACGCCCGCACCATCGACACTAGCAGCGATGCAGCCACCGGCAGCGTGCCAGCCGCCCAGATCCATGTCGCGAGCCGTTCGCGCCCTGCGAGCATGGCCACGCCGCCCAGCACCAGGGCAGCGAGCGCGATTGCGATGAGTATTCGGCGCGCCACGCGCTCCGAGATCTGCATTGGCACGAGTGAATACCTGTGTTTGGGACCCGCGGTCACAGACATGGCGTGCTTACGAGCCGCACGGCCGATCCCAGCAAGCCCGGCCGCACATCTTGCCCGACAACTCCAGCGACGTGGTTACGAGCCTCGCCACTTTCTGCAGGGCGCACTTCACGAGTTGCGCGCTCTGCACGACACTAACGCCGCCTGAGATAGACGAACCAATAGACTCCGCCGACCAAAACCCCGCCGCCTACGATGTTACCCAGCGTCACCGGAACCAGGCTCACCACGAAGGCTCCCCAGGTCAGTCCGACAAGATCCGCTGCCGTTAGACCAGTCTCGGCAAGCAGCGCGGCCGGCGCCCACGCCTTCAAGAGGAGGCCCAGCGGAATGATGTACATGTTCGCCAGAGAGTGCTCGAACCCGGCCACGACGAATGCCGAGACGGGAAACAGCACGGCCAGCACCTTGTCGCTCGTGGACCGTGCGCCATACGACAGCCAAACGGCGAGGCACACGAGCACATTGCACAGTATGCCGAGAAAGAACGCCTCGAAGAACGGCAAGGTTGCCTTGTCGACGGCCAGCCGCAACGCGACGGAGGCAACCGCACCCTGCCCACCCATCGGTTGCCCCGAAAGGTAGACCAGCAAAGCAGTCGCAAGCGCTCCGATGAAGTTGCCGACGTAGATGATGCCCCATGCCCGCAGCATCTCGGATAGCTTCACACGGCCAGCCGCCCACGCCATCACCATCAGCGTGTTGCCGATGAATAGCTCCGCCCCGCCTAGCACCACGAGAACCAGCCCCAGGCAGAAAACGAGCCCTGCCAGCAATCGCGCAACGCCGAACGGTATTGCCCCATTCGTGCCAGCGAGCACCGTCGTCGCGAACATCGCACCGAACGCAATGAAGGCGCCGGCAAGCACGGCCAGCACCAGCAGCGTTATGGCGTCCACGCGCACCTTTTGCGCGCCCACACGCTCGGCCTTCCTTGCAATCTCCAGCGGCAGCAGCGCGTCGATGCCCTGCCGCGAAGCGTCGTCCCCTTCTCCTGCCATTCCTTACCCTCAGCCTCCAACACTGTCGCCCGTGGCCACACCCCAGTCATGAGCCCGAAGTCGTATCCACCTCTCGCATCAGCGCAACCACCTCCTCGTCGCTCACTTGCTCGAAATCGTCGTACTGCATTCCAACTGCATAGAACGGTTCCGGCATGGTCAGACAGACGATGTCGTCCACCTCGCCACGCAGCTCCGCGATGGTGCCTGCAGGCGCGACGGGCACGGCCAGGATCAGCCGCATGGGCCGCTTGCGGCGTAGCGCTGCAATCGCAGCCCTGATGCTGGCACCCGTTGCAATGCCGTCATCGACGAGAACCAGCACGCGCCCATCCAGCGCTACCCGTGGCCTGCCTTCGAGATAAACACGCCGACGCCGATCGATCTCACCGAGCTCCACCTTTGCCGCCTTCTCGATATAGTCTCGCGTCAGCCTTGCTGCCTCGAGGACGTCCTCGTTCACGACGATCTCCGGCGCGCCGCCATCCACGACGGCAGCAGCGGCCAACTCTCGCTGGCCGGGAACGCCGATCTTGCGCACCAGAACGAGATCGAGCGGCGCGCCGAGAGCACGGGCTACTTCGAGCGCGACAGGCACGCCGCCGCGCGGCAGTGCAAGAACCACTGGATCGACGAGCTTTCTTGCAGCCAGCGCCCGCGCCAATGCCTTTCCAGCTTGCCGCCTGTCGGTAAATCTCGTCGTTGACTGCATCATGCCTGCCTCCCCAGATGTCGCTCGAACCATGCGCAGGCAAGCCCGATCACCTCATCGAGCGCGCCGGGCTCCTCGAACAGATGCGTCGCACCTGGTACGATCGTCAGCTCCTTGACGCATCTCAGCATGTCCAGCGCCTCTCTGTTCAGCCCGATCACATCGTGGTCGGCCCCACCGACGATGAGAAGCGTCGGCGCCCGCACCTCGGCAAGGCAGCCGCCAGCCAGATCGGGACGACCACCACGCGATACGATGGCTCCGATCCCGGACGGTTCAAATGCTGCAGCCACGAGCGCAGCCGCCGCGCCCGTGCTGGCGCCGAAGAGGCCGATCGGCAGATCACCGATGGACGGCTCCCCACGCACCCAGGCGACTGCATCCGCGACGCGCCTTCCGAGCAGAGCAATGTCGAACACGTTGCCCCGGCTGGCTGCCTCCTCGGTCGTCAGCAGGTCGAGTAACAGCGTAGCGAACCCTCTGCCATTGAGCGCGAGCGCCACCCGCGCGTTGCGCTGGCTGAACCGGCTCGAACCGCTGCCGTGCGCGAACAAGACAAGGCCGAGCGCCTTCGCCGGGACGTTGAGCGTAGCCTCCAGATCGAGCGCGCCGATCGTAACCGTCCGACGTTGCATGTCGCCATCACTCCACCTGACGTAAAGCTGACTGGACAATCCGGCCGGGCATCATTCGCACCCGAACGCTCACTTCATTCTACAAATCCCGCTTCCACTTGAGCCGAACGAAGTAGCCGCTCTCGTCGTAGTGCGTATCTAGATCGCCCTTGTAGGCATGTTCCAATGCATGGCCGATCCGACGCGGGAGGTGAATGTCGGTCGTCGTGACGACGACTTTTCCGTCTCCTTCCTCGATGGCCATGATCCGCTGCAGCGGATGCTCACTCTTCTCCGCCGCCTCGACGTTCTTCATCAGCCCGATTATCTCCGCCAGATGGCCAGCGACGAAACCACCCGAAAGCGTCAGCTCTCCCGCAGGATACCGATCGTTGATTCGGTGACAGGCCGGACAGATGCTTTCTGCGGCATCCGCCGGCGCGACCGCGGCCCACTGCCATCGTCCACCTCGAAAAACCGCCGCACACTGCGGGCACACTGTGGGCTCCTTCAGTTTTCCGCGCGCACGATACGGATCATGCCGATGCTCCTCGATGAGGTGCGACTTGATCGTATCGCGACGCTGCTCGGGATGATTGTTGTCTCGCTGTTTCACGGCAACTGGCTCCCAGTTGATAGAGCTTTGGCCCAGCAGAATGGGCCACACTGGCACAAGCCAGGGCAAGGAAGCTTTCCACGGTACCGCAACCAAGCCCATGACCGGGATCAATGCATCCAGGCTGATCGCGGAGCGAAAATCACCTCAACCTAACCAGAGCCCCCCGCGAGGTCAGATATGCAGACAAAGCTCCAGATTGCATTCGAGGACATCGGCCATTCCGATGCCGTCGAAGCGCGCATTCGCGACGAGGTGGAGAAGCTCGAGCAGTTCTACGATCGCATCACTGCGATGCGCGTTGTGGTCGCGCGGCCTCAGCACAGGCACAAGCAGGGTGACATCTTCCAGGTCCGGATTCACATCACCGTACCGGGTGCAGCCGATATCGCCATCAGTCGCGAGCCTGCCGAGAACGGCGCCCACGAGGACGCCTATGTGACGATCCGCGATGCTTTCAAGGCCGCACGGCGGCAGCTTCAGGATATGACCCGCCGCCGCGAAGGGCACGTGTAGAGCCACGTACTTCCCCATGCCGGCACCAATCGCTCGCTCGATGGCCGATCAGGCGGTTGTCCAATGGAATGCACCTTCAGTTGCCAGCGCCATTGCGCAGACTGAGGATGTAGGCGATCAGATCTTCGCGCTGCTCGCGAGGTATGATGAGGTCCGGCATGCCCTTGTGAGGCGTCTGCAGGAAAGCGGCCAGCGCGATACCGGTCATTCCAGGCGTGCTTGCGATAACGCGAAACGTCGCAAGCCCGGGCCGGGGCGAAAAGCGATCTGTCGGCTCGATGCCGTGACACGAAGCGCAGGACGCCTGCGCGAGAACGCGTCCCTTGGCGGCGTCACCAACCTCCTGTGCCTGTGCCCCGCTTCCCATCAGCAGACTGAGCACAACAACTATCGCCTTGGTCGCCTGCACGAGACGCACTCCCTGTTCGTTCATATCAATTCACTCCGGCCAAAGCTCGCGCAGATGTTTCGGCAGCCGCATGCGCACATCCTCCACCTTGCCGGCCGAAATATGATTGTCGGAGTGGCGGAACACGCTGCAGACGGCCTCTTCCGGATCGTAGATTGGATCCTCGGCGAAAGCCGCCTGGATGAGCGCGAGAAACGCCGCCTTGCTGTTGTCGTCTGCGAGCGTTTTCATGCTTCACTCGCCGGGCCAGAATGTCGACCACGCCGATACTAGAGACCTCACCGGCGGCTCGCGTTGACAGCAATCAAATCCTCGATAGAGGCACTGCGATCCCACAGCTCACCTCGTCGCACGCCCCAGCATCTTGCCCCAGCATCTTGATTGCGATCATTGGCATTTGCAGATCTGCAGTGTGTGCTGCGGTCACGCTCCAGCTCGTGACCACATCGCCACCGATTGCCAGCTGCCAAGCACGAGGGCTCTTCATGACTGCTTCCGCATCCAAGGCCCGTGCCCCTGGACTGACGCAAGACGAGGCAGACAGGCGGTTCGTGGAGTACGGACCCAACGCGATCCCCGAGGCCCGGCCGGTTTCCATCTGGCGGCGCTTTATTGGCCAGTTCAAAAGTCCTCTGATCTACATTCTCGTACTTGCCCTCGCGCTCGATCTGGGCATTTGGCTGAGCTCAGGTGCAGACCACATGCCCTGGGAATCCTTCGCCATCGCTGCGATTCTCGTCCTCAACGCTGGCCTCGGCACTTGGCAGGAGAGCAAATCGGAAGCGGCCCTCGCCCGCCTCGAGGCACTGGCTGCGCCATCCGTCTGGGTCTTGCGCGACGGTGCGCTGGTCCAGCTTGGTGCCAACAGGCTGGTCCCCGGCGATATGGTGCGCATTGAGGCTGGCGACCGTGTCCCGGCAGACGGCAGGCTGGTCGACGGCCAGGGCGTGATGGCGTGTCAACGCCGGAGTAATTTTCCATCGGCGAGCCGGAGCAATAATCCATCAGTCTTGAACGTATGAAGGCCCCCGCGCGCGGGGGCCTTCATACGTTCTGCGATCATTTTTCGGTGGCGTCGTCCGGTTGTGTTTCAGGCTTCGTC
>CAMAYR010000185.1 GCA_945862355.1 Devosia equisanguinis | reverse complement strand
ATGCTGCAGCCACTCAACGACTTGATCATAGGCCCGGTCGGCCTGAGATTGAGCATCGGCCATGGCAGTCCCCATCGCGAATCAGAGGGACCTGCATAGATTCAGCAATCTCTCGCCTTGTCACTCACGGACTCATGCGATTGCCCTGACGCTCACCTGCGCAGCATGGTCGGCGGCGGCCTCAAGCACTATGGTGGTGGGTTGTTCCACATCGACAACGGTCCGCGCAGGACGTTCTGAGCCTATCTCCAAACTTGTGCGGAACTTGCGCCCCGGTCTCCGATAAGGAGCCGGGGCGTTGCTATTTTCAGGGGGGGCTGGATCACGCCTCCGGCTTCAACGGCCGTGACAGCAGAGATTCGATGGCGGCATCGACGGTCAGCTTGCCGTCGACGATGGCGTGGACCGCCGAGGCGACCGGCATCTCCACACCGAGCTCCGCGGCACGGCTGACGACGGCGGCGGCGGTGTAGACGCCTTCGGCGACCGATCGCCGGCTGCCGAGGTATTCGTCGAGCAGCTTGCCCTGTCCGAGCGCGCGGCCAAGGCTCATGTTACGCGATTGAGGGCTGCCGCAGGTGAGCAGTAGATCGCCCAGTCCGGACAGGCCCATCAGCGTTTCGGTTCGGGCGCCCAGGGCCTCGCCGAGGCGGCGCAGCTCGGCAAAGCCGCGGGTGACGAGGGCGGCGTGTGCGCTTGCGCCCAGCTCGCGTCCGTCCACGATGCCGGCGGCGATGGCAAGGACATTCTTGACTGCGCCGCCGAGCTGGGTGCCGATCAGGTCGTCGGTCCAATAGATCCGGAAATTGCGGCCGCTCAGTTGCTCTGCCAGGGCGTGACCGTGGCTCGGATCAGCTGCCGCAAGGGTCACGGCGGTGGGCAGGCCGCGCGCTACGTCAGCGGCGAAACTCGGGCCGGAAAGGATCGCCAGCCGGGCCGAGGGAACGGTCTCGCCAAGAATCTGTCCCAGCAGCTTGCCGGTGGATTGCTCGAGGCCCTTGGCGCAGACGACAAGGGTGGCGCCGGGCTTCAGCGTGCCAGACAGTTGGCCTGTGACGGTGCGCAGATGTTGGGCGGGTGCAACCAGGAGGATCGTCTCCAGGGCGGCGATCTCCGCGAGATCGGTGGTTGCGCGCAGCGCGCCATCGAGCGGGACGCCCGGCAGGAACAGCTCGTTGCGATGGTGCTGGTTGATGTCGAGGACCACCTCGGGCTCGCGGGCCCAGATCGTCACCTGGTTGCCGGTCGCGGCTGCGGTCTGCGCCAGGGCCGTGCCCCACGCGCCGCCGCCGATGACACCAATTCTGCTGCTGTTGCTCATGGAGTGGTTTTATCCGTTCGCGAGCGAAGCTCAAGTCTTGGCTCAAGCCTTGGCGCCGTGCCGACCTGCGCCGAGGGCTGGCGTCGCGTCGGCGTCGAGGGGCCAGCGGGCGCGGGCGGGGGTGTCCAGAGCGTCGGTCTTTCCAAGTGTCAGATGCAGTGCGCCGGCCCAGGCGATCATGGCCGCGTTGTCGCCGCATAGGGAGATCGGCGGCGCGTGGAAGGTGTAGCCCTGCTCGCCGCACAGAGCTTCCAGGGCGGTGCGCAGGCGCTGATTGGCGGCGACGCCACCGGCCACGACGAGGTGGCGTGCGGTGGACGGCAACTGGGCGAGGCGCATAGCGCGCACGACGCGGTCGCGGACGGTTTCGGCGACGGCGGCCTCGAAGGAGGCACACAGGTCGGCGACGTCGGTGCCGTGCAGTGGCGCGAGCGAGGCTGCGGTCTGGCGAACGGCAGTCTTCAAGCCGGCGAAAGAAAAGTGTGGCACCTCTCGCCCCAGCATGGGGCGGGGAAGCGGGAAGCGGCCGGCGTTACCGCCTTTGGCCATGCGCTCGACGGCGGGCCCGCCTGGAAAGCTTAGGCCGAGCAACTTCGCGGTCTTGTCGAAGGCCTCGCCGAGCGCATCGTCGATCGTGGTGCCGAGGCGACGGTAGCTGCCGACGCCGTCCACGGCGAGGAGTTGGGTGTGCCCGCCTGAGACGAGAAGCAACAGATATGGCGGTGCAAGGCCTTCTGTGAGGCCGACCGTCAGGGCGTGGGCCTCTAGATGATTGACCGCCACGAACGGCTTACCGGTGGCAAGCGCCAGCGCCTTGGCCGTAGTCAAGCCGACGATCAGCCCGCCGATCAGGCCAGGGCCGGCGGTGGCAGCGATGGCATCGAGATCGGCCAGGCCGAGGCCGGCGGAGCGAAGGGCTTCACGGATGATCTCGTCGAGGCATTCGACGTGAGCGCGCGCGGCGATCTCGGGGACGACACCGCCGAATGCGCGATGGCGATCCCACTGCGAGCGCACGATGTTGGAGAGGATGCGGCCACGGCCGGTGACGGGATCGCGCGCTACCACTGCGGCGGCCGTCTCGTCGCAGCTCGTTTCGATGCCCAATACCAAGGTGTCGGCGATCTGCACTGAGCCGGTCTCGATTCGAGAAGTGTGCAGCCCGACCATTGGCAATGGCGTGGGGCGGGCGCATATGTGAGAGTGAAATGTCCGGCGCGCTGTCCGATGGGCGCGATGGAGCGCAGTCCAAGTCCGCTTATATCGTCGAGGCTCCTGTTGCAACCTGTCATCACCCGGATCGGTACGCGCGGCTCGCCGCTCGCACTCGCGCAAGCTCGACAAGTGCGGGCGATGCTGGCGCGGGTGCATGGCGTGGCAGAGGAGCAGATCGCGATCGAGATTTTCAAGACTACCGGTGATCGAATTCTGGACAGGCCGCTGGCCGAGGTCGGGGGCAAGGGACTGTTCACGAAGGAGCTGGAGGAGGCGCTGATAGCCGAAAGTGTGGATATCGCCGTTCACTCCGCCAAGGACATGTCGACGGCGCTGCCGGATGGCCTGGCGATCGGTGCGGTGCTCGAGCGCGAAGATGTGCGCGACGCATTCATCAGCCTCAAGTACGGCAGTCTGGCCGACATGCCGCCGGGTGCTATCGTCGGTACGTCGTCGCTGCGGCGGCAGGCGCAGGTCAAACGTGCGCGGCCGGATCTCGAGGTCGTCGGTTTCCGTGGCAACGTGCAGACCCGTCTCGATAAGCTCGGCGCCGGCGTTGCGGATGCCACGTTCCTCGCGGCCGCGGGGCTCAAGAGGCTCGGCCAGTCGGAGCGGGTGACGCGGCTCGTACCGGTCGAGGAGATGTTGCCGGCCGTGGCGCAGGCTGCCATTGCGATCGAAATTCGCGCCGACGACGCCAGGACGCGGGGGCTCGTCGCGCCACTCGATCATGCTTCGACCGCCGTTCGGCTGGCTGCGGAGCGCGCCATGCTAGCTCGCCTCGACGGGTCCTGCCGGACGCCGATCGCGGGCCTCGCTGTTCTCGCCGCCGGCAAGCTGCGGCTTTCCGGCGAGGTCATCCTGCCAGACGGATCGGAAGGCCACGCGGCGATGGTGGAAGGCCTCGAGGTAGACGCCGAGCGCTTGGGACTTCAGTGCGCCGAGATGCTGATCGCACGCGCCGGGCCCGCGTTCATGCGAAAGCTCGCGTGATGCGGTTGATCGTAACGCGACCGGAGCCGGACGCGACAGCACTGCGGGCGCCGCTGATCGCCATGGGGCACGAGGTTCTCGTCGAGCCTTTGCTGCGCGTCGCATTTCATTCCCTCGATGCGCAAGAGATCGATTTCGAGGAGGCCCAGGGGCTGGTCGCGACGAGCCGCAACGGCGTGCGTGCGCTGGCGAGCAGTCCATGCCTGGACATCGCAGTTGGGCTGCCGCTTTATGCCGTCGGGCCGGGTACTGCCGAGACGGCGCGGGCGCTCGGCTTTCAGGATGTCGTGCAAGGGCCGCGTGACGCGCGCGGGCTGATCGGTTTCGTCGCCGATCATGCTCAGGTCAATGGCGGCTCGCTGATCTACCTGGCCGGCGAGACGAGGGCCGTCGATATGGGCGGCGAGCTACGCCGCATGGGCTTTCATGTGCAGGAGCCGATCGTATATTCCGTGATCGCGGCCGAACGACTGAGCGAGGCGATCGTCGCGCGGTTCGAGGCCGGTGAAGTGGACGGTGTTCTGCTGATGTCGCCGCGAACAGCCAAGACATACGCGAGGCTCGTTCTCGGGCACGGGGTCGCCTCCAAGGCGCTTGGTGCGATACACTATTGCCTTTCTCCCGCAGTAGCGCGAGGCTTGGCGGCCCTCGGTGACCCGCGAATTGCGATCGCAAGTCAACCCGATCTCAAGTCGTTGCTTGCATTGGTTGCCCGAGGTGTGTCGAATTTGCCATAATCGGATCTGTCGAACGATTGGCGTGTTGAGGAAGTATCAACCCGTCCAGCGGTTAGTGCCGGGGCGGTTCCAAGCCCCGTCTCGGCTGCTGGGGTAACGTTCTGGAGAGTGCGTGATTCATGGCCAGCAACAATGACAGCAGCGGAAAGGGCCAGCCAAAGCCTGGGACCCCTGGAACTCCTGGGGCCCCTGGGGCCGAGGCCGCCAAGAAGCCTTCCGCGCTGATAGATCTCAAAGCATCCGAGGTGGACGTGCGGGTACCGGGCGAGGCGCAGTCGAAAGCCGCCGCAACGGTCGCGGAGGCTGCCGCAAAGGCAGCCAGCGAGAAGGCCGCGGACAAGGCTAGCTCGGAGAAGGGCGGCGCTTCGGACAAGCCTGCCGTTGCAGAAAAGCCGGCGCCGCCGTCCGGCTCCGCTGGTGCATCCAGTGGCGGGGGGGCTGCGCCTAAGCCTGCGAGTAGCGCTACGCCGCTGCAGCCGAAGTCCTCGGGTGGCGGGCTCAGAGGGGCTGCGACGCATCTTGCTGCAGGGCTTGCCGGCGGACTGCTGGCGCTGTTCGGCGCCGACACGATCCTGCCGCACGTCCGCCAGGACGCTGAGAAGCCAGTGGCCTTGTCGCCGGCTGTCGAGAGCAGGCTGCGAAATCTGGAGCAGATCGCGGCGCGGCCTGTTCCACCGGAGCTGGCGCAGCGGCTGGCGACCGCAGAATCGCGTCTGAGCGAATTGGCCAAGACTGCCGTGGCCATCAGCGAGCAGCAGGCTGCACTCGCAGGCGAGACGCGTTCGATCGGTGTGCGTATCGCGGAAGCCAAGCCGGAGGCCGTCGCAGAGGAGCGGATCGGCAAGCTGGAGGAATTCCTGAAAGCGCTCTCGGATGCTGGGGCCAGCGATCCCCAAGCGGGACGCGTTCCGCAGCTGGTCGCGTTGACCGGGCGGCTGACGGATCTGGAGGCGAGCATCGCGACACAGCTCGCTCAGTTGCGCAAGGGCGTGACGCAGGAGGTCGACAGCCGCTTGGAGCAGTCGGCCGAAGCTGCGCAGGCGGCGCGCATGGGAACGCAGCGGCTCGATCGCGAGCTTGCCGGCGTCAAGACAGATACTGCGCAGGTTGTGCAGCGCGTCGACGGGCTGAAGTCGCAGAGCGACAGGCTCGAGGTCTCGCTGAAGGGGCTCGGCGAGCAGGTGGGAGGGCTCAAGGTAGAGCTGACGCGCGAGATGCAGGACGTGGCGCGGGCCGGCGACGTCACCAAGGCGCTCGCGCCGGTGGCTGGCAAGCTCGCGGCGCTGGAACAGAACCTGCAGGGCGTCGTGCGCAGCGAGGTGGACCGCCGCGCCAATGTAGAGCGCATCGTTACGGCGCTCGAGCTCGGCAACCTGAAGCGGACCGTGGATCGCGGCGTGCCGTTCGCCAAAGAGCTTGCCGAGGTGCGTCGCGTAGCGGGCGCGGAGGTGAAGCTCGGCGCACTGGAGCGGCACAAAGATCGGGGCGTGCCGACGCTGGGCGAGCTAGAGCGCGATTTCCGAACGGTGGCGTTCGCGATCATCGATGCGGAGAACCAGCCCGCCAACGCAAACTGGACGGACCGGCTGATCGCGTCTGCCAAGTCTGTCGTTCGGGTCCGCAAGGTCGATCAGGGCGCAGACGACAAGGGCGTCGAGGCCGTGGTCGGGCGGATGGAGACGAGCCTCAAGGGTGGGCGTCTCGGCGAGGTGCTGGCGGAAGCCGGCAAGCTACCCGAGCAAGCGCGCGTTCCAGCTAAAGCCTGGCTCGATAAAGTCGAGGCGCGCTCGGCCGTCGATCAGGCGATATCGGCAATCGAGCAGGATCTCAAGGCGTCGCTCGGCGCGCAATCGCAAGCTGGCAAGAAGGGCTGACGGCCAATGCTGCGTCTCGTTATTTTCCTGATCGCGATCGCCGGTGCGGCCAGCGGCCTATCATGGCTCGCCGACCGGCCCGGAAGTCTCATCGTCAACTGGCAGGGCTACGAAATCGAGACCAGCGTCTTCCGGGCGGTGGTGATTCTCGCGTTCCTGGTGGGGCTCGCCGTGATGCTATGGTCGGTGATCATGGCGGTCTGGCGAAGCCCTGCGTCGATCGGCATGTTCTTCAACCGGCGGCGTCAGATGAAGGGGCTGGAAGCACTGTCCGGCGGTATGATCGCCATCGGCGCAGGCGACCGGGATACGGCGACGCGGTTTGCCGTGCAGGCGCGCAAGGCGCTACCCAACGAGCCGCTCACGCATCTGCTGCGGGCGCAGGCGGCGCAGCTATCAGGAGACCGTGGAACCGCACGGCGGATGTTCGAGGCGATGGTCTCGCAGCCGGAGACCGAGCAGCTCGGTCTGCGCGGCCTGTTCCTGGAAGCCGAGCGGGAGGGCGAGAAGGAGGCAGCGCGGCAGTTCGCCGAGAGGTCGGTGGAGCTCAACCCGAAGCTCGGATGGGCGGTGGATGCGCTGTTCGAGCTGCAATGCAAGGATAAGAATTGGGCCGGGGCGCTCAAGACGCTGTCGATCGCGAAGAAGCATCAGCATCACGACAAGAGCGTACTCGACCGGCGCCGCGCGGTGCTGATGACCGCCAGGGCGATGGGGCTGGAGGAGAGTGATCCCAACCGTGCGATGGGGCTTGCCGTCGACGCACATCATCTGGCGCGCGATCTCATTCCGGCGGCGGTGCTCGCCGGTCGTATGCTCGCCTCACGCGGGCATACGAAACGGGCGGCGAAGATCATCGAGCGGACATGGCGGCGCGCGGCCCATCCCGAGCTGGCGCTGGTCTATGCGTATGCGCGGATCGGCGACAGTCCCAGCGACAGGCTGGTGCGTGTGAAGAAACTCGCCCAGATCAATCCGCGCTCGATCGAGACTCCGGTCGCCATCGGGACCGCTGCAATCGAGGCGAAGGACTACGCTCTCGCCCGGCGGTCGCTCGAGAGTATCGAGGCGCCGCAGGTGACGCAGCGCGTATGCACGCTGATGGCGCGGCTCGAGAACGAAGAAAAGGCCGACAAGGGGCTCGCTCGCGAATGGCTGGCGCGTGCGGTCCATGCGCCGCGCGATCCGGCGTGGGTGGCCGATGGCGTCGTGTCCGACAAGTGGGCGCCTGTGTCGCCGGTTACGGGCGCGTTCGACGCGTTCCAATGGCGCGTGCCCGCCGATGCGCTCGATACGACCGACAAGGACCTGCTCGCTGCCAAGCTCGACGAGCTGGTCAAGCTGGCGGCGCCGGCGGCAGATGCCGCAAAGTCCGCGCCGCGAAGCAGCGAAGAAGAGAACCTTCCGCTCGGGACCGCCGACGCGGGCTCTAAGCGCGGGAACTCCGGCAAGCCGGAGAATGCGCGGCCGGCATCGGGTCCGTCGCGGGTAGCGGTCGATGCGATGGTTGTGCCGGCTACAGTGCGCGGTGGCATCACGCAAGAGCCAGGCAAGCCCGCCAGCGGTGGCGTGGTGACAGGCTCGGGGTTGGCGGCGCGGGCGCCAACGGGGGTTGATGGGGCGAGGAGCGAAGGGAAAATCGGCGAGGTGAAGCCAGCCGATGCCACGCCCGGCTCGGTTGGCATGTCCGCTCAAAAGCGGCCTCTGGAGCCCGGCATGTTCATTGCGCCGAAGGCGGCCGAGGACGGTGGGGCTGCCGGCGACAAGGCGCCGGAGGAGGAGCGCGGCGCGTCGCGGGCGGTAGCGTCGGGTTGACGTGACTTTGTGAGGTGACTGGGGAAGTGCGTGGGGCGGGTTGGCGTACGTTCACGGCGCGTGTCGAGACGCGAGTTGGGGGCGAGTGTCTTTCCAGCGGAAGTGGGATCGCCCGAAATAATCTTGCCTTCTAATACCCTCGAGCGAAAGTTTCGACCCACTACATGGGTCTTCACTTTCGCTGCGGCGCTTGCGCCGGGCCGCAGTCGCGGCCTCGCCGAGCGGACAGAGCAACAAGTCACGACTTCCGCTCGGCCGACTAACCGGTCCGATCGCTCAGGCCGCGCGCATCAAACCACGCCCATGCGCAGCAGGTCGTGAACGTGGACGATGCCGACGGGCTTGGCCCGATCGACGACGAACAGCGCAGTGATGCGGGACGAGTTCAGCATCTCGAGTGCGGCGGAGGCCATAGCGCCCAGCTTGATGGTCTTGGGTTTGCGGGTCATGATATCGCCCGCGCGTGCGGCCATGAGCTTGCCGCCCATGTGGCGGCGAAGGTCGCCGTCGGTGATGATGCCGACGAGGCGGTTCCGGGAATCGACCACGCCGAGGCAGCCGAACGAGCGCTGCGTCATGATGAGGATCGCTTCGGACATCGGCGTGTCCTCGGAAGCCAGCGGCAAGCTCTCGGCGGGGTGCATCACGTCCGAGACGAACTTGAGCTGGGCGCCGAGCGAGCCGCCGGGATGGAAATCCTTGAACTTCTCGGCCGTGAAACCTTTCGCCTCGAGTAGGGCGATGGCGAGCGCGTCGCCGAGCGCGAGCTGGATGGTCGTCGACGTCGTCGGGGCAAGGCCGTGCGGGCAGGCTTCCTTGATGCGGGGAAGCTCAAGCACGATGTCGGCGGCGCGGCCAAGGGCGGAGTCGCGGCGCGAGGTGACGGCGATCAGAGGGACGGCGAAGCGGCGAGAGAACGTCAGGATGTTCTTCAGCTCAACGGTCTCGCCGGACCAGGACAGCGCCAGGATGACGTCGTCGCGGCCGATCATGCCGAGATCGCCGTGGCTCGCCTCGCTGGGGTGGACGAAAGACGCTGGCGTACCGGTGGAGGCGAAGGTGGCTGCCAGTTTCTGGCCGACGTGGCCGGACTTGCCGATGCCGGTCACGATGACGCGGCCGCGGGCTTTTTTGAGCATTTCGACGGCCCGGACCACTGGGTCGCCAAGCGGTCCGGCGACGGCGGCTGACAGGGCGCGGAGCCCCTCGCTCTCGATTTCCAGCGTACGTATAGCGGAGGAAACGCTCGCGGGAGGCGGCGCGCTTCTGGCGCGGCGGGTGGACTTCGGCCGTGCTTTACGGTCGGTGGTCGACAGTGTGATGGCCATTGACGGTCCGGCCCCCTCGGCCTGCATCGATCGAGATCGAATAAGTTTCGTTGTGCGGTCCGCGTCCCCGGTGGTGGCTCTACCTCGGGAATGTCCCGAACTCTGTTGAACTTCGAGCCCGGATCGTTGCTCGCTGAGACGCTATACATGTTGGCGGATGGCTGCAAGACTGGGCTCTGATCTGAGAGTTCGTTCACGCAGCGCATCCAAGAAAAAGCCGCAGCACGAAAGCCGCGGCCTAGATTGCTTCCCACATCAGCCCAGAGATCACTGCAGCGGGATGACCACCGCAGCACGTCCCTGAACGGCATGATATGTCGATGAGCCGACACCGTCGTAAGCAGCAGAACCGCGCACCATGATCCCCGATGGCGTGCTGTATGACAGACCACCCTCGACGCGGCCCCGCAGCCCTTCCTGCCCCATGGCCAAGCCCGATGTCGTCAATGCATCGGTGCGAGCGAAGTCCCACACGCCGGTCAAGCCAACGAACGGCTCCAACACGGTCTTGTCGGGCATCACCATGCGGTAGCCGAACTCAGGGCCGAAGTTGAGCCGGCCGACCGAGACCGTCTGGCTGTCGATGTCGATACCGAGTGCGTTGGTGAAGGCCTTTTGACGCTCGGCAAAGTACATCAGCTCAGCACTCGGCCGGATGCGCCAAGCGTCGAAGGTGTACACACCCGTCAACTTGGCCGAGGCCAGAAGCCGGTTCGTGCTGTAGGTGTCGGACCAGGAGCCCGCCGTTGCGTCGGTCATGTCGAGCTTGTTGCTGGATTTGCCGCCGAGAGCGCGAACGTCGAGGAAGAGGTTCCGAGCCAACCGTGCGCTGAGATAGGGACCGGCCATCCAGCCGAAGCCGGATTGCGACGTCGACACGTTGGAACTCTGATCCATCCAGTCGGTCTGGGCCATCACGCCGATGATGAGACCAGGCATGACTTTGTA
>CAMAYR010000184.1 GCA_945862355.1 Devosia equisanguinis | reverse complement strand
AGCGTCGCAGTGCCAGCCGCCGGGGCGTGTCGCCCCCGCGAAGTGCGAAGCCTGCGCGCTTTCGCCCTTCTGCCACCGGCCACCCCGATCCAGCCACTTGCAAAGCAGCCAGCCGAACGGTGCGCAAAGTCACCGATTCAGGAACCTCGATAAAGAGGTCGAGGTCATGCAGATCCTGCTCGCCGAGCAGCAGTTGCACGTCGCGCACTATTCCAAGCTCCCGAATATCGTTGCTGGATCGGGTTATGCCGACCGCAACAACTATTCGGGTGGCTCGAGTGTCCGGCTGCTGGGCCCCTCAACGATCGGAGATCAGTCGCTGACGTCTTCGACATCTTCGGAGCGCGATGTTCGTTCGGCTGACATGAGGTTCAGCTGGCATATTCTCGACTTCGGTCTCTCCTGGATCAGGGCCAAGCAGGCTGCTGACAAAGTGCTGATCGCCGAGGAGACGCGCCGCCGCGTCGTCAATCGCATCACAGAGAATGTGCGAACAGCTTACTGGCGCGCCGTTGCTGCGACACGACTTACGCATCGAATGAGGGGGCTCGAATCCAGGGTTCAGCGGGCGCTCGCCGATACTCAGGCACTTATCGCAAAAGGAGAGTCGTCGCCGTTGACGGCGCTGACCTACGAACGTGAGCTCGTTGAGATCCAGCGTGAACTGCGCAAGCTTGCTGGTGATTTGAGCAGCGCAAACGGCCAGCTTGCCGCTCTCATCAACGTCGATCCTGCACAACAGATCCCCATCGCAATCCCTTCCAGGCTGGTCCAACCGGGGCATCTGCGTCTGTCCCCTGGGGAGATGGTTTCAATCGCTATCTCCAACCGGTCAGAGCTGCGCGAGGTCGCCTATCAGCAGCGTATCAACGCCCGCGATGCGGAAGCCGCGCTGCTCGAGATGCTGCCCGGCGTCTCCCTCGATGCCGCGCCCAATTGGAACAGCAACCGCTTCTTGTTCAACAATCACTGGGTGTCTTGGGGTGCCCAGGCCAGCTGGAACCTGATCAAGGTCTTCTCCTATCCGGCCCGCCGTGCCGAGGTCGAGGCAAAGGACGCGCTGCTCGATACCCGATCGCTCGCCGTTACCATGGCGATCATGACCCAGGTTCATGTCAGCCGCGCGCGCCTCTTCCATGCTCGCCGGGAGTTCAGCACGGCGGTCCACTACTTCGACGTGCAGAGCCGCATCCTAGATCAGATCCGCACCGCATTTGCAGCCGGGAAAGTCAGCGAGCAGACCGCCATTCGCGAAGAGATGAACACGATCGTCGCGACCGTGAAGCGAGACATTTCATATGCAGAGCTGCAGGCCGCGCTTGCAGCAATGCAGGCCTCGATGGGACGAACCCCATACGCAGACGTCGACTACAGAGCTCTTACTTTGGCCGAGCTCAAGCGCACTTTATCCACTGGTGGGACGGTGGTCACCAAATGACCGTGGGAGAGGCCCGAACAGACACGCCGGTTGCAGTGGCTGGCTCATGCGGCTCTCACATATCACTTCACTGCACTCCCAACTTCCGACGAGGGTGTGCAAATTGATGATTGCGCAGCATAGGGCCGAAACGCTCACTCTGGCGGCACTGATACTGCTCTTGCCTTGTGGGAACCTTGCCGCCGAGACCGCTTCTCCCGTTCGCGGCGTGGTTCGTGCCGAGGCCTCGGCGACCATCTCGAGCGAGCTGTTGGCAAGGATTTCGAGCCTTCCCTTCAAAGCCGGTCAATCGTTCCGGGCCAGCGATGTGCTCGTTACCTTCGATTGCCGCCGCTACGAGGCCGACCTCCGCGCCGCAGAAGCCGAGGTCAAGACGCAGGAGATACTGGTCGAGACCAACCGGCAACTGCTGCGCCACCGCGCCGCTGGCACCAACGAGCTAGCGTTTGCGGAGGCGAAGCTCGGCCAAGCGATGGCCACCGCCGAATCTCTGCGCGTGCGAACAAGCCAGTGTGTGATCTCAGCCCCTTACGACGGTCGAGTCATCGAGCGAACGGTCGACCTCTACGAGATGCCGCAGGCCAATGCGCCGCTGCTGCGCATCGTCAAGGACGGCCAGCTCGAGCTCGACTTGATCGTGCCGTCGAGCTGGTCCGCCTGGCTGAAGCCCGGCCACAAGTTCGATTTCAGTATCGATGAGATTCATACGACGAGCGCTGCGCGTGTGCTTTTCCCTGGAGCGGTGATCGACCCGGTCAGCCGAACCATGAAGGTCACGGCCCTTCTGCTCAACCCATCGTCTGCGGTGCGCCCCGTGATGAGCGGCTCTGCGCGTCTGCGAATGCCGATGCCGGAGGCGAAGTGATTCCGATGCACCAGAAGACGTCGCAGCATGCAACGCTGGACACCTCGCCATTGGCGCAGTCCCAGAGCGCATCCAACGTGGCTGCTGATCAGGCTGCACAAGTCGGAGCCGCCACTCTGCTGGCCGTCGAGAGCCGTGTTCGTGCGGCGAAAGACGAGCTTGAGCTGCATCATCTGATCGTCAACGAGCTACGCCGGCTGGTAGCGGCGCGCCAGTGCATCCTCGTGCGTGTGAGGCACAAGAGCAAGACTGAAGTGGTTGCGGTCTCGAGTCTCGCCCTGACCGACAAGGATACGCCATTTAACCGCTGGATTGCGTCAATGGTGCTCAATCTGATCTCCGAGCACGGTAACGCCGACGCCATTGAGTTTGCGTTGCCAGCCTTCGTCGACGCGAATGACCCGAACACTCAGAGCTATCCGTTCCGCCACATCGTCTGGCAACCAATGCGTTTGCGGGACGGCGAAGTCTACGCCGGCGTGCTGGTCGCACGTGAGCAGCCCTGGTCGGAGCAGGAAAAGAAGATCATCATTCGCGAGACAGGCGTGTTCGCCAGTGCCTGGCAAGCACTCTTTGGTGCCAAGGCGTTGCGGCCTCGCAAGCGTTTCAGCGCACGAGCGCGCCTCGCGGGCGCAGCCGCGCTCGTCGCGCTTACGTTGCTACCGGTACCGATGACAACACTGGCGCCGCTAGAGATCGTCGCCAAGAGTCCGCAGCGCATCACCGCGCCAATCGACGGGGTCATTAAAGAAATTCTTGTGGATCCGAACCGGCCGGTGCGCCGAGGGGAATCCATACTGCGGTTCGAAGAGACGACTTTGCGCAACCGTTACGAGATTGCTGAGCAGGACAGGCTGCTGGCTGCCGCACGCTACGACCGCTTGACCCAGGCGAGCTTCGTCGATGAGAAGGCGCGTCATGAGCTGGCCCCGGCCCGCGCCGAGCTCGACCTGAAGCAGGCCGAGCGCGACTACGCTGCGGATATGCTCAAGCGCACCGTGATCAGTGCCGAGCGCGATGGAGTCCTGATCTACTCCGACAAGGATCGATGGATCGGCCGCCCGGTAAAGACCGGCGAGCGGATCATGTATATCGCGCGGTCCGATGAGGTGGCGGCCAGGATCGAGGTTCCCGTGGCCGATGCCATCGTACTCGATCGCGAGGCACGGGTCCGCCTGTTCCTCGACGCCAATCCGTTGACCTCAGTACCCGCGCGACTGGTGAGTGAAGGCTACCATGCCGAGCCGAACAGCACTCAGCAGCTCGTCTACCGGGTACATGCCGAGTTTGACGGACCACAAGAAGGCCTGCGCATCGGCGCCCGCGGGACGGCCCAACTCGCCGGCAACTACGTGCCGTTGTTCTTTTACCTTCTTCGCCGACCGATCTCTTCAGCCCGTCAGCATCTCGGTCTGTAAATGTCGCTCACCACTCAGGGGCCAGCGCAACTGCGGCTTCCCGAGCTGCGCCAGGAGCTGCGCCTTCTACTCGGCCCCGAGGGCGAGAGCCAGTCGACATGGCTGATCTACGATCCGGTTCGTCATCGCTACTTCCAGGTGTCTCACGGAGCATTCGAGCTGCTGCGGCTGTGGCACTCCGAACCTGTGGATCGCTTCGCTGAGCGGGCGGCGGCAACGCTCGAAAGACCCGTCAGCAGCGGCGAGGTAGCCGAGATCGCCAAGTTCGTCATTGCCAACAATCTCGCCCTGGAGCCGCCGCGCGGCGATCCTCGAGCATACGCGGCTCAGGCCGCACCAGCCCATCGCTCAGTTCTGCTTCGCGTCATCCACAGCTATCTCTTCTTCCGCATTCCCTTGGTGCGGCCAGCTCGCTTCCTCGAGGCGACGCTCCCGATTATCGAGCCGCTCTACAGTCGTGTAGCGCTTTCGATCCTGGCTTTGCTCACCACGATCGGGCTGTACTTCGTCTCTCGTCAGTGGGACGTTTTCGTCTCCACGTTTCTCGACTTGCTGAGTATTGAAGGGGCGCTGCTCTACGGAGCGAGCTTGATCGTGGTGAAAGCGCTGCACGAACTCGGTCACGCCTATACCGCGACGCGAGCCGGGGTCCGGGTCAATACCATGGGCATCGCGTTCATGGTGATGGTGCCAATATTCTACACCGACGTTACCGATGCTTGGCGATTGCGCTCGCGTGGCGAGAAGCTCGCGATCGACGCCGCCGGAATTGGCGTCGAGCTCGCTATTGCAGGCATTGCGACATTCCTGTGGGCCTTCCTTCCCGACGGTCCAATGCGATCTCTGGCGTTCGTGCTGGCTACGACAAGCTGGATCATGAGCCTCGCCGTCAACCTCAATCCCTTCATGCGCTTTGATGGATACTATCTGTTGGCTGACGCTTGGCGCATGCCGAACCTTCAGTCACGCAGCAATGACATGGCATGTTGGTGGCTTAGAGAGGTCCTGTTCGGATTGCACGCCGCACCGCCAGAGCTGCTCCCGATCCGCACCCGACGGATGCTCGTCGTCTACGCGCTGTGCACGTGGATCTACCGGTTCTTCGTATTTCTCGGCATCGCCCTGCTTGTCTACCACATGTTCTTCAAGGCCCTCGGGATCGTTCTCTTCGCCATTGAAGTCCTCTGGTTCATCCTGCTGCCGATCCTGCGAGAAATGAGAGAGTGGTGGAAGATGCGGATAATGATCCTTGGGACGCGGCGAACTTTATTCACGGGTGCCCTGCTCATCACCATTCTAGCGGTCACATTCGTGCCTTGGCGAAGCACCGCCGTCATCCAGGGTGTTGCGGTTTCCGATCATCAGTCTCGTATCTACGCTCCGCGGCCCTCGCGCATAATCCGCGTGGCGCTGGTAGATGGAGCAGAGGTCCGCACCGGAGCGCCTCTGCTCGTGCTTACAGCGCCGGATTTGGAATACGAGGTTATACGCACCAAGCATCAGATCGAATTCATGCGACGCCGACTAGAGCGTATCGCGGGTGACGAGGGTGACCGTTCCAATCGCCTCGTGCTTGAAGCGGAACTCGCTCGTCATCAAAGCACCCTGTTGGGTCTTGAAACGGAGTTACAGCGCCTGGTGGTCAAGGCCCCCATTGATGGCATCGCGCGCGATGTTGATCGCGACCTGCAGGCCGGAGAGTGGATCGATGAGACGGTGCCAATCGGCCGTATCGTCGCGACCCGCGCCGACGAGGTCTACGGCTATGTGAGCGGCGACGACGTCTGGCGACTGGCGCCGGGGGCATCGGCCAAGTTCGTGCCGGAAGACCCGCTCATGGCCGCGCGCAAAGGCCACGTCATCGAGGTCGTTGAAACCGGGGTGCGAACGCTCGATTTTATCTATCTCGCATCTATGTACGGCGGCAGCGTGGCTTCCGATCTGTCGTCCGAGCAGGAGATCAGGCCGCGCTCCGGCCGCCACCAGGTCCGCGTCAAACTCGAAGGGTCATCTGCCGATCGGGCGATCCGCGGCTCACTCCATCTCTCTGCGCAGCGCGAAAGCTTCGCCGCTGCTGCCTGGCGGCGCATCCTCCAGGTTCTTGTGCGCGAGAGCAGCGCCTGAGGGGCCAGCTCTCGCCACCCTCCGTGGGTCCCGGCAGGTCGCACATGCACATGCACATGCACATGCGC
This sequence comes from Devosia equisanguinis, assembly GCA_945862355.1. Taxonomy (GTDB): domain Bacteria; phylum Pseudomonadota; class Alphaproteobacteria; order Rhizobiales; family Hyphomicrobiaceae; genus CAMDPA01. The sequence goes on along the minus strand of CAMAYR010000184.1, from coordinate 4,340 downwards.
TGCAGGGCTGGAGAACTCCAATCCACCACTCGCTCAGGCCGCACGAAGCATCTTAGCCCGGATCATGCACGAGGGCGATCTGCGATCCGGTTGATCTGATGGGCGCGCGCCATCGTCCGGTCGGGGCGGACCGTCGTCGACAACTCGGCGTGCAACGCGTTCGGGGTTGATCTGCCTCGTCGGGCGGCTCGTTGGGGCACGGCCCCGGCGGCTATGATGTCGATGGCGTCAGGCCGAGCACGACCTGGCGGAACAGGAACGCATCCGGACAACTCGACGGCAGGCGCACGCGGATGCGGCTGCCATGCTCGATGATACGCGCCGCGATCTTCAGGAGGCGCAGCCGCAGCGTATTGAACTCGGCTTTCGCCAGCGCGTGGCCCGATGGGATCGCTGAGCGCAGCGCGTGCATCAGCCAGAAGGCGGCGGTGTGTAGCGTCAGCCGCCATGCCTATCCCCTTCCCTCAGGCCGGGGCCGGCTTCACTGACCCGTACCAGCGACACCGCCGCGTCTGGTCGACCAGTGCCCGCATTGTTCGCGGTGGTCGCGTGACGAGCTGCTCGATGACGCGCGCTGCGATCCGACCGATGCCCTTGGTCTTGCGGCGGTTGTGGCGGAACGCGAACTCGTCGAGGTAGGCTTGCAGGTGCTTGTCGCGTATGGCGCCAGCGTGCGTGCCGAGCAGCCAGCGCTTCAAGAGCGAGATCGTCCAGTGACAATTCTGGACCGCGTCGCTCTCGGCGCGCTCCGCCTTGGTCTGCACTTTGGGCTCGTGCGTCCGCTTCTCCAGGCTCTTCGCGTTGTAACCCGCGTGCCCGTCCGTCACCACGTGCGCATCGGGCGCGATCTGGCCGGTGGCGAACAGCTTGCAGGTGTCCGTGTCGTTGTTCTCGACGTGGGCGAGGCGCACGCGCCCGCCGGCCTCGGAAGCCACGAGAACCAGCTCGTTGACGCCGGCTTTGACGAGCGCCTCGTCGACTTGCACGTCCGCGGCGAGCGGCTCGCGCTCGGGCCGCACCAGCGCCGTGCGCAGCTTGTGCAGCCACGTCCAGGCCGTCTCGTAGGAGCCGAACCCCATGATGCGTTGCAGGTCCTTGGCCGAGATCCCGTTGCGGTGAGAGGCGACCTCGAACACGGCGCGGAACCACGTCTTGAACGGCTTGCGCGTCCCTTCGAGCAGCGTGCCCGACGTCAGGCTCGTCTGATGGCCGCAGTCCGCGCACGCGAACAGCGTGCCGTTGCGCATCAACCTTCCCACGCGCTTGCTCTGGCAGCGTTGACAGGCCGGCTCGTCACCCCACCGCGCCATTATCCAATAGGCGCGGCAGTCGTCCTCAGTCGCGAACCGCGCCTCGAACTCAGGCGCCGTCTTGGGAAAATCACGCCACAGATCGTCTCGGCTCGCCTGCGTCATCGGCCACTCCCCGGTTGGGGCTCAGATCGCACGCAATTGCGCCGGATCTGAGGGGCGCTGAGCGAAGGGGATAGGTATGGTCAGCCGCACTTGGTTTGCCGTCGCCGCATGGCACGACGTGCGATCGGACGCGAGCTGAGCTTTATGCAGCTTGATCAGGTTCTCGGCCTGTCCGCGCTGACAATAGACGCCTTCATAAAGCCGCTCGGCGTCGCCTTCGAGCGAGGTGACGACGTAGCGGACGTCGACCTCCTGGCGACAGCCGTCGGGATGCGTCGGTGTCGGATCGGGCTGCAACGAGACCTCGATGCGCGCGATCACGCGGCGCGCTGTTCTCCAACTGCCGCCGCGATACTCGAACGAGGAGTAGCAGCGCATCTTCGGCTCGTTCGACCACGCATGCCAGAAGCGCAGATGATCCGATATTTCGGCCACTTCGCGGTCGAGCGCGGCATTGCCGGCGAGGCCGAAGATGTAGCCGGCGCCGTTGTCGTCACACCAGTCCATGGCCTCGACGCGCCCGTAGTGGCTGTCGCCGCGCCAGACGATGTTGGCATGTCTCCAGCCCTGCGCGCCTCGAATGCGCTTCGTCAGATGCTTGATGACGGTGCGCACTTCCGTGCCTGCTGGCGTCTTCGCCGGCCGCAGGATCGCCGCGACGGGAAGCCCGCTGCCGGCGTGATACACATGCATCGGCGCGAAGCCACGCTCGTCGTGGTGCGCGTTCCAGAACGTGAGCTGCTGGCCGCGTCCGTGCAGCGCACGGCTCCGCCATGACGCGCGGCATCGAAGGTGTCGTCGATATCGAAGATGTCGCGATGGCACGGGCTTACATGCGCGGTGAGTTGGTCGACGAGGGCGGCCGCCAGACGCGCTGCATCCGTTCTCGACGGCGCGTTCTCGAACCGGGAGATGGTCGATTGAGAGGCGAGCGGCGCGCCCGTCTCAGGGCATCGGCCGACCGCCATCTTCAAGGCAGGGTCGTCGCGCAGCCGGTCGTGATCGATGCCGTCCTCATAGCCGCAGCAGATGCCGAGCACGCGCGCGCCGATGATCTCGCGCAGAGGATGGCGAACGCGCGAGGTATCGCGCCGGTCGGGCAGCGCCGTGGCGAGCCGGGCGACGATGCCGATCTTCTGCTCGGCCGCCCGCAGCGCCAGCAGGCCGCCGTCCGAGGACTGGTTGCCGCCATTGAAATCGACTGTGAGTTTCTTGGCACGGACGGCTGGCAGATCGAAGGGAAGCGGCGTAGCGTCGTTCATGGCTGTCGCGTTCCGTTGCGACGCAGGCACGCTCGTCTCGCAACGGTTTGCTACGCGGACTCAACGGCCTACGCCACAGCCACCGCACAATTCCTCAAGCCCGATGCATGATCCGGGCTCTTATGTCCGCTCTGTCAACGTCGAGGCGCGCGTCTTCGATCCGCTTGCGCGGCACTGCAATTGATCGATGTCCAAGGCAGGCGACAGGACGATTGGACGACGGTTGATCCGGCTCTTATCCGCGGGTTGGGTACCGCATGACCAAGGTTCGTCGCGGGGCTTCCTCTGTCTAGTTCACGAGCGTGGGCTGTCGCGTTTGATTGGAACGTGACACCTGCTTCAAACCCGATTGTTCGAGGTTTCCCCACCCTCCACATCCTGCCGCCCGCATTGGGCACCGATATTCTGTCAGTCCGCTGATGTCTCCCTCGCTTGTGTGATTACGACGTGTTTGTCATGCCGCCTTCGGCTCATCCATGACCGCGGCCTTCGGCTCGACGAGCCGGGCGATGGCCCAGATGAATCCGACCAGTTCGCGGGCAACCGCGACGATCGCTTTCGACGCCGATTTGCCGGCCGCCGTCAGCTTGCGATATCGCCCAGACAGTCGAACCTGTGCCTTCCACGCGATCGCCCGGATCGGCTCCGGCAATCCCTTCAATCGCTCGCGGATGATCTGCGTTACGCGTGCGGGATGTCTGTATGTCCAGGCCGCTTCGACCAGACAAGTCCGCGCCAGGCTGTTGCCGGTCTTGGTGATCGATCCGCGTTTGATCGTCGCTCCACTCGGATGCTCGGATGGGTTGAGGCCCAGATACGCCATCAGCTGCCGGGGGCTCTCGAACCGGCTGAAGTTGCCGACCTCGGCGACGACCGTTGCTGCCACCAGGATCGACACACCCCTGAGTGCCTGCACAGCAGCGACCACCGGTGCAAGCGTCCACTGAGGGACAAGTTCGACGATTGCCCTTTTCAATCGATCGCATAGCTCCTCGGCGCGCTCGATCCGCGCCATCAGCTCCTCCATCACGAGGTGCTGCGCCGGGTGTACGAACTTCAGTTCGCCGAGCCAGCGACGGTGCGCCTTGGTCCAGTGGTTGCCGGCGAATACGCGGCCGTGCCGAAGAAGAAAGCTGTGCAGTTGCTGGCGTGTCTTGCGCAGATCCTTCATGGCTTGCGCCCGCATGCGCACCAAATCGCGCATAGCCTCATGCGCCTCGTCGGGAACCCACACTTCGGTCAGCTGGCCACCCCGCAACAACTGGGCGAGCATCATCGCGTCGCGACGGTCGGTCTTGATCTTGTCGCCGGCCTTGCAAGGGATCAGCGATGGCGCCACCACGTCGCAGCGGTGGCCGAGCCCAGTAGACAGTCGATACAGGTTGTAGCCCAGCGGCCCGGCTTCGTAGGCCAGATGCAGCTGCTGTCCGCCCTTGCCGAGCTTCCTCAGCATCGACCGGATCGCCTCCGGCGTGTTCGCGATCGTGCCGAAGAAGCGTACGTCAGCCGACGCACGTCCCTCCACCGTCGCCACCGCGATCGTCTTCTTGTGGACGTCCAGCCCCACGAAAATGATAGTATCCATCACTACTGTCTGGCTAACTCTAGAACAAATTCAACTGGTTGTCTGGGTCGACCTGTCCGCTTGCGGGCGGAGCCTGCG
>CAMAYR010000183.1 GCA_945862355.1 Devosia equisanguinis | reverse complement strand
GCCAGCGTCGCAGTGCCAGCCGCCGGGGCGTGTCGCCCCCGCGAAGTGCGAAGCCTGCGCGCTTTCGCCCTTCTGCCACCGGCCACCCCGATCCAGCCACTTGCAAAGCAGCCAGCCGAACGGTGCGCAAAGTCACCGATTCAGGTTTTTGTATTACAAAAACCACTCGGCAAGGGAGAGCCGCTCCGCTGCTCCCCTGCACCCCTCCCGGTCAGGACGCGCACGATGCGCGTCCCGAACCCGAACTCTGGAGGCAGTGATGGCACGTCCGAAAATAGCATCGCCACGTCGCAAGTCGAGGATCGTGACCTTCCGGCTGGAAGAGGACATGCGTGACCATCTCGCAGCCAAGGCCGCCAACGCCGGCATGACGCTAACCGATCTCATCGTGACGAGTCTCGATGGCAAGTCCGGCAAGCACGACGGGCGGTCTCGGCAGTCGCTACCAGATGACGAACCGCTGATCTTGATGGCGCCGGAGCTGTTCAACGAGCTGCGGCGGATCGGCAACAACGTCAACCAGATCGCCCATGCCGTGAACTCGGGTTTGCCGCCGGCCGTGCAGGACGCCTACCGCCATGCCGCGCGCCTGTTGGACCTACTACTCGCCGACGAACTCTCCGCTCGTCGCACAACCCTCAGGATGAGGAACGCCGCGCATGGTACCGCGCATTCACAAACGGGGATCGAGCTTCAAGGGGGCGTGCGCGTATATCCTGCACGACCACGGACAGAAGACTTGTGACCGGGTTGATTGGGTGATGACCCAGCACCTCGGGGAGACCTCCCCCGAGGAAGCCTGGCGTGCCATGCGCAATACGTGGGAGGACCGCACCAAGCTCAAGATCCTGAATGGCGTGCCGACCACGGGCCGCGATAACAAGACGCCGGTGCTGCATTACACTTTGGCCTGGCACCAGGACGACAAGCCATCGCCCGAGCACATGCAGAAGATGGCGCTCGAAACCCTGAAGCTGATGGGGCTTGTCGAGCACCAGGCGGTGATCGCGGCGCATTCGGACAAAATGCATATGCACGTGCATGTGGTGGCCAACACCGTCCATCCCGAGACCGGCAAGACGGCGCAACTCAAGTACACCAAAGAGAAGCTGTCCAAATGGGCGGAGGCCTACGAGCGCGCGCATGGCATCCATTGCGAGGAGCGCATCAAGAACAACGCCGAGCGCGAGAAACACTCCAAAGCCCGTCACCTGGATGCCACGGCCATCCTCATGGGTGGCAAGGTCGATCCGAGCCGGCACCTGATGGAGGCCAGCCGGAAGCCGACGAAGGCGCGCAAGCCCTATGTGTCGGTCAAGGACAAGTCGGCCAGCCGCAAGCAGTGGTTCGAGAAGAAGGAGATCACCGACCGAATGCGCGCCATGCGGGCGGCACTCGATGCCGAGATGAAAGGCCAACGTGACGCCACCTGGGCACGGCACACGGCCGCCCGCGACGCGCTCGACAAGCAGACCGATACGCAGGTCGACGCGGCCCGCGAGAGCGTTAGGGCCACCTACAAACCGAAATGGCGCCAGCTCTATTCCGCGCAACGCAAGGAAGCGCGGCTCGTCGATCGGCTGTCCGGAAATCTGTTGGATCGCGCGGCTTTCGTCTATCAGAACCGCGAACGGCTTGGCGGCGCACGAGGACCGCTGACGTTGCGACAGATGCTGCCGCTCATTCGTTCGGGCAAACTACTGAGCAAACGGGTGGCTAATCTCCACGAGCAGGAGCGCCGTGCCCTCGCCCGCCAGTCGAAATTCGAAAGCAAGGCGTTAACGGACGCGATCTGGCAAAGGCACAAATTTGCGATGGGGAGCTTGCGCGATCGCCAATCTGCGGAGCGTCAATCCGAGAAGGACGCGCAGGTGGCGAGGCGCCAGTCTGTCTCATTCGCGATGGCCAAGGCATCCCTGGCAACCGAGCGCGCCAATGCGCCACGTCCGTTCGTGCGGTCGCCTCCACCTCCGCCGGAGCGACAACCGGCTCCTCCCCTAGAACGTTTCCACGAGGCACAGGCACCGCCGCCAGGAACGCCGCCGCCCGATGTGACTCAGAATTTTATGAAAGCCGTTGAGGCGAAGCCTGCGGAAGCTGTGTCGCGCTCCGAGCAGATCAAACGTGGCATGGCCGCATGGCGGCAACGAAACCCCGACAAGGATCTTGGACGCGAGTTGTGAGGGATGGCAGGATGACCGCTACGCTCTGTCAGCGAACGTCGGCGGCAAGACGACAAGGGCCAACACACGAAAGCAAGTCAAACGATCCCGACGGGTCGGGCTCCGCGTGCCGGCGTGCACGTTGTCTTCCTCAGGCTGGATCGCGCCTCATCTGTCGCTAAGACCGCGGGTTTTCCTTGTCCACATTCACGGCCTTCACTGCGTCACAGAAGCGGTGTTAACGTCGTGATGGACTTGGTCCTGGTGAACGCGAGGCGAATGAGAACTCGGTCGGGGGCAGGGACAGCGCCAGTGTCGGCCGATGGGTGGGGGCGATGGATTTTCTTTTGGAGCTGGTTTCGTGGATCGGTGATCTGTTTGCGTTCGCAATCAAATACGCGACGGGATGGCAGCCGGACGAGCGCGCAAAAATGGTGCTCGATTGGATCGGCAGCATCGGCGGTGTAGTCGCATTCGCTCTCCTGCTGATCGGGCTTTTTCGCTACGGCGGGCAAGCCACACGCAAGGACGTGCGCGAGGTGGCACAGAAGGTTGAGCAAGTCGCCACTAAGGCCGACATCGAGGCGCTGCGGCGGGAGTTGCAACAGGTGCTCGTCGTCCGCGAGGCCAGCGCGCCCTTTTCCCCGGCGGTGTCTTCCTCCGGCCAGGGCGACGGCCTCGCCCGCGACCTCGACGCCGCCATCGACACCCTGCTCGCCGCCGGCAAGGGCGCCGCCTTGAAGGACAAGAGCGGACAGGCGGCCGAGGCGGCACTCGATCAGCTCATCGTCGAGCGGGCGCGGGCGCGCGACCGGTTGGCCAAGGACGAGGCGGCGCTATGGCGACAGAAGGGCGCGCTGGCCTTCTTGCACGACACCCAGGCCGCGCTGGCGGCCTACGCCAGAGCCACGGAGCTGGATCCTGAAGACGCCGACGGCTGGAACCAGCTCGGCCATCTATATCGCCGTACCGGCGCCCTCGACGACGCCATCAAGGCTTACGAGAGCGTGCTGGCGCTCGGCAAAAGCGCGTCCGACCAGCAGGCCATCGCCGGCGCCACCGGTAATCTCGGCGTCGTCTATTGGACCCGCGGCGACCTCGACCGTGCTGAGGAGATGTATCGTAAAGGCCTCGCCCTCGAGGAAGCTCTCGGCCGCGCGGAAGGCATGGCCGCCAACACCGGCAACCTCGGCAACGTCTACCGTACGCGCGGCGACCTCGACCGTGCTGAGGAGATGTACAAGAAGGCCCTCGCCCTCAACAAAGCGTTCGGCCGAATGCAGGGCATTGCCAACAACTATGGCAACCTCGGCATCGTCTATTTGACTCGCGGCGACCTCGACCGCGCCGAAGAGATGTACCGCAAGGCGCTTGGCCTTAACGAAGCGCTCGGCAGCAAGGAGGGCATGGCCACCGCCACCAGCAACATCGGCAACGTCTACATGAACCGCGGCGACCTCGACCGCGCCGAAGAGATGTACCGCAAGGCGCTTGGCCTTTTCGAGGCGCTCGGCAGCAAGGAGGGCATGGCCAGCCAGTCCGCCAACCTCGGTGCGGTCGAGGAGAGCCGGGGCAACATTGCCGCCGCCTGCGCCCAGTGGACTCGCGCCCGCGACCTCTTCAGCGCCCTCGGCTCGTCGCACTCGGTTGCCACGGTCGAAGCCTGGATGCGCGATGCCGGTTGCGGCGGGGCGTGAGCGCCGCGCCCTCTGCAGTCTGCCGGACCGGATGCTTCAGTCCCCGTCGTTGCGCCCGCGTCGCGCGCATCCGTCATCCCTGCGCCGCCAGAACTCTGGTGCAGAGCAGTACCATGGGAGCCACCGAGGATGGCTTGGCGACGTGGTCGGCAGCAGGTAGATCGGCAGCAGGGAGGCCCGCGACCGAGTACTCCTCCTGGTTCTCCTCGGGCGCCGACGAGAGCAACATCACCCGGCATCGGCTGCAGGGGCAGAAGCGCTTTAAAAATGCTATGTCGTGCAGGCCGGCCATGTGGCCAATGAGAATGAGCAGCCGTGGCGGCGGGCAATCAGGTGCGCCCTAGCGATCGCCGGATCGGTGAACGCGCGCGTCGGCTAAAGCCATGCAAGCGTTTCGTGCGCTTGGGTTGAACGCGTTGCTGAGTGGTAACATGGAAGGGGAGGATCAAAATCAACAGCTTGCACTCGATCGCTGAGCCCCTCGGTCTGGAAGCCGACATCGCTCGTCCGATCCTGGCGTCGCCCGTATCCCTGTTAGACATCAATGCAAGCGTTCGACGTAAACCCGCGCGCGCCCTGCCCCTTTGAGGTAAAGCCTCGGGCGTTCGAGCTTACCATCGTCCGGCCAATTGGGTACGTCTTGGCGACGTGGGTATGCCCGTGAATCCAGTAGGGCACCGACTCCAAGGCGCTGATATCATCGTCGAGTGCGCTGTAATAGGCGCCATCGAGGCCATTGCCGACGAACTCCGGATTGCAGCCCAGCTTGCTCGGAGCGTGGTGGGTGATGACGACGGTGGGCTTGCCCGTTCCAGCCTTCACCGCCCGGACCAATGCTTCCCAGGCCGTATCATGGGCTCGAAGCGCATCCTCGGGCTGGAACCTTCGGAGTGGTCTGGCATCGTCGGTGGAGCCGCGCGTCTTGACGAAGAAGTATTCGCCCATGCGCCGACGGATGCCGTCCATGGAAGCTTGGTTGCGGCCCTCGAAATTCGACCAAAGCGTTGAGCCGAAGAAGCGCACGCCGTCGATCTCGACGGTCTCATTGTCGAGAACCGTGATACCTGGCAGGTAGCGGCGCAGGAGCGGCACGGTATCTTCGAACACGCCATCGTAATGCTCGTGGTTGCCGGCGGCGAGGAGCACGTGCGCGAAGTTGGTGCGCGCCTCATCGATAAACCGCATCACGCGAGCCCCCTGGTCGACGCTGTACTTGTCGGTGAAAGCCGGATCGAGGCAGCGCGCGTGACAGAGATCGCCGGCGATGATCAAGACGTCGCCTTTAGGCAGACGCTGATCGAACATCTCGGATTCAAGGTGCAGATCGGAGAGGTAGTGGCAACGCATGGCAGAGGCTCCCGTCGGCTCAGAGACCGGAGCATGGCGCTGTTTGCGAAGCCTGTCGGTTAAGCGCTGTTAACCCGACCCAACGACGGGCGGCGTCCGCAAGTGATTAGCGCAATGGCAAGTCCTGAACCCACCGGCGGGAACGCACTCAGAGCACGAAGGACACCCAAACGAAAACCCGTGCCTCCACGTCCAGAGTTGCCAGCGTACCAATGCAGCGCCCTGCATCAGGCTACCCTGTCACGACCGGCAATCCTGTCACGCACGCTAGGGAAAACAGCGACATGCTGGAGCATCCCTGAGCGCACCAGAGCACGCCTTGGTGCGTGACAGGTGCGTGACAGAGATGGGGATATCTTGGGGGTGGCCGGATAAGTGCTTGATTTAATTGGTGGAGCCGAGGGGAATCGAACCCCTGACCTCTGCAGTGCGATTGCAGCGCTCTCCCATCTGAGCTACGGCCCCGGAAGCCAAAGTGTTTAGTGGGTGGGCTCGCCGCTTGTCAAGCAAGGCAGAGCATCAGCACCAGTTCTCATCATGACGTGAGGCCGGGGCGCGGGCATGCGGCGGTTTGAATTATCGCGCCGGCGCGGATGGGCTGAACCCAGGTGTTCGTGGCGTCCGCATCGCTCATCGCGGCCTTCAAGGCCATGTGCGCGACCCTTCCCGATCGGCGGGAGTGCGGGAACACCGTCTATGAGATGACCGACGTGGGGATAGCCGCGTTCGTGACGTGATTCATGCAGAGCCCGTCATTTCTCGCCCAGTAGAAGGCGCGCCAGCGTGGGCGGGGCAAGTCGAACTGCCAGCCGCTGATCGCGATGGACAGGATCCCGACCGACAACCACATCCGCGCGATGCTCGATCCGGTTCCACCGTAGGTGCTGTTCCCGATGTTCGGGGAGACGCTCGCGGCGCTGAAAAAGGTTAAGCGGCTCGCTCCCTTCCTGAGGCTTGGTGGCCACGCCCTGATCGCACTCGACGGCACCGAGTGCTTCTGCTCGCAGAAGCGCTCTTGTCCCCGCTGCTCGCAGCGTCGGCGCAGCAATGGCCGGTCCGAGCACTTCCATCAGATGGTATCGGCCGCCACGGTGGCGGGCGCCAATGACTCGATCGCGAATTCCGCTGGGGGCGGTGGTTGGAGCCCGATGCTCAGGCCTTGATCGGGATAGACGACAGGTTCGCCGACGACGGCGCTGAGAACAGTTGCGAATGCGCAGGGCACGTCGAGCGCCTTGGTTCCAGCCGCCGGCTGCCCTGCGATGTCTTGCCGTCGATGGCGATATGGCAGGCGCGCCCATCGCCGCGCGCGAGCTTGCCGAGGCCTGAACTAAGCGCGTCTGCATAGCGACCACGGAAATAGTGGAACGTCGCATGGCAGGGCGCCATGCCGTGGTCGATCCCGACCAGAGCGAGATCTCCGCCGCGCTGGTGCAACTCGAAGGTTTGCCGCTCGACGGTGCCATCATCTCGGTTGAAGCGATCTACTGTCAGTGTGAGATCGGTCGACAGATCCGCGATTCCAGCGGTCTTTGCATGCTCGTGGTGAAGGACGACCAGCACGCACTCGAAGCCACGATCGTTGCAATCGCCGCGCGTTTCGCCGGCTTTTCACCTCTGTCGAAACGAGCACGGAAAAACCCGCTCCGCCGCCTGAACTGGCAACGGTTATGCCCACCGGGAAACGCAACGGTCCGCAGCAGACGCGCCACATCGGGGTGAGCGTAGAGGTCGTCGAGCACCTGAAGTGGCCGGGCGCCGCTCAGGTCGCCCGCATCGAGAGTAGCACGCGCTGGACGGCGACAAGTCAACGTCGAGATCACCTGTCTCGTCACCAGCCTCATGGCTGCCGAGGTGGCCCAGCGCGCATGCTCGAACTTAAACGGGCACCGCGGGGCGATCGAGATGAGTCTGCATTGGGTTCGAGATGTCTCGATGGACGAGGACCGCTGCCGCGCCCAAGCCGGTGCTCGTGCGCTGGTGGCACGGTGTGAAATCCCGTGCAATTCCCCACTCGTTCCCGCGACCGCGCCGCGCCGCAGCAGCAGCCGTCGCCTTCGTCAGTGGTCACACTCTTTGAATAGCCCTGGCGCGTGATCCCTCGCCATCGTGCGCGAGCTGTCCTATGTAGAAGGCCGGCGCAGTCGCGAGCTGCGCGCAATCCGGCGCTTGTCATGGCTGCACGCAATAGTCCGCTGTTCGAGATCACGCCTCAGATGCTGCTGCGGGCCTACGCCTGCGGCATCTTCCCCATGGCTGAGAGCGCGGACGACCCTCAGCTTTATTGGATCGAGCCACAGGCGCGTGGCGTGCTGCCGCTCGATGCCTTGACCATCCCCAAGCGGCTGGCGCGAACCGTGCGGCAGGCGGGCTTCGAGGTGGCCTTCGACCTCGATTTCGAGGGCGTGATCGACGGCTGCGCGGCGCCGCGTCCCGGCCGGCGTTCGACGTGGATCAACAGCCAGATCCGCAGCCTCTATCGCGACCTGTTCCGGCAGGGGCATTGCCATACCGTCGAGGTTCGGCTCGATGGCCGCCTGGTCGGTGGCCTCTACGGCGTCGCGCTGGGCGGCGCGTTCTTCGGCGAGAGCATGTTCTCCACCGAGCGGGACGCCTCGAAGGTGGCGCTCGTCTACCTGTGCGCGCGCCTCGTCTTCGGCGGCTTCACACTGCTCGACACGCAGTTCGTCACCGAGCATCTGCGCCAGTTCGGCGCTATGGAGATCGACAAGGACGAGTTCCAGTCACGCCTGCACAAAGCCGTCGAGCTTGTGGCCGATTTTGCGCGTCTGCCGTCCGATGTCACGCCGGAGCAGGTGCTCGGGATAGTGATGAACGGCGATCTCCAGACCTGACAGAGACGCGCGCCAGCCTCAGTTCGCCAGCCTCAGTCCGTCAGCGGTGGTTAGCCGGCATTGCCGCGTGCGGCCGCGATCAAGGCGCGGATGTCCATCGGCGATACCGGCAGGCTCGAGATGCGCACACCGAACGGCCGTAGCGCGTCCTCGATCGCCGACACGACGGCGGCAGCGGCCGGGATCGTGCCGACCTCGCCAGCGCCCTTCGCACCCAGCGGATTATTGGGCGAGGGCGATTGGGTGAAATGGGTTTCGATCCGTGGCACCTCGTGCGACCCCGGTATCAGGTACTCGGCCAGCGTCGTCGATAGTGGTTGGCCGTCCGCCCCGTAGCGCATGCACTCGTACATCGCATTGCCGATGCCGTGCGCGATGCCGCCGATGAGCTGGCCTTCGACCAGTAGTGGGTTGACGAGCACGCCGGAGTCCTGCAGCGCCACGTAGCGCAGGATTTCGACCTGTCCGGTTTCGATGTCGACCGCGACCTCCGCGATTTGCGTCGTGTTGGCGTATGCGAGCGGTCCTGCCTGCCAGGCTTCGGAGGCTTCCAGCCCCGGCGTCATCCCCTCGGGGAAGGCATAGCCCGGCGCGCCGCGAAGAATGCGCGCGATCTCCGCCAGCGTCACGCCGCGCCCCGGCACGCCCTTGATTTCGACGCGCCCGTCGCGCAGCTCTAAATCCTCTTCGGCTGTTTCGAGGAGATGCGCGGCGAGCCGTTTGGCCTTGGCGGCAACCGCGCGCGAGGCGAGCCGGACCGAGGATCCCGCCGTCACGAGTTGCCGGCTGGCGAAACCGCCCAGGCCGAGCTGCGAGGTGGCGGTGTCGCCGGTGACGACCGCGATGGTTTCGGGCGCTACACCGATCTCCTCCGCGCAGATCTGGGCGAGCGCGGTCGTCAGCCCCTGCCCGATCTCGACGGCGCCGGTGTAGACTGAAACCCGGCCTGAGGCGGCGATCCTGACGCTGCCTGTTTCAAAAGGTCCTCGCCCCGTGCCTTTCACCGCGTTGGCGATGCCGATGCCGAGATAGCGGCCACCAGCCCTCAGTGCGGCGCTGCGGCGGAACTCGAAGCCTGCCCAGTCGGCAGCCTCGACGACTTGCGCCTGGGCTGCCGGGTAATCGCCGCTGTCGTACACGATGCCGGCGCCCGAGCGCGCCTTCAGCGGCTTGGAATAAGGCATCTTGCTCGCGGGGATGAGATTGAGCGCCCGGAACGCGGCCCGGTCCATCCCGAGCGCACGCGCGGCGCTGTCCATCAGTCGCTCCATGACGAGGGCGGCCTGGGGATAGCCAGCGCCTCGAACGGAGGAGACTGGTGCCTTGTTGGTCAGCGTGACGGTAACGTCCATGCGGTAGGCGGGCAGCAGATAGGGGCCGGGTACGGCGGTCGCTGAATTGTAAGGCAGGTTGGCCGCTTTCAGCGTGTAGGCGCCCTGGTCGTGGACCATGTGCCCGCGCACGCCGCGCACCCGGCCATCGCGCCCGACCGCGATCTCGACGGTCCAATGCTGGTCGCGCTCCTGAATGGCGCCAAGGAAGTGCTCGCGGCGATCCTCCACCCACTTGAGCGGGCGGCCGAGCGCGACGGCGGCGCAGGCCACCGCGATTTCCTCGGGGTAGACGCAGTATTTCGGCCCGAAACCGCCGCCGATGTCGGGTGACACGACGCGCACCTGATCGTCGTGCAGGCCGGTCGCTGTAATCACCGCCTGATGCAGGTCGTTCGGCATCTGCGTGGATGCGTGAACCAGCAGGCTTCCCTTTGCCGCATCGGGTATGGCGACGATGCCGCGGCCTTCCATTGGATGGCCGGCGCCGCGATGGACGGTGATCGTCTCGGCCAGGACGAGCGCATCGCCTGCGAACGCGACATCGGTATCGCCGTACTCGACCCGGTAGGTGTTGAGCACATTCGTGGCGACCTCGGTGCGCACTTTCTCCGAGGCTGGCTCGATGGCGTGGAGCATATCCGTCACGGCGGGCAGCGGGTCATAATCGACTTCGACGAGCGCGGCCCCGTCCTCGGCGGCATAGCGCGTGGCGCCCACCACCATCGCGACGATCTCGCCGACGAAGGCTACCTCCTTGTCGGCGAGGATAAACGGCGTGGATGGCGTCTTCGCTGCAGCCGGCGACGCCATCAGCGGCAGTCGGCGCGCGGTGGCCGTTCGCGCCAGGTCATCGAGGGTCAGGACAGCGATCACGCCATCAGTGCCGGCCGCGGCTGCCGTTTGGATGCTTTTGACGAGCGCATG
>CAMAYR010000182.1 GCA_945862355.1 Devosia equisanguinis | reverse complement strand
GAAGCGCTTGACCGGCTCCACCTTCGGCGCCTCGTCGAGCGGCATCTCCTGGATGGCGGCGTCGAGGTTGACGTAGACCGGGCCGCACGGACGCGTCATCGAGATCTGGAAAGCGCGGCGGATGGATTCGACTGCAGCACCCGGCGAGCCCGGCTGATCGTCCCACTTCGTGTAATTGCGCACCAGCGCGCCCTGGTCGGCGGATGTATGGATCCAGTCGATCCACGGCCGGCGCTTCATCGCATCGACCGGGCCGGTCGCGCCGATCAGCACCATCGGCGCGCGGTTGCACCACACGTTGAACACGCCCATCGACGCGTGCATCAGGCCGACGTTGGAGTGGACGATCGCGATCAGCGGCTTGTTGGTCACCATCGCGTAGCCATGCGCGATGCCGACAGCGTGCTCCTCGTGCAGGCACACGATCATCTTCGGCGACTTGTTGCCGAGATAGTTGACGATGCTGTCGTGCAGGCCGCGATAGCTGGCGCCGGGGTTGAGGCAGGCGTAGGGCACCTCCTGCTCGTGCAGTGCGCTCGCGATGACGTCGCTGCCCCACAACGTGTTGGCGCCGCCGGTCGTGCCAGTATTCGGCAGAACAGTACGGCCACCGGCATTGGATGGTTGCTCGGACATGAAGGTTCCCTGGGATTTCTGGATTGTCGTTTCAGACGTGATGGGGCGTTTGTAGTGGACATGGCAAAGGCCTGTCCACCCGGTCGGTTCAGGCCGGTATCACATCGTCGGGCAACTCGATGATGCCAGGGCATGATGGGGAAAGAGCGCAGATTGGAGAAGACGGGTAGGATTAAAGAGGGGCTGTAGACGTCTCTGACAGATTGCCAATGCGCGGCAGGTCCGCTGGTTGGGGACACCGATATCGCCGAGTTGGGCCTGAAGTGGCTGCCAAAGGCGCCATAGAGGCGCAGTGCAGAGGCGGCTCGGTTGAATGCCAGGAAGCTGAATGCCAGGAAGCTGAGGGTGAGCAGAAGCTGAGGGTACCGATAGGCGGGCTGCCCACTCGACCTGTTTCACGAGCCGCTCCCGAACCTCCGTGGCGGACGGGAGCAATGAGGAAAGGTCGAAGCGGTCGGCCCGCTCGGTTTTACTTCAAGCGCTTTATCGCGCTTCCAGAGATCGACCAGCGCCCAAGAACCCAGCGCCCCGCGCAAAAGCGCTTGGCCCATCGAGTACGACGAGAGCATCGCGCGTTCGTCTTCCCGTTTCCCTCATGCGCCACATCGCCCGCTATGCGACGCGAACTCTAGGGACCGCGGAAGACGGCCCGACTCTGAGCCGATTGGTTGCCTGATTGCCGCCCTGATTGCCACCTTGATAGGTTGCCGTAATAAGGCTTCAAGGCACCGGCACGCGCACATCAGGCCCCGGAAGTACCCGTTGAGCGATGGTCGATCGCTTTGCTGTGGGAAGGCCGCGCTGACCAGAGTTGGGACTTCGCCTCAACACGAGTGGCGCGGCATCGCTTGGCCGGTGGAAGCATTTTCTTAGACCTCCTTTTCGGGAAGTGATGGCAGTCTCGCGCCAGTCCCAGCGGATGTCAATGCGGAATTGCCCCCGCAACACGTCTCTGCGGTAGACGACGCGCATCATCACCGCTGCCGATCGTTGTGGTTAACCAGACGTTGAGAGGCGGAGGATAAGCTGCAACCGGCTTCGTGGGCTGTTGGAGTGGTTGGCGCGGATTGAATGCAATGCGGGTTCTGGCACGATTGGCGATCATTTTGGCGGCGGCGACGCTGTGCTTGTGCGCGGGCGATGTGCTGGCTCAGGCCAAAGGGCTGGTGCTCGTATCGGGCATGAGCGCGAAGCCGGACACCGCCCAGCTTCAAATCGTAGCCTGGGAATGGATCGTCGCCACTGTCTCATCCACTAATTTTATGATCGGACTGGGCGCCGGCGTCCTGCTCGCCGAGGGCGCGCGAATAGCCTGGCGCTGCCTGATGAGCACGCTGGCCCTGCTGAATGGCACCTTCCAGATGGCGATGCGTTACCGGCTGGCCGTCGCCGGCGTCGTGGTCGGCATCGCCTACGCCGCGACCCAGTGGCATGTCTTCGGCTGAGCGCTGCCCGCGTGCCGGGAAGTAGCCGCACGTGAAGCGGAAAATTATTGATTTGGATCAAGCAGATGATGTGGTAGGAGCATATCCTGCCGCGCTCATGTCTTCAAATGCAAGCGATGGAAATGTGGAGCACCGATGCGCAGCACGAAACCGGTTACTGTCGAACAGTCGATCGAGCGCGGCATTGGGGCCGTAACGGCCGAGCCTGACGCTACTCCGATCGCCGGGATCGAGCCCACGCCCGCTGCCGAGCCGGCGCCGACCGAGGCAACGGCCGCTGAGCCGCCGCGCGACCTCGCTGCTCTGAGACACGACCGTGCCGCCATAGGGCGTCTTTTCGAGACGGGCGAGTACCCCTACCGCACCTGGATCCGCACCAAGGACTACGAGCGGCACAAGGCCGAGCTTCAAGTCGAGCTGCTGAAGGCCCAGGATTGGGTGAAGGCCACCGGCCAGAAAATCGTAATCCTGTTCGAGGGGCGCGACGCCGCCGGCAAGGGCGGCACCATCCGCCGCTTCATGGAGCACCTGAATCCGCGCGGCGCCCGCGTGGTGGCGCTCGAGAAGCCGAGCGACAAGGAGCGCTCGCAGTGGTACTTCCAGCGCTACATCGCGCTGCTGCCATCAGCTGGCGAGATCGTCCTCTTCGACCGCTCCTGGTACAACCGCGCAGGCGTCGAGCGGGTAATGGGTTTCTGCACGCCCAACGAGTACCTCGAGTTCATGCGCCAAACGCCGGAACTAGAGCGGATGATGGTCCGCTCCGGCATTCTCCTCTTCAAGTTTTGGTTCTCGGTCACGCGCGAGGAGCAGTTGAGCCGCTTCAAGTCCCGCGAGGCCGAGCCGCTGAAGAAGTGGAAGCTCTCGCCGATCGACATGGCCTCGCTCGACAAGTGGGACGACTACACGGAGGCGAAGGAGGCGATGTTCTTCCACACGGATACCGCCGATGCGCCCTGGACGATCGTCAAGTCGGACGACAAGAAGCGCGCGCGTCTCAACTGCATGAAGCACCTTCTCACTTCGCTCGACTATCCCCAGAAGGACACGCGGATCGTCGGCCAACCCGACCCGCTGATCGTCGGCTCGAGTGCCCACGTTATCGGTAACAGCGAGCACATCCTCGGCAAGAGCCTGCACCCAGAGCAGCGGCGCGCGCGATAAACCTCAGGCCATCTTGTCTAGCCCGCGCACCTTGAGCAGGCCGTCGACCGTCGGCAGCCGGCCGCGGAAGCCCTTGTAGGCGGCCTCCTCCTCGCGCGCTCCACCGGCCGCGTAGACGAACCGGCGCAGCTTCTCGGCGACCTTCGCGTTGAAAACGTCGCCCGTCTCCTCGAACGCTGCGAAAGCGTCAGCATCGAGCACGGCCGACCACAGATAGCTGTAGTAGCCCGCAGAGTATCCATCGCCTGCGAAGATGTGGGCGAAGTGCGGCGTGCGGTGCCGCATCACGATCTCGCGCGGCAGTCCGATGCGCCGCAGCGTCTCTTCTTCGCGCACCTTGGGATCGCCGCCGGCCGGCGCGGCGTGGAAGTCGATGTCGACGATCGCCGACGCCAGGAACTCCGTTGTAGCAAACCCCTGGTTGAACGTCGCCGCAGCCTTGATCCGGTCGATCAGGGCCCGGGGCATCGGCTCGCCCGCCTCGTGGTGCCGCGCGAACTCCGCGAGCAGATCCGGATGGCCGAGCCAGTGCTCGTAGAGCTGCGAGGGCAGCTCGACGAAATCGCGCGCAACGGACGTCCCCGCCAGCGAGGGATACTTCACGTCGGACAACAGCCCGTGCAGCCCGTGGCCGAATTCGTGGAACAGCGTGCGCGCGTCGTCGAGCGACAGGAGCGACGGCTCGCCGTCTGGCGCCTTGGCGAAGTTGCAGGTGTTGGTGATGATCGGCCGGATGTCGGCGCGCAGCTTCTGCTGACCGCGATAGCCGCTCATCCACGCGCCGGAGCGCTTGGAAGGTCGCGCGAAATAGTCGCCCAGGAACAGCCCGATGTGCCGGCCCTTTGCGTCGGCCACCTCGAACGCGCGCACGTCCGGATGCAGCAGAGGCAGCCCGTGAACCTCGGTGAAGCGCAGTCCGAATAGTCGCTCGGCCACGGCGAAAGCGGCGCCCAGGATGTTGTCGAGCGCCAGGTATGGCTTGATCTCGGCCTCGTCGATCGCGAACTCCGCCCGGCGTACCTTCTCCGCGTAGTAGCGCCAGTCCCACGGCTCGATCTGGATGTTCGCGCCTTCCTTCGCGGCATGGGCCTGCAGCATGTCCCGCTCGACGAGTGCCTTGGCCCGCGCCGGCTTCCACACCGTGTCGAGCAACTCGCGCACGTTCTCGGGTGTCTTGGCCATCGTGTGGTCGAGCTTGAACGCGGCATAGGTCTGATAGCCGAGCATCCTCGCCATCTCGTCGCGTAGCACGAGCGTCTCGGCGACGTTGCCCCAGTTGTCCGTCTGCCCGCCGTTCTCCCCGCGCCGGATCCAGGCACGCCACGCCGTCTCGCGCAGGTCGCGGCGATCCGAGGACGTGAGGAACGGCTCGATCAGCGAGCGCGACAGCGTGACGACGTGGCTTGCCTTCGAGCCGCGCTCCTTCGCGGCCTCGGCGGCCGCCGCCACCAGAAAGTCGGGCAGCCCGGCGCGGTCCGCTTCGGTGGGAAGCGGCAGCTCGAAGCCCTTCTCGTCGGCGAGTACGTTCTGCCCGAAGGCAGTGCCGAGCGCTGCGAGCCGCTGCTTGATCTCGCCCATCCGCGCCTTCTCGGCAGCCTCGAGCTTGGCGCCCGAGCGCACGTACCCCTTGTAGGTCCGCTCCAGCACGCGCGCCTGCTCGGCAGTCAGCTTGAGGCTGTCGCGCCGCTCGTAGAGGTCGGCGATCCGCTGGAACAGTGCCGAATTGGACGTGATCGTATTGCGGTGGGCTGCCAGACGCGGCGCCATCTCGCGCTCGATCGCCTGCAGCGCATCGTCGGTCAGCGCACCGGCCCTGCCCCAGAACACAGCGCCCACCTTGTGCAGCAGATCTCCCGAGAGCTCCAGCGCGTCGATCGTGTTGGCGAACGTCGGCTTCGCCTTGCTCTGCGCGATCCTGGCGATCTCCTCGTTGTGGCGCGCCAGCGCGACTTCGAACGCCGGCGGGAAATGCTCGATGCTGATCTCGCCGAACGGAGGGATCTCGTAAGGACCGATCCATTGGGCGAGCAATGGGTTGTCGGCTTCGCCCTGGTGGGCGGCCACCTTCGCCACTGCCTTCTCGGGGGCAGTCTTGCTCTTTGCGCTCTCGACCGCCGTGCCCGTCTTCCTCGCCATGTCCGTCATTCCTCGCTGCTCGATCAGGTCACCGGCCGGAACATAGGTTCCATGGGCCGCTCGCGCCAGAAGCATTGGGTGATGGTTGCATGGGCGTGCGCAACCCGAGCGCCTGCGCTAAGCTCCATGGCCGGACGGCAATGCGCGCCCTTGGGAGGACGATATGCTGAACGAGAGGTCGTCGGGGACGAGCCGCACTGGCATTCCCCTGATCATATGCCTCGCCTTCGCTCTGCTGGCAGTCGCCGTCCTGCCGGCCTCCGCCTTGCGTCAGCGGCTGGCTCAAGCGACGGCGGGCGCCCCGCTCGCGGTCGATGTCGAGCTGGTGCTCGCCGTCGACGTCTCCCTTTCGATGGACCCCGACGAGCAGCGTCTCCAGCGCGAGGGCTATATTGCAGCGCTGCGCGATCCGGCGATCCTCAAGGCGATAAGGTCGGGACGGCACGGCCGCATCGCCGTCACTTATTTCGAGTGGGCCGGCCCCGACATCCAGACGTTGCTCGTGCCGTGGCGGGTTATCGACGGCCCCCAGAGTGCGGAGGCTTTCATCGGTGAGCTCGCCGCAAAGCGCTACAGCCGCTACCGCCGGACCTCGATCTCCGCCGCCCTCGAGTATTCCGTCGGGCTGTTCGACGACCGCGCCTTCAGCTCGGAGCGGCGGGTCATCGACGTGTCCGGCGACGGCGCCAACAACTCGGGAGCGCCGCTCGAGCCCGTGCGCGAGCGCATCGTCGAGAGCGGGATCGTCATTAACGGCTTGCCGATCATCCTGCGACCGTCGCTGACCTACTCGTCCTGGGACATCCCCAACCTCGACCGCTATTATGCGGGCTGCGTCATCGGCGGACCGGGCTCGTTCATGATTCCGATTACCAAGCCCGAGGAGTTCGCCACCGCGACCCGCCAGAAGCTGCTGCTAGAGATCTCCGGGATCACTCCGGAACCGCGCGTCATGCACGCCCAGCTCGGACCACCACCGGCCTACGGCGCGCCGTCCGGGCCGGGCGGTGCCGACAGCGCCGTCGACTGCGCCCTGATGGAGCGGGGTATCCGGCGGTGGTGAGCAGCGAGAAGGTGGCGGCTCCCGCCGCGGGCCCGGCCGGGCTTGCCGACGTCTGGCGCGAGCTCGACGCTTCGACCCTGGCGAGCGCCCTCGTCGCGTTCCTGTTCGCCGCGACCGCGCCGGTGGCCTTGATGTTCGCCGCTGCCATGAAAGGCGGCGTCGGCGAGGCAGGGCTTGCCGCCTGGATCTTCGGCGGGTTCTTCTTCAATGGCCTGATCTCGATCGGTTTCAGCCTGTACTATCGCCAGCCCCTCGCGCTTCTCTGGACGATGCCGGGCATCGTGCTCGTCGGCCAGGCGCTTACTCATCTGACGATGCCCGAGGTCATCGGCGCCTACATCGCCACCGGTGTGTTGATGCTGGTGCTGGGGCTGACCGGCCTAGTCGGCCGCATTATGCGCGCTTTTCCCATGCCGATCGTGATGGGCATGGTCGCAGGCGTATTCTTGCAGTTCGGCATCGATTGGCTGAAGTCCTTCCAGGAAGCATTCTGGATCGCCGCGCCGATGACGGCAGCATTCGCAGCCCTGATGGCGATGCCGCATCTGGCCCGTCTGGCGCCGCCGCTGATCGTGGCGATGATCGTCGGCGTCGCTGCCTCGTTCGCGACCGGCGCCATCGGCACGGATACCGTTGCGCCCGTCCAGCCTCTCTTGTCCTTGTCGCTGGTGCCGCCGATCCCGATGATGCCGGTACTTTCCTGGCCCGCGATTGCCGAGTTGACGATCCCGCTGGCCGTCGCGGTCCTCGCCGCCCAGAACGCCCAGGGCTATGCCATACTCCACGCCTCGGGCCACAAGGCGCCAGTCGATGCTGTAACTATCGGATGTGGCATCGGCTCGCTCATCACGGCGCCGTTCGGCACGGTCCCAACCTGTCTCGCCGGCCCTGTCAGCGCTCTCATCGTATCCGGCAATCCGCCAGCCAAGCACTATGCGAGCGCCGTCGTCACGAGCTTCCTGATCGTGTGCTTCGGCGTTTTCGCTCCGGTTTTCGCCCGACTGTCGGTCGTCGCACCCCGCGCCCTGATCGCCTGCCTCGCAGGACTGGCGATGCTGAAAGTGCTCCAATCCGCGTTCGATGGCGCGTTCAAGGGACCCAATCAGCTCGGCGCCTTGATCGCCTTCATCGTCACCGTCGCCGGCATCCCGATCCTCAACGTCGGGGCGCCGTTCTGGGGCCTCGTATTCGGCTATCTCGCAACGCGATTGTTCGACCCTGCGCCGGCCAAGGCTTAGCGGCGGCTGCCTCAGCTGGATCGACTGGCAGGCTGCGGCTGCCGCGAGCGGAACGCCTCGCACATCCTCAGGAAAGCCGGATCGAGCAGCGTGCGCAGGTCTTCTGATATGCCCGTGTCGGCCATCGCGCGCCGGATGCACATCATCCACTGGTCTCGCTCGGCATCGCCGATCGAATAGGGCCGGTGCGCCGACATGATGCACTTGTGACCTGGCCGCTGGAAGTAGAGCGGCGGCCCGCCGAGCCATCCGCTCAGGAATTCGAACAGACGCTCCCGGATCGGCGCGAGATCCTCGGCATGCATGGCGCGGATGCCGGCAGCCGCCGGATCGGCGTCCATGATGTCGTAGAAGCGGTCGACGAGGCGACGCACTGCGACCTCGCCCCCGATCATCTCGTAGGGTGACTGCCGGACCTCGGCCTCGTCTGCGGTGTCTTTCGGTGCCATGCGCTGGTCACACCCTCTGCTGTCGCAAGCGGGGATGATTAAGGAGCGCCAGCCGACGCGATTTGATCTCGGTCAAGCGCAGCCGGGTCACAGCGCCTCGATCTTCTCCGGCGTGATAGCCTCGAGCTTGCGGCTGACGACGAAGTCCGCGATTGCCGCGCGCCATGCCCTGAAATGGTCCGTCTGGAAATGCGCATCGAGCGCCGCCCGGCTCTCCCACACTTCGATGAACACCATCCGGTCGGGATCGCTGACCGACAGGTTGAGATCGTAGGCGATGCAGCCGGCATCCTTGCGCGATGCCTCGATGCAGACCAGCGCTGGCGCGAGGCACTTCCCGCGCGTACCGGGTTTCAACTGGGCGGTCGAGATGAGGTAGATCATACCGGCTGGCTCCTTGCGCTGGGAGCTGGCATGTTACACAGCGCAGCGCCCCGCTACAGCCAAGCGCAGACCCGATCCAAGAGGCCTGATCGCTATCGCCGACTTCTTGGGACGTTTGCTTCGACGAATGCTCCGCTGAGCGGCCGCGAGCACGAAAGATCCATGAACACTACAGGCGGAGTTGCAGCAATCTAGTCGGTCCGCAGCGTAATCGCGGGAGCCTCACCATAGAGATAGCAGGTCGGGCCACTAGGACCGCCTTGGTTTACTCCGCCCCATAGGGCGCCAGCGGCGTCGATCGAGATGCGAATGCTCGGCGCCGGTTGGCCAGCGGTGACGACGATGGGCTGAGGCAGCCCTGCAGCCACCTCGATCTCAGTATCCGAAGCGATCTTCCAGCGCGTATTCCCCTCGATGAACTCACGACCGTTCTCGAACATGGAAGCGAACTTCGCGGTTATGTCCCGTGTCGTGCCGCTGCCCGGGGTGACGAGATCACCGTCTATGACGCCGCGTTGAAGGTCCTGCTGGCTCCCATTCGTCACACAGTCGTAGTCATTGCCGCCGGTCGTCATTCTGACGCGCCCGCGATAGACGATGTCCCGCCCGAGCACGATATAGAGATGCGTGTAGGTGCCAGGCGGCAACGACGAGCCCGCCGAGAAAGACCCGATGGCTCCACCTGGTCCGACGCTTGCGATGTCGTATGGCGCCGCCTGCGTCCCGAGCACGATCGGTGAAGGGCAGGCAAGATCCGGGCACAATCCGACCTTCGAGAAGATCATCAGATACTTTTCCGGCGTCGACTGGAAGCTGCCGTCACCTTGAGCCAGTGCAGCACTTCCTGCCAGACCCAGCGCCAACGCGCCGGCGGTCAACTGCTTCTTCCATTGCCGCGAAATTGGAAGCCACATCATGGATTGTCCAAAGCAAGAGGTCGGTTTAGTCGGCCGCTGCTATACCAGCCGACCCAATGGAAAGTCAGGCGAGGCTCAGGCGTCACGGCCTATGATGATCGAACCGACGACGGCACCAGTGCCTTTTCTGACGGTACGCCGCTCGACCACGACGGTGTGGTTGCGCCGTACGCGGTCCAGTCGTTCGTCCTCCAGGTTCCGTGGCGTGAACGCGGTGCGTGCCGCGAAGCCGGTTCCCGCAGCGGTGTGCGTGACCGCCCGTGGTTGCCCCAGGGCGATCGAGAGGCGAACGGTTCCCGTCGTGCCGCGACGGTTCCCGTCGTGCCGCGATTGTCCGCCAGCAGGTTGCCCTCGACGCGGAGGTGGCCGGTCAGATCCATTTGGATGCGGCCGCTGTAGCCGTGGATGTCCTTCGTTTCCTTGGCATCCCAGAAGTAATAGCCACTGGCGAGCCTGGCCCACGGGACGTAGGGAATGGGCAACTCGAGCTCTGTGTCGAACCCCGACATCGCCCGTTCTTCGACACGTACTGTCGCCGTATCATCGACCATCCGCCAGCCGGAATAGCCATTGTAATAGTTGCCGCGAAGCGTGAGCAGCGTGCCAATGGCCTCACCGCCGACGCCCCATCGCCGATGACCGGCATCAGTGGTCCAGTCGTGCCATGCGCTGGCACCGAGCAACAGCGTCTTGTCGGCGAGCAGGTGGCGGTAGCCGAGGCCGGCATTGAGCGTCCAGTCGCTGGATTGGTACCTGAATCGGTGACTTTGCGCACCGTTCGGCTGGCTGCTTTGCAAGTGGCTGGATCGGGGTGGCCGGTGGCAGAAGGGCGAAAGCGCGCAGGCTTCGCACTTCGCGGGGGCGACACGCCCCGGCGGCTGGCACTGCGACGCTGGCG
>CAMAYR010000181.1 GCA_945862355.1 Devosia equisanguinis | reverse complement strand
TCACCGGAGCCGAGATCCTGGAGCACGGCCATGCGCTGCGCGAGAAACCGCTTGCGCAGGCGCAGCAGCCGGCCGTCGATCTCGACGTCGGCTTCGATCAGGGGGGCTCCGCCTGCTTCCGGACGCAGCGTGGCGACTTTCTGGGACGTCGTCGTGTGCCGCTCAGAGAGGAGTGTACGCAGCGCGGTGAAGAGCGTCGACTTGCCGAGCTCGTTGGGGCCTGTCAGCACGTCGAGGCCGCCTGAGAAGTCCTCGATGGCAACGGCCTCGCGGAACGGGCCGACCTCGGCCAGGCGAAGGGCGAGGATCTTCACGGCCCCTCCCCTTCGATGTCTTGCGTGTTCTGCTCGCTGAGCTCGAACAGGTGGCGGAGCGCTCGGCGCGCGACAAGGTGGCGAGCATCGGCCGTATCGGCTGCTGCTTGCGTCAGTGCGCGGCCGAGGCTGCGAACGTGGCCTTCAGGCAGGCGATCGAGATCGTTCCCGGCGGGAGCCGGCACCATCCGATCCAACCTGCGCTCGAGGTGCAGGACGCGCCCTTCGAGGTCGTCGAGGCGCGCGGCGAGGTCGCTCGCTTCAGTCATAGTGACGCGGCCGGTGACCTCGATCGACAGCATCACGCGGCGTGCGTTGGCGCCGAGGCCTTCGATCTCGCCTTCGAGAGCGGCGAGGTCGGTGAGGCGTGAGGTTGCGATGTCGCGTTTCAGCCAACGGTGCCAGCCGACCTCGCGATGTTCGATCCGTGGCGGCGAGTTGCGCCCATCGAGTGTGACGAGCAACGCACGGCCGGGCGCATTGTCGAGATACCCATCGGGCTCGGGCGTGCCGGAATAGGCTGCTAGAGGACCGATCTGGCGCACACCGTGCCAGTCACCGAGGGCGAGGTAGTCGAGACCGGCGAGCCGCGGGCGTTCCGGGGCGATGCGAATGCTCGCGTTCGCCTCCGAGCCGAAGCCTTGAATGGAGCCGTGCGCGAGACCGATCCGGAAATCGCCTTCCGGCGTCGCGGCGGCGTCCATCCAGGCGGTGGGGTCGGCTGACATGGCGCGTGTCGCCAGTGGGGCGGGTAGCAACCAGCAGCGCGGCTCGATCTCGACCGGCCTTGGTTCCAGATACACGACGACATTGCCGGGCAGGCCAAGACGCGCGATCCGCTCCCAGACGCCGCCACGCGAGGCGGGATCGTG
Organism: Devosia equisanguinis; assembly: GCA_945862355.1. Lineage (GTDB taxonomy): Bacteria > Pseudomonadota > Alphaproteobacteria > Rhizobiales > Hyphomicrobiaceae > CAMDPA01. The sequence continues at coordinate 9,293 of CAMAYR010000181.1, read as the reverse complement.
GTTGCCGGGACTGATGTGCCAGACGAGGCTGGCATGGGCCTGCATCTGGGCCAAGGCTGCGCGCAGGTCACGGTCGGGCAGGCTCGGACGATCGAGCACGTCGCCGGCGACAAGCACATGGCGCGCGCCGCCGTCGCGGGCGGCCGCCGCGATCCGGTCGCAGGCTGTCAGGCGGGCTTGTCGCAACACGCCGGCCACCTCCGGCTCGAGCTGGCCGAACGGCTTGGCGATGTGCCAGTCGCTGGTATGGAGAAAGACGAAGGGCATTTGCTCTCGCCTGAGTGGAGGCCGCTGTGAACCGGGTGAACGACCAGACACTCTACGCTATGTTCTTTTTTTGTTCCAAGCAATGCGGAATGGCTGGTTGTCAACAGGGCGAGGTGCGGCGGCGGCTCGACATGTGAACCGCTTCGTAGCTCCGGTCAGGAGGCGTTGCGTGCCAGCGGTAGCACCAGATGGTGGAGGTCAACTGCGGTAGTCGGCATTGATGCTGACGTAGTCGTGGGTAAGGTCGCAGGTCCACACCGTTGCGATGCCACCGCTTATGCCGACATCGACGCGGATCTCGATCTCGGCGTTCTTCATGTAGCCGGCCACGGTCTTCTCAACGTAACCCGGCGCGCGCTCGCCTTCGACGGCCACAAGATGCGGACCGAACCAGATTGCGAGCCTGTCGCGGTCGGCGGCCTCACCCGACTTGCCGACGGCCATCACGACGCGGCCCCAGTTCGGGTCCTCGCCGGCGATGGCGGTTTTCAGGATTGGCGAGTTGGCGATCGCCATCGCGATGCGGTGAGCGGCGCGATCGTGCTCGGCGCCGAACACCTGCACGGTGACGAACTTCGTCAGGCCCTCGCCATCCTTGACGACCTGCAGCGCCATCTCCTTGATTACACCTTCTAGGGCGCAGGCGAACGCGCCGCAGTTGGGATCGGACATGTCGAGGATCGCTGGCGCCTTGCGCTTCGTCGACTGGCCGGTGGCGAACACGATCAGCGTGTCCGACGTCGAGGTATCGCCGTCGACGGTGATGCAGTTGAAGGTGCGCGTCGTGATGGCCGAGACGAGGCGTTGCAGCAGCGGCTGGGCGATGGCCGCGTCGGTGAAGACGAAGCCGAGGGTCGTGGCCATGTCAGGGGCGATCATGCCGGCGCCCTTGCAGAAGCCGCCGATCCGGACATCGACGCCGCCGATCTCCACCGTGGCGGTGACGAGCTTGGGGTAGGTGTCCGTCGTCATGATCGCGCGGGCGGCGGCCTCCCAGGCATCGGGGGCAACGGATTTCACGAGGGCTGGAAGTGCCGCTGCAATCCGGTCACCATCCATCGGCTCGCCGATCACGCCGGTCGATGCGACGTAGATCTCACCGGGATCGCAGCCGATCGCATCGGCGGCGGCTTTCACCGTGACATCGACTGCTGCGACACCCTTGCGCCCGGTGAAGGCGTTGGCGTTACCGGAATTGACGACGAGTGCGCGGGCGCGACCGTGTGCGAATTGCTCACGGCACCAAAGCACGGGAGCGGAGCATGTTTTCGACGAAGTTGTGACGCCGGCTGCGACGGTGCCGGGACCCAGCAGCGCCAGCATCAGGTCCGTGCGACCAGCGTAGCGCACGTTGGCCGCGGCGGTTCCGAACTGCACGCCATCTATCGCGGGCATGAGCGGTAGCGACTTCGGCGCGAACGGCGACGGTTTCACGGTAGCGGCCATGGGGCTTCCTCGCGTAGGGCTCTGCGCACGGGATCGAGACGCAGACGCGCTATCGCGGCTGGGCTCGGTACGCAAGGGGGCAGCGACTCGAATAGCAGCGACTCAGGCGAGCGCTCTGGCTGCCAGCGCGAGTGCCGCGCATACGCCGAGCGTGACCATGACACTGCGATGAAGGACGAGGAGCAGAACGAAGGCGACGGCGGCCAGAGCCAGGACAGTCCAGCTTACGCTCGAGGGGTCTGGCACATGCAGTCTGAGCGGCCCCCAAGTCTGCAAGTCGACCCTTGCGAACACGACGTTCAGTGCGAACCAGACCGTCAGGTTGAGGATCACGCCGACGACTGCGGCGGTGATTGCGGCCAGCGCCGACTTGAGGCGCGGATCGGCGTTGAGGCGCTCGACATAGGGTGCGCCGGCGAAGATCCAGAGGAAGCACGGCGCGAACGTCGCCCACAGGGCAACGAGCGCACCGAGCACGCCGCTCATCCAGGGGGCGAGGCCGTACGCGCCACCGCCATGACGATAGGCGGCCAGATAGCCGACGTACTCGGTGACGAGGATCAGCGGACCGGGCGTCGTCTCGGCGAGCCCGAGGCCATCGAGCATCTCTCCGGGCGCAAGCCAGCGATAGCTCTCGACCACCTCCTGAGCCATGTAGGCGAGCACCGCATAGGCGCCACCGAACGTGACGATGGCGAGCTTGGAGAAGAATATCCCCAGTTCGCTCAGGACGTGATCGCGTCCGAACAAGGCTGCGATGGCGAGCAGGGGCAGGATCCAGATCGCAAGCCAAAGAGCGATACTCGCCGCCGTCCGCGAGAAAGGAACGGCAGCGGTGGGCGCTGTGATAGCGTCGGCGCGACCAGCGGCGCGCCAGTATCCGATCAGCCCGGCTGCGAGCACGATGAGTGGGTAGGGCAGCGCGAGCATGAAGATGCCGACGAAGGCGGCGGCGGCGATCAGCCACTGGTCGGAACCTTTGAGCGCCCGCTTGGCGACACGCAGGAGTGCCTCGACGACGATCGCCAGGACTGCGGCCTTGATGCCCAGGAAGACGGCTTCGACCACGGGCAATGCCCCGAATGCGGCGTAGAGCATCGACAGTGCAAGGATGACCACGGCACCGGGCAGGACGAACAGCAGTCCTGCGACGAGGCCACCGGCAATCCCGTGCATCCGCCAGCCGATATAGGTGGCGAGCTGCATTGCCTCGGGACCCGGCAGAAGCATGCAGAAGTTGAGCGCGGAGAGAAACCGCTGCTCGTCGATCCAGCGCCTCTCCTCCACGAGTTCCTTGTGCATCATCGCGATCTGGCCAGCAGGGCCGCCGAACGAGGTGAGGCCGATCCTTAGCCAAACGGCGGTCGCTTCGGAGAAGGATGGAGGCAGCGTGGCGGCATCGTCATCATCGGTCATGTCGATTTCAGCCATCGGTCAGCTCCCAACCGCGTCCGTATGACGCCGCACGAAACGCTTCATGCCATGGGGCGAGTGCACAAGCGAAGGAACATTGACGGTCAAAAGTAAGAATAAAGAGGGAATTGGATCGCCGTGATGTGACGCGGTCCGTATTGACGGCGCCGTGTTGCAAGTGCTTAGAGGGGGGGCTGGAACGAAAGCGAGCCTTTGCCAATCCTCGGTGGCATAAGGTGTTCCGGCATTCCGCTGCGGCGGCGCGTGAACTTTGAGACGGCTCCTGACAGCTCTGAGAGCGTGGAGCCGGCCGGTGACGGGAATTGAACGATCAGGCGACCCAGCGCGTTTCCCTCCGGCCGATGATCTCGGCGCCGTCGTATCTGCTGCCAATCAAGACTGAACAAGTAGAGTATCGGAGGTTCCATGACGAGAACGCTTCTGGCGGTGTGCGCCACCATGCTGATGGCCAGCTTCGGCCTCGGTGCCGCACCCGCAGCCGCATATGTCGGCGAGTACAGCTTCTCCGACCGAAGCGAGCGTGCATCCGCTGTGGTCGAGCGTCGTAGCGCCAAGCGGTCGCGCGCAACCCGGCAACGTGCAGCCCGCCAGCGGGTAACCCGTCAGCGTGTCGCCCGGCAGGACGTCGCTCCACGGACGACCCGTCGCGCTGCGCGTCGCGCCATGCCGAGCCGGTCGGGCGGGGACCTGCGGTCGTCTGGTATAGCGTCTTACTACTGGCAACCGCAGCGCGTCGCATCGGGTGGCTGGTTCAACCCGAACGCAATGACGGCGGCTCATCGGACACTGCCGTTCGGTACCCGCGTCCGCGTGACGAACCTCAACAACGGGCGTGCGGTCACCGTTCGCATCAACGACCGCGGGCCCTTCATCGCAGGCCGGATCATCGATCTGTCTCGGGCAGCGGCTTCCGCTGTTGGAATGACGGGAGCGGGGCTTGCCCGCGTCAACGTCGCTGTGCTCGGCCGGTGAGGCCGTTGTCGGGATAGCCTGCAGACGGGGAAAGGGCGGCCATCGAGCCGCCCTTTCTGCATTCGGCGCTGATCTCCGACACCAGATCGGCCAATTGCGGCTGCATGGCCTCCGCAATTGTCCGATATTGATTTCATCTGCAGGACAATTACTGATCTGGAGCGAGACATTCCGGGCCGCCCGAAGCGAGAAACCGGCTGACTTCAATCGGGGAGGGAGCTTGGGACGAGATCTCTGGGCCAGCGGTCGTGATCGCCGGGCCACATCTCTGCTGACGACGGCGCTGCCGTGGACGGGTCGTCTGCCGTCGGCGGACGGCCGGCTGGCGATCCCACTGGTTGGCGTATTCCTCATTTGGCTTATTGCCGTCGCCCGCTGGTATGTGGACGACAGCGTCGTACCTTGGGATTCGAAGAACCAGTTCTACGCGTTCTTCCGTTTCCTGGCGGATTCGATGCATGCTGGCACTTCGGTGTTCTGGAACCCCTATCACTATGGCGGTCATCCCAGCATCGCCGATCCTCAGTCGCTGGTGTTTTCTCCGCCGTTCGTGCTGTGGGCGCTGCTCGATCCCACGCCTTCGCTGAGAGCATTCGATCTCATCGTGCAACTCCACCTGCTGGCGGGCGGGCTCGCGATGGCGGGTCTCGGCTGGCGGCGTGGCTGGCCAGCGCCGGCCTCGATCCTGGCGGCCGTGATCTTCATGCTCGGCGGGGCAGCGTCAGCGCGGCTCAATCATACCGGTATCATCCTGAGCTACGGCTTGTTTCCGGTGTCGCTGCTGACGCTGGAAATCGCGCTGGAGCGGCGCTCACTGATCTATGCAGCGTTGTTCGCCGTCGTCACCTCGACGATCCTGCTCGGGCGCAACCAGGTGGCGCTTATGCTGGGCTTGATGCTCGTCGCGTTCGCGATGCGAGAGATCCTGGTCTCGCCTCAGCCGCTCGTATACGTGCGCCGGCGGCTTGGAATGTTCGTGCTGATCATCGTGGCCGGAATCGCGATGGTTGCCATCCCGGTGCTGCTGTCGCTGCAACTCGCTGTGCTGTCCAACCGGCCGGCCGTGCTGCTTGCCGAGGCACTCGAGTCCTCGCTGCATCCCGCGAACCTGGCGAACGCCATGTTTCCGAACGTATTCGGCTCGCATGCACCGGGATACGACTACTGGGGGCCGCACTACACGATCACGCCGGATGTGGCGGCGACGGACGGCTCGTTCAACTATATATTTGCTGGCGCAGCGCCGATGCTTCTGCTGCTCTGGCTCGGCGTGGCAGGTGGCAGGCTCGGCGCACGTGGCGTCCGGTTGCTGGCGATCATGCTGGCGGCAGCGATGCTGTTCACGCTCGGACGCTATACGCCGTTGTTTCCATTCGTGTTCGAGCATGTGCCGGGCTTCAGCTATTTCCGCCGTCCGGTCGATGCCACATTCGTGATGGCCATCCTGATGGCGCTGATCAGCGGTCAACTCCTCGCAGACTATGTCTCGCGCGGCGCTCCAGCATTGCGTCCGCTGCCGCTGGCATTGCTCATCTCGGGCTGCATGGCAGTCGGGGTCAGTGCATGGTCGATCGTTGGCATGACGGGTCATGAGCGGGAAGCCTTTTGGGCCGTCGGTCAGGGGCTGTTGCCGTTCATTGCAGCAGGCGCTGCGCTCTATGCCTGGCGGGCGCCTGGCAAACGTAACGTGGCGGCGTCGGTTCTGGTCGTCGTGGCTGCGGGCGAGCTGTTGTTCTGGAACGCGGCCTCCAGGCTGAACGCCGAGAACATTCGGAACTATACGCTACTCGAGCGCACGACGCCCGAGGACGCTGAAGCGTTACGCGTGCTCGGGACGGAGATCGCGCGCCGGCAGGCAGAAGGGGCCAGGCCCCGGGTGGAGATCGTCGGTCTCAGTGGGCAGTGGCAGAATCTTTCGATGATCCGCAAGATCGAGGCGACGACGGGCTACAATCCTCTTCGCATCGGTATCTACGATCGGTACGTGGCACCCAGCGAGACGGGCTGGCTCGCGTCGGCGCGTCGTTTCCCGGCGTCGTTCGATGGATACGACTGTGCTCTGGCGCAGGCGCTCGGGCTCGAATATGTCGTGATCGACAGGCCTATCGAGCAGCTGAAGCAGATGAGCCGGCCGTCGCGGATGGAGCCTTTGATGGCGGGGCCGAAGGTGTGGATCTATCGCATCCCCGGTGCGATGGCGCGCGTAAAGTTCAGCTCGCGCATCCGGGTCGCGGACCTCGATGCCACGCGCAATGGCGGGGAGCTCGTCAATCCGCCGCAACGCGACGAGATCGCCATCGATGCGGAAACGCCGCCTACCGTTCCGGCATGGCTCGGTGCGCTCAACGAGGTCGGCAACTCGGCGAAGATCAAGTCGTGGCGTCCGGGCGAGATCGTCGTCGAGGTGGTTGCGGGGGGACCCGGCGTGCTGGTGCTGCACGACACCTACTATCCGGGGTGGACTGCGACGGTGGACGGCAATCCGGCGCCCATTCTCAGGGCGGAAGTTCTGTTCCGCGGCGTCGAGGTGCCGGCCGGCCATCACACCGTCGTGTTTCGCTTCGAGCCGTTAAAAATGGTCAACCTGACCCGCGCCGTGCGCGACGTGATGTCGGGCAAGAAGATGAAGAAGGCCGCAGGAGAGCCGGACTGGCTGTTCTCGACGAGCGAGCAAGAGTAGCGCGCACGAAGACACAGCTGCGGCTTCGTGCGAGACGGCCAACTCGGGGACGTCAGCCCTTTGCGTAGACCTCGAGCGTTCCGAAGGTCTCGACGTGACGCATCAATCCGCGCGCCACGATCTCCTTGGCCAGCGGCTCGGCCCGCCACCAGTCGCGGGACTTGTTGTACAGCAGCACCCGGCCGTCGGCCGGGATCATGTCGAGCAGCGTCTCCATGACTTGCACGTCGGTGAGACCGCCGTAGGCATCCTGCTTTTCGGACCGGAACTCGCACAGGTGGAAGACGGTGGCGATGTCGATCCGCGGCATCAGTTTCGGATTGAGAAGATAGATGTCGCCAAAATAGCATTGATAATCGCGCGACAGCGTCGGTTGCTCGATGGCTAGCTGAATGAAATGCTCGAACTCCTTAGGCGCCGCGGTGATCGAAAGGATCGTGTTGGGGGCACCCTTTTTCATATTGTCCATGCCGACGATGTGATGACCGCCGCTGCCGAAGTGATAGATCGACTTGCCTTCGATCCCGGACTTTTCGAGCCATTGAACGAAGTGGATGTCGCAGGGGCACACGCCCTCGTCGAGCTGCCAGTCCTCGTCCCAGATCTCGAGCATTGCCTAGCCTCCCTGCGCCTGTCGGAGCTGATCGCGCCGGCGCCTCGCACCGGCCGACGCCCTCCACTACACTAGAATTGTGGCTGTCACCTGCAAAGGCAGAACTTGCAAGCTCTGCGGTGGGGCTATTAGACAGCCGCTCCAGGCTCGTAGCGCACAAGGTGGCCGCATGAAAATCGACGGCAAGCACTACCGGATGATCTGGCTGGGCGAGGACGGCCGCAGCGCGGTGACGTTCGACCAGACGCTGCTGCCGCATCGCGTCGAGCCGATCGTGTTGCGCTCGATGGAGGATGCTGCGCGGGCCATACTGACGATGCAGGTGCGCGGGGCGCCGCTGATCGGAGCGACTGCCGCCTACGGGCTGGCGTTGGGGCTTTTGCAGGATGCCTCGGATGCCGGACTTGCCTACAGCATCGAGCATCTGGCGCGGCAACGGCCGACGGCGATCAACCTGGCATGGGCGCTCGAGCAGGTGCGCGGCCAAGTCGCTCCGATGCCGCCTGCGGACAGGGCCGCGGCGGCGTTCGCCAGTGCCGGGCGCATCTGCGACGACGATGTCGAGACGTGCCGGCGGATCGGCGAGCACGGTCTCGCGATAATCCGCGATATTGCGGCGCGCAAGCAGCCGGGCGATCGGGTGGAGGTTCTGACACACTGCAATGCGGGATGGCTCGCGTGCGTCGACTGGGGGACGGCTACGGCGCCGATCTACATGGCGCATGATGCGGGGATTTCGATGCACGTCTGGGTGGATGAGACGCGGCCGCGCAATCAGGGGGCGGCGCTGACGGCGTTCGAACTCGCCGCTCACGGCGTGCCCTGCACCGTGATCGCCGACAATGCCGGCGGTCACTTGATGCAGCACGGCCGCGTCGACATGGTCATCGTCGGTACGGACCGCGTTACGGCGAACGGCGATGTGGCCAATAAGATCGGGACGTACCTCAAGGCGCTGGCCGCAGCCGACAATGGCCTGCCATTCTATGTCGCGCTGCCGCATTCCACGATCGATTGGACCATAGCTGACGGGTTCCGCATTCCAATCGAGGAGCGCTCGGCCGACGAGGTGTTGAAAGTGAGCGGTCGGCTGCCCGATGGAGCCATCGGTAGCGTCGAGATCGCGGCGCCGGGCACCCGCGCGGCCAATCCGGCTTTCGACGTGACGCCGGCCAGGCTCGTGACGGGTCTCATCACCGAGCGGGGCGTGGCGAAGGCCAGTCGCGAGGGACTTCTCGCGCTCTATCCGGAACGTCGAAGTCCGGTTTCCCGCTAATCTGGAGGCTGCGAGAGGCGGCCGGCGGCGGTGCGTGAAATTGACTTGCGCTTTGCGCTATGGACTCTGCAAATTCCCCTGCCGGCGCTCAGCCGTGGGGCGCGGGTAGTCAGTTTCATGGAGAGCCGTCATGACCGATCGTGCAGACAAGGCAGCTGCCCCCCCGATCACGCAAGAGATGATCAGCCTCTACGACGAATACACGCACATCACGCTCGACCGCCGCGCGTACATGCGCAAGCTGACGGCGCTGGTGGGCACGACCGCTGCCGCCACCACGGTCACCGACATGATCGCCGGCAACAAGGCCGCCGCGCAGATCGTCAAGGCGGACGACAAGCGCATCAAGTCCCAGATGGTGCGGTTCCCCGGTGAAGGCGGGGAGATGGCCGGCTATCTGTGCATGCCGGCGAATGCGACGGGCAAGCTGCCGACGGTCATCGTCATTCATGAGAACCGCGGGCTCGTCGGGCACATCCAGGACGTGACGCGGCGCATGGCGCTCGAAGGCTTTCTCGCGTTCGGGCCGGATTTCCTGCATCAGGCCGGAGGCACGCCGGCCGACGAGGACAAGGGACGAGACATGATCGGCAAGCTCGATCGTG
>CAMAYR010000180.1 GCA_945862355.1 Devosia equisanguinis | reverse complement strand
CGCCTTGATCTCGTGGATGAGCTGCATTCCGTCGAGGCCGATGTCGTCGAGGCGGCCGATGAAAGGCGACACGAATGTCGCACCAGCCTTCGCTGCCAGCAGTGCCTGATTGGCCGAGAAGCACAGCGTCACGTTGACCATCGTGCCCTCGCCGGTCAACGTCTTGCAGGCCTTGAGGCCGTCCCAGGTGAGCGGCACCTTCACTGTCACGTTGTCGGCGATCCTGGCCAGGATCCGGCCCTCGCGAATCATGCCTTCCGCATCGAGGGCTGCGACCTCGGCGCTGACCGGGCCATCCACCACCTCGCAGATCTCGGCGATGATGGTCTTGAAGTCGCGGCCGGCCTTGGCCACCAGGGAGGGATTCGTTGTAACGCCGTCGAGAAGGCCGGTGGAGGCCAGCTCTTTGATCTCGCTCACGTCAGCGGTATCGACAAAGAACTTCATAGGGCGATTTCTTTCGTTGATGACGGCGTTCGCCTTGGGATCGCCGCCTGGGGGCGGGTAGGCTCGGGACACACACGATTCGGCCTGCTGGGGTCTTTAACTCGGAAGGGGAATCGCCTGAAATCCTCTAGTCATTGATTTATCGCGCGATTTTCGCCCTCGGCGATTCAATCTCGCACGATGTCACTCTAGTCTGTCGGCAGGGCCCTTGAACAGTCTACTCGACAATCTGCCTAACGAGCACGACATGCGGGGGCGCGTGCCGGTGCTGATCCCGGTGGCGCTCGATCAGACCTACGATTACCTGCTGCCGGAGGGTCTGCAGGTGGCGCCGGGCGATTTCGTGCTGGTGCCATTCGGGGCCCAGACCCGGCTCGGTGTCGTATGGGACCAACTTCTCGGGCCGCAGCCGGACAAGCCGCCCAAGAAGATGAAGGCGATCGTCGAACGGCTCGACGTGCCGGCGCTACCGGAGCTTTCGCGGCGATTCGCCGAGTGGATCTCGCGCTATACGCTGGCGCCGGCCGGCATGGTGCTGCGCATGATGATGGGCGCGAGCAGCGCGTTCGAGCCGGTGAAACCGCGCTTCGGCGTGGCGATTGCCGATGGCTCGGCCGATCCGCCACGGCTCACACCCGCCCGCAAACGAGTGCTCGAGGTCGCCGCCGACGGACTGCCCCGAGCGAAGAGCGCGCTCGCGGCGGAGGCGGCCTGTTCGAGTGGCGTGATCGACGGCCTGATCGAGGCGGGACTGCTCGTAGAGGTCGTGATACCGGAGCGCAGATATCCCGTACCGCGGGCCGACCATGATGAGAACCAGTTCACGGAGGCCCAGGCAGAGGCGGTCCATCACCTGCGGGCGGCGGTCGATTCGCAGGCCTACTCCGTAACACTGCTCGACGGCGTCACCGGATCGGGCAAGACAGAGGTCTACTTCGAGGCGGTGGCGCGGACACTGGCTGTCGGGCGGCAAGCTGTCATCATGCTGCCCGAGATCGCCCTGACGAGCCAGTTCATGAACCGGTTCCAACGCCGGTTCGGCGCGCCCCCGGTCGAGTGGCACTCGGCGTTGTCGGGGCCGGAGCGCGGCCGGGCTTGGCGCGCGGCAGCAACGGGGGAGGCGCGGGTTGTCGTCGGCGCGCGCTCGGCACTCTTCCTGCCCTACCAGTATCTCGGCCTGATCATCGTCGACGAGGAGCACGATCCGGGCTTCAAGCAGGAAGATCGGGTTCACTATCAGGCGCGCGACATGGCCGTGGTGCGCGGCAGCCTTGGCAAGATACCGGTACTGCTGGCGTCGGCCACGCCGTCGATCGAGACCCACGTCAACGCGCGAACCGGACGCTATCGGCACGTCGTTCTGCCCGGCCGGTTCTCCGGGGTGGAGATGCCGGAGGTCAGCGCCATCGACCTGAGGCGCGATCCACCCGAGCGCGGCAAATGGCTGGCGGCGCCCCTCGTCACGGCCGTCGAGGAGACGCTGGCGAAGGGCCAGCAGGCACTGTTGTTTCTCAACCGACGCGGCTACGCGCCGCTGACGCTTTGCCGATCGTGCGGCCATCGGCTGGAGTGTCCGCAGTGCTCGGCCTGGCTGGTGGAGCACCGTTTTCGCAACCGGCTGAACTGCCACCATTGCGGGTTCACGCTGCCGCTGCCGGAGAAGTGCCCGAAGTGCGGCGAGCCGGGTCAGATGGTCGCCTGCGGTCCCGGCGTGGAGCGCATCGCGGAGGAGGTGGCTGCCCGCTTTCCGGAAGCCAAGCTCGCGCTCTTGTCGAGCGATCTCATTCCAGGGCTGGCCGAGATGCGCGAGGTGATCCGCGGCATAGAAGCAGGTGAGGCCAACCTCATCATCGGGACGCAGATCGTGGCCAAAGGCCACAACTTCCCCGACCTGTGCCTCGTCGGCATCGTCGACGGCGATCTCGGACTTGCGCAGGGAGCCGATCCGCGCGCAGGCGAGCGGACGTTCCAGCTCCTGCATCAGGTGACCGGGCGCGCGGGCCGCGCCAGCGTCCAGGGCCGCGGCCTGGTACAGACCTACAATCCCGAGCATCCGGTGATGGAGGCCATCATCCGCGGCGACCGGGAAATGTTCCTCGAACGCGAGATACGACAGCGGCAGATGGGGGTGTTGCCGCCGTTCGGCAGGCTCGCCGCGCTCATCATCTCCGCGCGCGACGCCAGACTAGCCGAGCAATTCGCGCGCGAGGTGGCGCGGCGGGCGCCCCCGGCGGAGCGCATCGACGTGCTCGGGCCGGCCGAGGCGCCGATCGCGATCGTGCGCGGCCGACACCGCTGGCGGCTGCTGGTGAGGGCCCCACGCGAGATCGACCTGCAGGCCTACCTGCGCGCGTGGGTCTCGTTCCTGCCTGAAGCGAAAGGGGACTTGCGCCTGGTAGTCGACGTCGATCCCTACAGCTTCCTGTAAGTGCCGCGAAAGCGCGCTGCACGCCGATCCGCCGACGCCTGCATCGGGGCAGGAGGCGCGGCTCGACAGCTTACTCAATCGAAGAGCCTGCGACCCAGCGCTGCTGCATGGAGACGATTTCTTGCGCCGAGCGCAGTCAGCACTGCGCTGACGTGCATCTTGACGGTGCCGAGCGCAAGGTTCATCTCGCCGGCGATCTGCTTGTTGGGCAGGCCCTTTACGATAAGCTTCAGAACTTGAAGCTGCCGCTCGGTCAGCTTCGGGCCGTCGCCATCCCGATTTTCTGCGTTCGAGGCCGAAGCCTCGCCGGCATCGCCCGCGCGGCTCTCAGCCAGGCATGGTGGCACGTAGATCTCGCCCGCCAGCACATAGGCCAGCTTCTCGGCCAAGCCCTCCATCGTCTCGGTCTTGACGATGTAACCATGCACTCCTGCCTCGAGTGCTGCCAGAACGTGACTGCGAGAGCTAGAGCCCGACAGGACAACAACCTTCGTGGCAGGCCACTTTTCCCGGACCTCGGCCAAGGCCCGCGGGCTGCCGAGACCAGGGATGCCCAAGTCGAATATCGCCAGATCAACCTTGTGGCCTTCGAGAAATTCCAGCGCCTCGCCGTAGCTCAGGACCTCGTGCGCTGCGGTAGCGCCCAGCGTGCTCCGCAGGAACTGCATCAGCCCGAAGCGCGTCACGCCGTGATCATCAGCCACGAGCACGGAGGCGATCGGCTTTCTCGTCTTTCGTTGGGTCATTCTCGGTTTTTCGCTGTCTCACAACCTCTGCTCGCTCCGAATCGGAATTCAGGGAGCAGGAAATTGAATAATGTTCATCGAATCGAATGGGTTAAACAGATCGCAACAATGGCGAACCAAGCCTGAACGCTGCCTAGAAAATCGTTTGCATCAGAAAGTCGATTGACCTAAGCTACGTTCTCAAGATATAGACTGACGACTGTGTCGGGGTATGGGGGGAACCATCACCGGCGCTATCTTGTCGGTCCAGGTCGGTCCGGCCTCCAAGGCTGGGCCTCACTGCCTGGGTCGCTGTCAGCGGCTTCTGGTGACTGCTCACCGCAGGAAACATCTGCTCGCAGATGTTCTTGCGACGAGGGTCTCAAGGTCTCCGGCGGCGGTCCAGGCGGTACGATGAAGTTTACTGACTTGGCAAGCGAGAGACGGAACCAACGAACTTTAGTGCTTTGGCTGTTGCGCGCTGAAAACACTCGTGGCGGTTGTCCGACTCGGTGGCTTCCTGATTCTGGAATTCCGCACAACCCACGGTATGTGCGTAGCAGCATCTCGTCTGATCCCGTGCCGGCTACCCCGCTGCGGCACGATGATCGGGCGAGTAGCAGGGGCCCGCCCGCCTCTGCATTCCCCCGGCCGGTCTCCGGTCGGGGGTTTCTTTGCGCGCACCTCGGCAACGATGGCGCGCTGGCCGCCGTCATCGCCGTTGCCCTTTCCCCCATTTGCGCTTTCCCATTGTGCCGGCGCCGCGATCGTCGTAAGCGACCGCTTCGTCCTTGCGGGCAAAGTCTGCGACCGGCTTATCCTCCTGCCGGTTTCAAGCTCTCTGTGTAAGCCTCGGCGGAGGCCTTGGACGCTTCAACTGGCGGATCAATTTCCAGCGGGACCGAAAAATTCGGTCGCGCGGCGGGCCGGGCAGCACGGATGACGAATTGATGCGCTTCCTCGTCACAGGTACGGCCGGCTTCATCGGTTTCCATCTGGCCAAGAGGCTGCTCGACGAAGGGCACGAGGTCACTGGCGTCGACGGCTTCACGCCGTACTACGATGTGCAGCTCAAGGAGAACCGGCACGCGCAACTCACTTCGCGCAACGGGTTCGACGGGCACCGCCTTATGCTCGATGAGACCGAACGCCTCGAGGAGATCTGGTCCAGCAGGTCATTCGACTATGTCGTTCATCTCGCCGCCCAGGCCGGCGTTCGCTACAGCATCGAGAACCCGCGCTCCTACATCGACGCGAATATCATCGGAACTTTCAACGTCCTGGAACTGGCGCGCCGCCATCCTGTCCGCCACCTGATGCTGGCCTCCACCAGTTCGGCCTACGGCGCCAACACCGACATGCCCTTCCACGAGACGGACCGGGCAACGACGCCGCTGTCGCTTTATGCCGCCACCAAGCTCGCCACCGAGCACATTGCACACAGCTATAGTCACTTGTGGGGTCTGCCGGTCACCTCCTTCCGCTTCTTCACGGTCTATGGCCCGTGGGGACGGCCGGACATGGCGTTGTTCAAGTTCACACGCGGCATCCTCCAGGACGAGCCCATCGACGTATACAATCACGGCAACATGGAGCGTGACTTCACCTACATCGACGACCTCGTCGAGGCGGTCGTGCGGCTGGTCGCGGTGCCGCCAGCCCTCCCGGCCGAGCGGGCAGGCGGGCCACCGACGCCAGCGGACGCGCTGCTGTCGCCTGCCGCGCCGTTCCGGGTCGTCAACGTCGGCGGTGGCCGCCCCACGAGCCTTGTCGATTTCATCGAGGAGATCGAGCGCGCCGTGGGAAAACCGAGCCGGCGCAACCTTATGGAGATGCAGCCGGGCGACGTAATGCGGACATATGCCTCCGCCGACGCGCTCCAGGAGTTGATCGGCTACCGTCCGGCAACTCCGGTAGCCGTCGGCGTCAAGGCCTTCGTCGCTTGGTATCGGGAGTATTACGGCGACTGAGACCGACCGGCCGTGCCTTGCGCCCCGGCCCATCCTCGTCATGGTTACATTGACAACCCCCACGACGCATCCTTATGTCACGCGCAATCGCAGCCGGCTCGGCTGCGACGCAAGGCGCTTACCGTTAAGATGCCCTGGTTCGACACCCTGGTTCGACACCTGGGACGGTCCCGGTGCGATGCCTTCGAGGTGCGTGGCGCGGAGTTCGCCGTGCCGCACGGAGCGCAACGGCGTCGGGGCCGCGGCGCCGTCTCTCTAGGATTGACCACAATCATGATGTCGATCGGCTCACTGGCTTCCCGCATTTTCGGCTCTTCCAACGAGCGCAAGGTCAAGTCGATCCGGCCGCAGGTGGCCGAGATCAACGCCCTGGAGCCCGAACTCGAAAAGCTTTCCGACGACGAGTTGCGAGATCGAACCCGGCAGTTTCGAGAGCAGATCGCCGCGGGCGCCAGCCTCGACAGCTTGCTGGTGCCGGCCTTCGCAACCGTCAGGGAAGCTGCCAAGCGGACGCTCGGGCAGCGGCACTTCGACGTCCAGATGATGGGTGGCATGGTGCTGCATCATGGCAAGATCGCCGAGATGAAGACCGGCGAAGGCAAGACGCTCGTCGCCACCTTGCCCGTCTATCTCAATGCTCTGGCCGGCAACGGCGTCCACGTCGTCACCGTCAACGACTACCTTGCCAGCCGCGACAGCGAATGGATGGGGCAGGTCTATCGCTTCCTTGGCCTTTCCGTCGGCTGCATCGTGCATGGCATCGACGACGATGATCGCAAGGCGCAATACGACTGCGACGTCACCTACGGCACCAACAACGAGCTGGGCTTCGACTATCTGCGCGACAACATGAAGATGTCGCGAGACGAAATGGTTCAGTTCGGCAACCGCGGCAAGGATGCCGTCGGCCACTTCTTCGCGATCGTCGACGAGGTCGACTCGATCCTCATCGACGAGGCGCGAACACCGCTCATCATTTCCGGTCCGATCGAGGACAAGGCCGACCTCTACCAGGCCGTCGACGCGCAGATGAAGGTGCTGATGGACGCGCATGACCAGATCGTGCGCGACCTGGAGCGGGAAATGGTCAAGGGCAACGGCGGCACGGTCGACAAGGAAGCACATAAGGAAGCGCTCAAGGAACGGGGCTACTACGAACTCGACGAGAAGCAGCGCACGGTGGCGCTTTCGGAAGCCGGCAACGCGCGGATGGAGGAGATCCTCACCAGCCAGGGCATGCTGAAAGGCACGCTCTACGATGTCGACAACGTCACGATCGTCCACCACATCAATCAGGCGCTCAAGGCCCACTCGCTGTTCCGTCGTGATCGCGACTACATCGTCAAGGAAGGCGAAGTCGTCATCATCGACGAGTTCACCGGCCGCATGATGCCGGGCCGGCGCTACTCCGAGGGCCTGCACCAGGCGCTCGAGGCCAAGGAGCACGTCTCGATCCAGCCCGAGAACCAGACGCTCGCACAGATCACCTTCCAGAACTACTTCCGCCTCTACAAGAAGCTTGCGGGCATGACCGGCACAGCGCTGACCGAGGCCGACGAGTTCATGGACATCTATGGACTGGACATGATCGAGGTGCCGACCAATGTGGCAGTCGGCCGTCTCGACGAGGACGACGAGATCTATCGTACAGCCAACGAGAAATGGAACGCCATCATCGGGGAGATCGAGCGGGCGCAGGAGCGCAAGCAACCCGTGCTCGTCGGCACCGTCTCGATCGAGAAAAGCGAGCACCTGTCGGAGCTGCTCAAGAAGAAGGGCGTCAGCCACCAGGTTCTCAACGCCCGATACCACGAGCAGGAGGCGAAGATCATCGCCCAGGCCGGCGTGCCGGGCTCGGTGACCATCGCCACCAACATGGCCGGTCGCGGCACCGACATCCAGCTCGGCGGCAATGTCGAGTATCGGTTGAAGGACTGGATCAGGGAGCGCGAGGAGCAGGGGGAGACACCGAGCGAACGGGAGACCGCCAAGATTCACTCGGAGATCCAGGCCGAGGTCGAGCGCAACAAGGTCCTCGTCAAGGCTGCACGGGAAACCGTCGAGATCGAGCCCGCCAAGGGCAAACGCCCAGCCAAGTTGGTGGAGAAGCCGGGCGGCCTCTACGTGATCGCGACCGAGCGCCACGAAAGCCGCCGCATCGACAACCAGCTGCGTGGCCGGTCCGGCCGTCAGGGCGACCCTGGGCGGACCAAATTCTACCTGTCCCTCGAGGACGACCTGATGCGCATCTTCGGCTCCGAGCGCATGGACACTGTGCTCAGGACGCTTGGCCTGCAGGAAGGCGAGGCCATCATCCACCCGTGGATGAACAAGAGCCTCGAGATGGCGCAGAAGAAGGTCGAGGCGCGCAACTTCGACATCCGCAAACAGATCCTGAAGTACGACGACGTGATGAACGACCAGCGCAAGGTCATCTTCGACCAGCGCGTGGACATCATGGCCCAGGATGACGTCTCCGAGACGGTCGAGGATATGCGGCATGGCCTGATCGACGAACTGGTGAAACGGCATATCCCCGAGCAAGCCTACGCCGAGCAGTGGAACACCGACGGCCTGAAGGAGGAGGTTCAGCAGATCTTCGGCCTCGACTTGGCCATTAAGGAATGGGCCGCCGAGGAAGGCATCGCCGACCAGGAAATCAAGGAGCGCATCACGAAAGCGGCCGACGAGAAAGCGGCGAAGAAGACCGTCGACATCGGGACGGAGAACTGGCGCCAGCTCGAGAAGGCAGTGCTGCTTCACACCCTCGACCACCTCTGGCGCGAGCACATCGTCACGCTAGAGCACCTGAGGCAGGTGATCGGTTTCCGCGCCTATGGACAGCGCGAGCCGCTCAACGAATACAAGTCGGAGGCGTTCGGGCTGTTCGAGGGGCTGCTCGCCAAGCTGCGCGAGGCGACGACCGGCCAGCTCATGAATCTGGAATTGTCGGAACCCGAGGAGCACGACCTTCTGCAACCCGTCGAGCTGCCGCCGATGCAGGCCCATCACATCGATCCGCTGACGAGCCTCGACGAGATGGCCCTGGCGGATGCCGCGCTGGCGGCGGAGCAGGGGCTCGGCTCGCCCAACGTCAGGCTGGCGCCGATGCAATCGCGCAAGTCGAGCGACAACGTCGATCCGAAGGATCCCAGCACGTGGGGCAAGGTTTCGCGAAATGCTGCCTGCCCGTGCGGGTCCGGCAAGAAGTTTAAGCACTGCCACGGGGCGCTTGTGTAGCTGCATTTTCAGTACTTTAGCGTCTGGTTGCTCTCTTTGCAAAGCCTACGCAATAATGTCACAGGTCTGCGCTTCTGCGCTTAACCTGTGTGTGCTGCTATGGACAACGTGCTGCGGCTGGAAGAAGGCCGCTTGGTGATTTTCAGACGTGGGGGCAAATACCACGCCCGCATCTGCACCGGCCCAAATCAATATCTCAGTCGGTCATTGCGAACTGGCAACAGAGAGATCGCCAGCAAGGCAGGACTTAGGCTCTACCATCAGTTGATAGCCAAGCAGGAGTTGGGCCTGCCACTGACCTCCAAAACGGTCAATGAGGTGCTCGACGAGTATGTCTCATTCCGCACCCGCCAACGCCAGCAGGGCAACACCAGCGAGGGCATGCTCAGGCAGATCATCCGCAATGTGCGCTTCTGGCGTGAGTATGCGGGCGCCAAGCCAATCATCCAGTTGGATGCGGCCGCGCTGAAGGACTTTGTGACCTGGCGCAGGGATTATTATGCGGGCATCTCAAAGGCCCGTCTGCCACGCAACGCCAAGCGACATCCCACCGACAAAGAGATCGTCTACAATTTGATGATCATGCGGGCCGTGCTGAGATGGGCGCACGAGCGGGGCTATATGGGTTCATTGCCTGTGGCCTCCTACACGTTCACAGCCAAAAAGAAGCGTGTGAGGCCAGCCTTTGAAGTGAGGGAGTATCGGCAGCTGTTGCAGGCTCTGTTGCGATGGGAGCGGGCCTGTCTACGTGATGACCTTCTCCATACCCGCCAGCTGCTGCGCGATTATGTGCTGATATTGGCCAACTCAGGTATGCGAGTGGGTGAGGCCAATAATCTGCGTGTGAGAGACGTGCTGCCATTCACCGACGCTTGGGGACGCAAGAACTACAGGTTCATTGTCAGAGGCAAGACGGGCGAGCGTGATGTCATTCCACGTCTAACAGCCATCAAGCCCATTGAGCGGGTGTTAGCTCGCAAGGCAGATCACAAGCCCGACGATTGGTTCTTTGCCATGCGTGACGGAGGTAAAATCGTCACGCTCATAGACCAGTTCGACAAGATCATTCGGATGGCGGGGATTGAGCGCAATTCAGCTGGAGACAAGTACAGCCTCTACAGCCTGCGTCATTTCTATGCGGTTATGGGGCTTCGTTCGGGCATTGGGGTGTTCGACATAGCTCGCAACATGGGCACCAGCATTCAGATGATCCAGCAGTATTATGGTCGTCAGGCCACGCCGATGAGCATGGCCACCACATTGGGCGGATCAACACGCAGGTCCGCTGCTGCGTAAGCGTCGGGTCAACACGACAGTGGTTAATTCTGCCAACACGTGAAAGCCTTCACCACAAGCACTGATCATCAGCTAAAAGAAAGCCGCTCCACATCGCTGCGGAACGGCTTGAAAGTGTCGTGCCAAAACGACAGTGTTATATTGGTGTTCACCGCAGAAGTCGGGCTAGGAAGAACTCTCTTGCTGCGTTTTGAACCTGGCGTGTGACATGATCCAGTGCTGAAGCTGCGTTTTTTACGCACTCATGAACACCAGAATTGTCAGCAAGGAGATCGCTTAGACCTGCTTCCGTAACTCCGATCCGGTGGTGATGGCGTAAGGGTCTGGGTTGGTTTGCGAATCAGCTATTTCTCTTGTCGAGGGCGGCTCACTCGGCAGGTGATGGGATGCGAAGCTTCGAGATCGTGCAGTCGGACACCGACACG
>CAMAYR010000179.1 GCA_945862355.1 Devosia equisanguinis | reverse complement strand
GCGCCGTTCGCATCCAGATCGCCGCGCTATAAAGCGCATCTCGTCAACCCGTTGGCGCGGCTCTTGTTCGAGTGCGGCGCGGGGAACGGCGCTCGGCTAGACATCATCGGGCTTGAGGTCGGGAAGGTCACGCGGCTCGTCGCCCGGGGCGCGACATGACAAGCATCGCCATCTCTCGTGTGCATTTCCCGGTGACTACGCTGGGGCCGGGCAGACGCTTGGGACTCTGGATGCAGGGCTGCTCGATCCGCTGCCATGGGTGTATCTCGGCCGACACGTGGGCGGCAGGACGGGGCGTCGTTGCGCTGGAGGAACTGTTGCAGCAGATAGCGCCATGGCTCGATCAGGCTGAGGGCATCACGATCTCCGGTGGCGAGCCGTTCGACCAGCCGGACGCGCTCGCCGCGCTGCTCATTGAGCTGCGAGCACGTTCGGGCGATGCCGACATCCTGGTCTACAGCGGACACCCCTTTGTGAAGATCGCAGATCATGTCGAGCGGATGGCAGGCCAGATCGATGCTCTGATCACCGATCCCTATCTAGTTGATGCTCCGCAGACGCTGGCGCTACGCGGCAGCGACAACCAGCGCTTGCATTGCCTGACACAGCTCGGCGAGGCTCGGTTCGGTTCGATGCGCGATGTCCTAGCCGGACAGCCGGCGCTTGACGTCATGTTCGACGACGACGGCAGCATCTGGCTTGCAGGGATCCCGAGACGCGAGGATTGGGCAAGGTTGCAGCACCGTCTGGCGGGGTTGAGTGCGAAGCTTACGACCACCATGGATACCTCCCATCGCGCTGGGAGGTCTGTGGAGACATGAGCGAGAAGATCTGCCCGGGCTGCTCTGGGCGACGCCCAGCGAGCGAGGTGTTCTGCCAGAACATCATCGACTCCCACGAGTGTGGCTGGCCCCTTGCAGAAGTTCCGATCGCAATCGGTCCGATGCCCGCGGTGCAGCCCATGAGCGCTGGCGCGACACCGTCGGAGCTAAGGTGCAACAACGGCCATGTCGTTCGGCCGGGCGACTTCATGTGCCCGGAATGCGGCGCGGATGTCGCCACGGCGCTTCCGCCCCAGACGACGCAGCGTGCAGGCGGGTTTGGGGAGGAGGATCAAGCTCACTATGACCCCGGCACTATGTCGGGTGAAACGCCAGCCAGCTCAGAGCCAACGCAAGCGGTCGAGCCGGAACTTCCAAGCATCGGCGCATGGTCGCTGGCCGTGCGTGTCGGTAACGAGCATGGTGCGACCGCGACTTGGCAGGTTCAAAGCGGCGACGGCGACGAGCGAACAAGCGCCTTGCTGGTCCACTATCCACGCGGGCTTCGGGTCGATCTAGCGGTCGCAACTGCCGCGCAGGCGCTGGCGCCTCGTATCGCCCGCGTCATCGAACGCGGCGAGCACGACGAGCGGCACTTCGAGGTCTACGAGACAGCAGGCTCCCGTACGCTCCGCGAGGCGATGGCGGATGAGATCACGCCGGATCGCCTGCGAAGGCTGATCGCACGCACCGCCGACGTCCTTGGCGACATGAGCCGAGTCGGGCTTCGCCATCGCGATCTTCGGCCCGAGGCGATACTGATCGCCGATACCGAGGACGCGCCGATCAGCTTCTGCCGCCTCGGGGCGGCCCGGCTCTCGACGTACGACCTGGACATGGCGCCGCCATTGGAGATCACGCGCTACACGGCGCCCGAGATGCTCGCCGGCGCAGTAACGCCGGCATCGGACTGGTGGAGCCTTGGCATCATCGTGCTCGAGATCGTCACACGCGGTGCCGCGTTTGATGGCATCGACGATCAAGCGTTCCTGATGCACGTCGTTGCCCGCGGTGTCGAGATACCCGATAGCGTGCCGAACGACATCAAGCCGCTGCTGCAGGGGCTGCTCGCCAAGGATCGCGACGATCGCTGGCAGGCCGACAAGGTCGGGGCTTGGCTCGCCGGCAAGCCCGTCGCGCTCCCCACACCAGCGACCCAGCCCGACCCGTCTAGCGAGAACGCCGATACGTTGACGCTCTCCGGCCGGAGCTATCGCAACGTCGCGGCGTACGCGCTCGCTGCCGCGCGCAAGGAGAGCTGGCAAGAGGCGCGCGAGCAGCTGATCAGCGGGCGCCTGCCGCTGTGGCTTGAAGGCTTCTCGACGGGCGATCGCATGCGCGCCAGCGTGCGTAACATCGTACGGCGAGATGAACTCGATGACGACATCAAGCTCTCGCTCGCACTGAAGCAGCTCAACCCTGACATGCCGCTCGTACGCGCTGGCCAGATCGTAACGCCAGCGTGGCTGTTGCAGAACCCGGAGGAAGGGCACGCGCTGATCACCGGCCCCGCGCCGGAGCTGCTGCAACAGCAAGGTGCGGAAGCTTGGCTCGTTCCCCTGAAATCGCGCTCGGTGGAGGTGCGCCGTCGCCTCAAGGCTCAGGAGATCGAGGTCGACGAGCCGAGCCTGCGGATCAACCTGCTCTCTACCTCGACGCGTCAGCTGACCCAGATGTGGGACGAGCAACGCCGCATGCTCCCCGACAGTGAGCACCGTGGTCTCGCAGGACTGATGGAGCGCGGATCGCCACGCGAGGAGGACTTGATCATCCTCCTGTCTGCGGCGAAGGGGCAGTTCGTGCCGCTGACCGAAGCGGTGGCAGCCGCTTCGCAGTTGGCGCGCCGCGAGGGCATCACCTCCTTCGACGAAGGCGCGGCAGGCGCGCTGCTACAACTGCCGCGTCGCGAGATCCTCGAACGGCTCGATGCCTGTATCGAGGGTTTCGCGCGGTCCGGCCACGAGCGCATCGACCAGTGGGTCGATCAGTATAGGCTTGAGCGCCGCATTTCCCTGTCTCGCGCCGTGGTCGTTCTCTCGCTACCGGCGAGCGCGTGGACGAAGCCGCCGCGCCAGGACTACGTCGCGCGGCTGCTCAGTCATTTTGAGAAGCGTATCGGAACGTCTGTGTCACGCGGTGCTCTCGCCCGCATGACCATCACGAAGAGCAGCGCTCGCATAGACCTGACAGAGCTGGGCACTCGGCGCATCCGTTCGACTGCGCTGGTCGATCACATCCTCGAACGCACAGATGCGCCGGTCGATGTCGATCCGGCCGCATTCGACGTGACTCCCCAGCTTGAGCAACGCCTCCGCCGGCTCGTGCGCGACGCCGATCTGCAGCGCCGCGAGACCGGCATCAACGGCCTCTATCTCGGCTTTCCGTTTGTGCTGATGCGGCCGCGAGGGGAGGAGACCAAGCCGCGCATCGCGCCTGTGCTGCTTTGGCCGGTATCGATCCACGCGGAGGTGGGCCAGCGCGCCCGCTTCCGACTAGCGTTCGATCGTGATCGCGAGGAAGTGCGGCTCAACCCCGCGCTGCAGGGCATGCTCGCGCCCGATGCGCTGGAGAGGTGGGAGGCGGCGCGGGATGACATCCTGGCAGGGACCGCAACCGCTTCCGTTGCGATGGACGGTCTGAACAGACTTGCCGACAGCGTGCGAGAGGGAAGCTTGTGCCCCTTACCGAGCGCCGACACCAAGGTTGCTTCCGACAAGATCGAGCTGACCTCGGCCGCCGTGCTGTTCCACGTCACTTTCGTTGGGCAGGCGATCGTCAACGACATCCATCAGCTGCAATCGATCCCGCCAGCCGGATCGGGCCTGGAGACGCTACTGCGCAGCAGTACAGAGCATGTTAAGCCTGCCGCGAGCCTCGACGGGGATGCGCCGGAGATCGATCGCTATGTCACGGCCGACAGCGATCCCGCACAGGACCGCGCCGTCGCGCGCGCTCGGCGCGGCCCTGGTCTTGTGATCGAAGGCCCGCCCGGCACCGGCAAGAGTCAGACCATCGTCAATCTCGTGGCCGACGCGATCGGACGCAAGTCGAGTCTGCTGATCGTCTGCCAGAAGCAGGCAGCACTGGACGTCGTCTACAAGCGTCTCGAGCGCGAGGGGCTCGGCGAGCGCATCGTGATGGTGACGGACCCGCAGAAGGATCGGCGCCAAGTGCTCGAACAGATCCGCAACCAGCTGGACCATCTGCGAGCAAACGGCCGCAACGGTCCGACATGGCAGCGCCAACGCGCCGCGATTGTCGAGCGTATCTCCCGCCTCGAAGCACAGCTCAATGCCCGTCATGACGCTCAGCGCCGTCGCGACGAAGCTTCCGGACGGACGTATCGCCAGACGCTTTCTGAGCTGATCGAGATCGAGACGAATGGCGTTCTGCCTGACGTCGTGGCGTTGCGCAGCCTGCTCGCCTCGACGACCGCCGAGGATGCCGATGCCACCGCCGAGCAGTGCGGCGCGTTGGCGTCGCTGTGGCGGTCTGCGCGGTTCGAAGACAACGCACTGCATGCACTCAAGCCGTTCGGGATCGAGCCCGGCACATTGGACCGCTGCCTGCGCGACATCGAGGCGTTCGGCATGGCTGAACGCCGACGCGTCGAGGTGATCGACGAGCGCAGCCTCAGCATTGAGGTCACCGATGCGGCTGCGCTGGGACTGTGGGCCACGCAGCATGCGACGGGTCTCGTGAAGCTCGGCAACCCCGAGTGTGCCGAACTCGGTCGCTACATCGCGGCCTTCGAGCAGACGGGTGGCCGCAGTGCGATCGAAACGCTTGCTGGCCTACGCAGCGACCTTGCGGAGGTGCGTGAGCCGCGGATCGATCCGCGCATCGCTGCGCTACTGGCCGAGCAGGGCGATCTCGAGATCGACGGCTGGATCGAAGTGGCCGCCGATGCCCTGAAGCCGCGCGGTTGGCTCGCACGGCTGCTCTGCGGCGGCAAGAGCTCCCGTCGAAAGCTGGAAGCGCTGTTGGTGACGATCAGCCCCGTTGTTGGCGATCCGGTGATTCAGGCTTTCTGCAATGGGGCCGGCCATGAGCGGAGGCTGCGCGGCTTCGCAGCGCGCCTCGATGATGTTCGGCGACCGATCGGTGCGCCGAGTGAGCCCCGAACGAATATGCCGTTGTCTCGCGGGGCGCTGCTGTCCGCGATAGATGCACTTGCGGCCTCGCTGGAGCGTGTCGCTGGGCTGCACACGACGCTGGCGGCGGCACCCTGCCGCAAGGAAGCCATCGCCGCTGCGGCAAAGGGCACCCCCGGCGCGATGGCCACACTGTTCGATGCGATCACCCGGGCGCTAGCGCACGACAGCGCCAAGCGTGCGAGCCTTGTCGCGCTCGACCAGCTCTCGGGTTGGTTCGAGACTGCGTGGATCGACAGGGCTCGTGAACGCATCGCTGAAGCAAAGTCGAATGCCGATGGACTCGAGCGGCTTGTCAAGCACTTGCCATCCATTGAGCCGTTCCAGCGATTCCGCTACCGCGCGCAGCATCTGCCGCCACTCGCGCTCAAGGCTTTCGCCGCGCTCCGCCCTATCGCGGACAACCTTGAACTCCAGGCCACGACGACAGCCGGTAGCGTCGTGACACGCATCATCCGGCGCGAGGCACGGCTAGGATGGAAACAGCGGCTGGAAGCCGCTGAGCCGATGTTGACGGCCGAGGAAGCTGAGATCGCCGCGCTTGTGCGTTCTCTGGCTGACGCGGAGGAAGAACTGAAGCGCATCAATCGTGAGGCGCTCGCCAGCAACATCGAGACCGGGCGCCTTGGTGACCGCGTTAGCTGGGATGACATCACCCGCTTCACCGGCCCGCGTTCGCGCCGCCTCCGTGAGTTCTTGGCGATGGGTGCAGAGATCGGTTTGATGGAGCTTAGGCCCGTGTGGTTGATGGGTCCTGATGTGGCCAGCCGTCTGCTGCCGCTGTCGAAGGGGCTGTTCGACACCATCGTCTACGACGAGGCGTCCCAGATGCCCGTCGAGTACGCCCTGCCGACACTTTACCGTGCGCGCACCGTGGTCGTAAGCGGCGACGAGAAGCAGCTGCCGCCGACGTCATTCTTCGCCGCGCGGGCGACACGTGACGACGATGCTGACGGCTTCGATGACGAGCCGGGCGAACTTGACGACGAGCAGCGCCAGGTCGCCGAGGAGACATGGAACCGTCGGGAAATCCAAGACTGCCCGAACCTGCTCGATCTGTCGAAGGCTGTGCTGCCGTCCGAGCAGCTGCAGGTTCACTACCGCTCCCAGTTCCGCGAGCTGATCTCGTTCTCCAACGCGGGCTTCTATGCCGGCACGCTCAACGTTCCGGTTCGTCATCCCGTGGCCGAGGTCGATCGGTATCGCCCGTTGGATCTCGTCCACGTCGGCGGGCTCTACGAGAACCGCACGAACCCGACCGAGGCGGATCGCGTGGTCGCGTTGCTGGAGCAGCTCTGGTTGTCGGGCTCGGATGAACCGCCGACCACAGGTGTCGTCACCTTCAACCGCGATCAGGCCGACCTGATCGAGCAGCGCCTGGAGAGCCGTGCTGAGGAGAGTGAATCGTTTCGTCGCGCCTTCATACGCGAGACTGAGCGTCAGGTTGCCGGCGAGGACATGGGCTTCTTCGTTAAGAATGTGGAGAACGTGCAAGGCGACGAGCGCGACCACATCCTGTTCTCCACGACTTTCGGGTGCAACGCTGCCGGCACCTTCCGTCGAAACTTCGGCGTGCTGGGCCAGAGCGGCGGCGAGCGCCGGCTCAACGTAGCGATCACCCGCGCACGCCAACGCATCACGATCTTCACCTCGATGCCTATCGGGGAGATCGCCGAAGTGCTCGGCAGCGGCGCTCCGCCGTCGCAGCCGCGCGACTACCTGCAGCTCTATCTTGCCTACGCCCAAGCCGTATCGAAGGGCGAGCACGAACACGCCACAAAGCTTCTCGGGCAGCTCGGTCGACGCCGTGGCGAGCGGACGCGGGCGAGATCCGAGCCGGTCGGCGACGCACTCGTCAGATCTGTTGCAGCCGCGATCGAGGAGCTGGGCTGGACGCCCGTGTATGCCGGCGACGGCAGCGCGTTCGGCATTGATCTCGCCATCCCGCACCCCGAACGCGGCGGCTTCGGCATCGGCATCGAGTGCGATGCTGCGGAGCATCCGCTGCTGCGCCGACCGTATGCTCGTGAGGTATGGCGTCCTGGCGTGATGCGGCGATCGCTTCCTGCGATCCACCGCATCTCCAGCCGCAACTGGTACCACGATCGCGCAGCGGAGATCGCGCAACTGCGCAAGGCTGTCGAGGCGGCGATGCGGTAGCCGCGCGCGGCGCACCTTGGGGAACGGAGAGAGGGCTTACAGATGAGCGGACCTAAGGTTGTCAGGATCGTCACGATCGAGGAGGTGCGTGAGACCTGTCGCGGGCACCTCGCGCGACTTGAGGAGGCCGTCCACCGCTGGGAGCGGATCGGCCGGCGTAACGGCACCGTCACGGAGGAGGACATCAGAGCGATGCGCGCGCGCCAGTCTGAGATCGCGGCGTTGCTCGCTCAGGAGCGCTACCTCGACCTGCAGAAGCGGGCGCCCGAGGAGATCCAGTTCATCGATGCTGACATCGAACGGCGGCTTGCTGAAGCGGCTCGACGCGAAGCCGAGGCGCGATCACGCAACCAGCGGCGCGCGACGCTGGCTGCCCAACTGTTGAAGGCTGGCACAGTCAAGCCGGAGTTGCGCAGCACGCTCGAAGCGATCGCACGTGGTGACGCGACGGATGCCGCCCAGGCGGAGGCAGCGCTTGGCGAGGTGTTCCGCAGCGCTCCCTCCGCTGTCGACAACAAGGCCCTGACGCCTGAGTTGCGCGCCTTGGCAGAGCGGCACGCCAGCGGTCTGGAGGGCCGCTCGTTCGACATGTGGCTCGAGGCCAACCGGCCCGCCGACGAAGCCGAAGAGTTGGCTGACAGGATCGATGCCGCGATCGCAGGGTTAGCAGTCACCGGCGCCGTCAAGGAGGCCGAGGCGTTGTCGGAACGCTACAAGGTCATCGCGCTCGACCCCGCGCCGGCGCAGCGCAAGATGCGATCCGACACGCTACTCATCGAGATCGGTCGCATAGCCGCCGCCAACCGCGAGCGGCGCCGCACGCTGGACGAGCTGACATCGACGTTGGCAGAGGCACGAGCCGCGCTAAAGACTACGCACTCGACATTGCTTGCTGAGGCTGTCGCCGCGAGCGAGCGCGAGGACGCCGCAGGCGCTCCCTCGATCGTCGCCAAGTTGCAGAAGGCTGTGATCGAGCACCGAAAGACCGCCGCAGCCGCAGCGCGCAGGCACGCGGTGCTGTCCGCCCTTGCTGAAGTCGGCTACGAGGCCCGCGAAGGTCTCGCCACTGCGCAGCCGGCTGCAGGTAGCATGGTGCTGCGCCGGGCTGCCAATCCGGAAGTGGGCCTTGAGGTCTCAGGCGGTACAGCCAACGAGCGCCTTCAGCTTCGCCCAGTTCGCTTCGCGGTGCCCGGTACGACAGGGGATGCCTCCCGTGATCGCGACATCGAGACCATCTGGTGCGGTGACTTCGACCGCCTGCAAGATAGCCTCGCCAAACTCGATGCCGACGTCGCCGTAGAGAGGGCCATGCCCGTCGGTGCAACGCCGGTGATGGTGGTGGAGCAGGCTCCAGAGGAGACCGACCGCGGACGAACCGCGCCGACACCAGGAAGAACGCGTTCCACCTGAAGTTCGAAGGCTTGCCACTTGCTTCCGGACCTGCGAGCGACAGTTGCTCCACGGTCGCGCTCACCCCTTGAACACGTTCTCACGGTGCCAACGGAGGAACTGTCGGTGAGGATGGAGCGTCGCGTCGGCGGGCAAGCGCAGGCAGCGGTCGGGGACGATGAGGCGGGCGGCATCCTCGGGCAACCCTCGGCTCATGGTGAGGATGCCGAGGTCGTCGTCGATGGCGAGTAGGCCGCGATCGAACATCCAGTGCGCGGTACCGGACAGCGCGAGCCCATTGCGCACGGAGTCCGGCCCTGCGCTCGCGACCGGTCTGATGTGGGCCGCCTGTACTTCAGGGCGCCCGCCGCCGTTGATCAGGCGCAGCCCGGTGACGGCGCAGCGGTTGTCGTAGGCGGCGCGTACCTGCCGCGTGAACGCCTGATCGCGGAACGGCCGGGCCACCAGACTCTCGACTATCGGCCGCTCGAAGTCGGCCTGTGGTTCGGCGAACCCGTGGGGCAGGCCCGGCGCCACTTCGGACGCAGCCGGCAGCGTTAGGTCGTCGCCCGCGAAGCCGGCGCGCAAAATGGAATCGAACTCGTGTTCGGGAAGCGAGCGGACCGCGCGGCCGAAGGCGCCCTTACTGGTCTTGCCGTCGTCGCGTTGCAAGCCGCTCTCGTAGTAGTGCTCGCCCTCCCGGAACGGCACCGCGCGGTCGAAATCAAGGTAGTCGCCGATACGCGCGTAGTAGTGATCGGGGCGTGACGGATCGGGCTCGACGGCTAGCACACGCGCCACAGCGAAGTATGCCTGTCGACCGCCACGACTGTTGGCCTCGCCTGACGCTCGCCGCGGCTCGTAGTAGATGATGAAGTCCCCGACTGCCTGCTGCAGTTGGTTCAGGTAGGCACGCGGGAAGTGATACCGTTCCTCCGGCAGGTCGTCGTAGGTCGGCACGACCTTGGTGGTGAGGATGGCTTTGGTCATCGAGCGACGTTCATCGCCTTCGGTACAAGTCGGCGCGGCTGGCCTTCCATGGTGATCTGGTGCTGCCACAAGCGACGGCCGTGGACGTTCACGAGGTCATGCCCTTCGGAGAGGAAGTGTCTGATCAGCGCGCGTTCCACCAAGGGCAGACAGGATGCAGCACGCTGACCTTGCTTCGCCTCGAAAGCTCCAGTGATCACGACGCGCTTGCCGAGTGCAGCACTCGTGATGTGATTCATCAGACGCAGGTTGTTCAGGTGCTGTCGAAGCCGCGATCGGATGTTGTTCGCCTTGCCAACGTAGAGTGCCTCGAACCCGTCGCCCCATGTTCGGGCGAAGACGTACACACCCGCGCAAGCCGGGACGGCTTCAAGATCCAACTCGTATCCCACGCCCTTGCGTATCGACTTCAAGTGAACTGGCGGATGCCAGTGGACGGAAATCTTCATGCCGCATCCAACTTTGGCGATCAGTCGTGACGTAAGAGCCATGATGTGCATGTATGGAGACGAAGTCAAAGCGTCCCACAACCCTTACCCCTACGGGACGCTCCGTCCACCCCGCTTCGTGTCCCACACACATCCATCTTGACGGTGGAATCGCTGTGAATCAGGATCTCTTACATCCTCTGGGACACGAGGCTTCCATGCACATCGGCTACGCAAGAACGAGCACCGTCGAGCAGATCGCCGGGCTGGAGGCGCAGGAGCGCGACCTCAAGAAGGCGGGCGTCGAGAAGATCTTCAAGGAGCAGGTGTCGAGCGTCGCACCGCGCGTGCAGCTCGAAGCCATGATCGACTTCGCGCGCGAGGGCGACACGGTGACGGTCACCAAGCTCGATCGCCTCGCCCGATCCGTGCGCGACCTCATGACGATCGTCGACCGGCTGAAGGCCAAGGGCGTCGCGCTCCGCATCCTCTCCATGAACATGGACACGGCATCGCCGACGGGCCAGTTGATGCTGACGATTCTGGCAGGGGTGGCCCAGTTCGAGCGCGAGCTGATGTTGGAGCGGCAGCGAGAG
>CAMAYR010000178.1 GCA_945862355.1 Devosia equisanguinis | reverse complement strand
TGGACCAGCGACGGCAGTCCCGACAGCAGCGGTTCGGCCGGTGGCATCCAGGCCGGCTACAATCTGCAGCTCGGGCAGGCCGTGGTCGGTATCGAGGGTGACTACACCTGGGGCAGCGTCGAAGGCAGCGGAACGGTCGGCGCCCTGTCCGTGTCTGGCAGCATCGATACGCTGTGGAGCATTCGCGGCCGCCTCGGCTGGGTGCTGGCCAGTAATCTCATGCTCTACGGCACGGCGGGCTACGGGGGCTTCGACACCTCGCTCAAGACCGGCATTGGTGGACTCAACCTGACCGCCTCGGGCGATGCCTCGGGCCTCGTCGTCGGGGGAGGCGCCGAGTTGCTGCTTACGCCCAGCATAATGCTGCGCGCGGAAGGCTTGCACTACATGGGCGACGGCAACGGCAACTTCGCCGGCTCGTCGGGGGATGTCACCATGCTGCGCGCTGGCGTGTCGTACAAATTCTGAAAGCACCGTCTTGCCACCTCGAACGCCGAACAACATCGGCCCATCTCGGCATCAGTGCGAGTTCATCATCGCGCAGTGCCTCCTGAGCGGCGGTTGGGGTGCGGCGAGTTCCGGGGTGCGCTGCACTTGCCTGGAAGCGCGGCACGCCCATATCCCGATGGTTGCCTTCCAGCCACCCCCACGGGGCAAGCGCATCGGCAGTCACCGGCTGTCTTTCGACGGACTTACTTCTGTGGCAAAAGGTGACAGTGGCAGCCGCAGGTGCGAGTCGCCCGCGGCCCCCCTCGAGACAGGGAGAGGTCATTGACATCATTACGCGGGCCTACCGTGCCCGGCGCCGCCAGGGGTAAATCCCCGTCGGCTGACGCGCCTGCCAAACGGCGTGTGGTGGTGCCTTTCGAGGACAACCGCTTCCTGCCCCGCCTGCTCGGCGAGCACGATACCCACCTTGCTATGATCGAGGACCGACTGGGCATCGACGCTCACGCCCACGGCAACGTCGTCATTCTGACCGGTGCGGGTCCCGATTGCGAGCTTGCCCGGGACGTGCTCGAAACCGCCTACAAGCGCATCCAGAAAGGCGAGGACATCGGCCCCGGCGACATCGACGGCATGATCCGGCACGCCCGCAGCGCCGAGCCGACGTCAGACGGCCAAGCCCAGATCACGACGCGACGCAAGGTCGTCAAGGCCCGGACGCCGGCGCAATCTGCCTACATGCGCGCGCTCGACAAGACGGATCTCGTGTTCGGCATCGGCCCCGCCGGCACCGGCAAAACCTACCTTGCCGTCGCCTACGCCGCTCACTGCCTCGAGCGCGGCATGGTCGAACGGATCATTCTCTCGCGTCCCGCAGTGGAGGCCGGCGAACGGCTGGGCTTCCTACCCGGCGACATGCGCGAGAAGGTCGATCCCTACCTCAGGCCGCTCTACGACGCGCTCTACGACGTGCTGCCGCCGGAAAAGGTCGAGCGCGACATCGAGGGCGGCGTGATCGAGATCGCGCCCCTCGCCTTCATGCGCGGGCGAACCCTGGCCAACGCCTTCGTCATCCTCGATGAAGCGCAGAACACGACCACCATGCAGATGAAGATGTTCCTCACCCGCCTGGGCGAGAACTCGAAGATGGTGATCACCGGCGATCCCACGCAGATCGACCTGCCCCCTGGCCAGAAATCGGGACTGCAGGAAGCCGTCGGCCTGCTCGATGGCGTGAAAGGGATCGACGTGTGCCGCTTCGCCAACGCTGACATCGTGCGTCGCGATCTCGTCGCGCGCATCGTCGAGGCCTACGACAAGGCAGGCCTCGGCAAGCCGGCTTGAAAGTCGTCGATGTGGGACCGTCGAAGTGAGACCTTGTCTCCTTCTGCGGTGACCGTAAGGTGGGTGACGCACCCCCCCATGTCGGCCGGCTGGCGCTGGGCACCTGCTGGGTTGCATCCGCGAGCCAGATAAAGCCCCGGCGCCATGAAAATGTGGCTCGCGCGCGGCCGACCGCCCCTCAGGGCGCCAGTGTCGCCGGTGGCGGCGGCGCGTCCGGATCGCGTTCGCCGACGAGGTCGCGTTGGCCGTCGCGGCCATAGACGTCCGGCCGGAACACCGCCCTGCCGTCGTCCTCTGCCCAGGCCGTGAGATAAGTGAAATACACCGGCACCGGCCGCGTCAGCGTCACGTCGAGCGGTTGTCCGGCATCGACCACCGCCTGAACCCGGCCCGGCTGATCCCAGCCGATCCCGTGGCGCGCGAGCCATTCGACGAGCTTGAACACGTCCTGCACCCGCACGCAGCCCGCACTGAAAGGCCGGACACGCTGATTGAAGAGCTGCTTCATCGGCGTATCGTGCATGTACACGATCTCGCTGTTGGGCATGTCGATCCGCACCAGTCCGAGCGCGTTGTGAGGACCTGGCTCCTGCCTGAAGCGTACCTGCTTCAAGTCGATGTTGTTCAAGTCGAGCGTGCTCATGTCGATCGGAATACCGCGGTTCGTCACTGCGCGGATGTGCTCCTTGTCGAGGTAATCCGGCTCCTTGCGGACACGCGGCAACAGATCGAGCGTCGCGACGCTGTCCGGCACGTTCCAGTACGGAAAAAAGTTGAGCGCCCTGATCGTCGCCCTGACCGACGGCGTCTGCCGATCCGGCTTGCCAGCGATGACGCGATGGCGCAACTGAACCTCGAAATTATCGACCGCCTCGAGCTGGAACGCAGCCGCGTTCACGAGGACGTAGCGATCCTCCACGCGCCCTGAAACGAGCTCGCGCAGGCGCCGCTGGTTCAGTCTGAGCTGATCGAGCCGCGACCGGGCAGGCGCCGCTAGTTGCGCCATCGTCGGACGATCGATACGTCCCGTAACCCTGAGCCCGAACTGCTCCTGGAACCGCTGCACGGCCTCCTCGAGCTGATCATCGAACCGGGTGCTGCTGAAATACCCGGCCGATGCCCGCAGATCGCCGCTCATGCCGAGCCGGCGCTTGATTGGAACGATGCGATCGTCGTCGTCGTCCAGACGCAGCAGACGACCCTGCGGAATCATCGGCCATCCGCCCTTCTCGACGATGACCTCGTAGCGCTCGATCGCCCGCTCCATGTTGCCCAGCATCTCGTCGCTGCGCAGCGGCGTTTTCCCCGGCCTCAGGTCATTGAGTGGCTCGGAAGCACGCGACGGCGGGCGGCTCGGCGGGCGGGGACCGCCAGTCCCGAAACCCTCGAGCCATCCGAATGGAGAATTCGTTTGCGCCAGCGCTGGCGCGCCTCCACCTATAGCGGCTGCTCCCGCCAGTAGAGCCCTCCGCGAAATACCGCCTCGCCTCCGCGCTGCCGGGGCGTCGTGATCGTCGTTGTCGTGCTGCATAAGGCCTTGCTGCCGCTCGCCTGAGCCCCATAATGTGGAAACCGGGCGTGTTGGTTCCTACTGCTGGTTGCATACCAACACCGACCTATTTGGCAAAACAAAGACCTGTTACCAATAGCAGCGTAGTGAGCTGGACAGTGTTGCGCCAAGCGCACAGCAGTCTTCTATCGCATATCGCATCCAGCGAATACGCACATGCCGCTATCACGACATCAGGCCAACGCACCGTAGTGCCCCTCGACCACGCCGAGCTCCCGACAACAGCGCAGGACGCGCCCCAACTGCCGCCGCGTCACGGAGCGTTGGCCTGATACCTTGAGGTCCTCGATAAATGCCTGATCCTCGTCGGATTCCAGGTCCGCTCGCTCCATCCAGCAGCGCTCGATCAGCGACCGCACGTTGAGCCCGTCCACCGTCGCATGGCGTTCGGCGGCATTCTTGAGATCGCCTAGAACCTCGCGCTGGCGCGTGCTGAGCGGCTCGGCTCGCTCCCGCCGCGCCATGTCGTCGAGAAAATCGAGCTCCCAGTCGGTCCACGTCGTGTCGCTGCCGCTGCCGCTGCCGAGCGTCAGCAGTTGCCGCGCGAGCGCACGCACCGCAGCGGGATCGTCGGCAAGTGTCTTGAGTTGACGGTAGTTCGTCACCGGCGGCCCCGCGTGTCGTGCGCAAGCTGTGCGCGAGCTGTGGACAACACGTGGACAATATGACGAGTCGCCGCCGGATACAGCACGCAGGCAGTCGATCAACAGCGAAGATCGCTCTCGTTGCCGGGATGGCTATTCCCTCTGCTGCGCCAGATGTTCTCGATGGCAGCGGGCTGTTGATTCACGACGCGATCGCCGAGTGCGGCAGGAGAAAGCGGAGCTTCGCACATCCCGTCGCCTTGTTCACCGCCACCGCACCCTATACCCCGCGGGATGCTTCGAGCCGCGCTGCCTTCATGCGCGCGAAGTCCTCATCCGCGTGATACGACGACCGTGTCAGCGGGCTCGACGACACGATGAGGAACCCTTTGGCCAGTGCCGTCGTCTCGAACGCCTTGAACTCGTCGGGCGTAACGAACGTTTTCACCTCGGCGTGCTTACGGGTCGGCTGGAGGTACTGCCCGATCGTCAGGAAATCGACGTCCGCGGAACGCATGTCGTCCATCACCTGCAGCACCTCCTCGCGCGTCTCTCCCAGACCGACCATGATGCCCGACTTCGTGAACATCGTCGGGTCGATCTCCTTGACCCGCTGCAGCAGACGCAGCGAATGGAAATAGCGCGCGCCGGGCCGGATCTCCAGATAGAGCCCCGGCACCGTCTCGATGTTGTGGTTGAACACGTCCGGCCGCGCCTCGACCACGATCTCGAGTGCGCCCGGCTTGCGCAGGAAATCCGGCGTCAGCACCTCGATGGTCGTCGCCGGCCGGCGCGCCCGGATGGCCCGTATCACGGCCGCGAAGTGCGCCGCCCCGCCGTCGTCCAGGTCGTCGCGGTCGACGGAGGTGACGACGACGTGCTTGAGGCCGAGCTTCTCGACGGCGGCCGCGACGTTCTCGGGCTCGTTCACCGCGAGTGGCAGCGGCTTTCCCGTCGCCACATTGCAGAACGAGCAGGCGCGCGTGCAGATCGCGCCCATGATCATCATGGTGGCGTGCCGCTGGGTCCAGCACTCACCGATGTTGGGGCACCCCGCCTCCTCACACACGGTATTGAGCCCGTGCTCGCGCACCACGCTCCGCGTCGCCTCGTACTCCTTCGAGACGGGCGCCTTTACGCGAATCCAATCAGGCTTTCGCAACACCGGCGTGTCGGGACGATTGGCCTTCTCCGGATGACGGGGCCGGGTATTGTCGATCAGCGTGACCATGCGTCGTAATCTAGGCTATCCCATCCCTGGGCGCCAGAACCCGCAGCGTTCCGCCGCGGGACACCCCGACGGGGCTCAACTGCCGCTGCGGCCGAGGAACCGGGCGATGATGATCACGATCATCGCGCCGATGGTCGAGATCACGATCTGCGTGCCATAGGGCACGGTATTGGTAACGTCGGTAATGCCTTTCGGCAGGTTCAGCAGGCCATACTTCACCATCGCGCCGCCTACGAAAGCGCCGATCACGCCGACGACCAGGTTCCGTAGCAGCCCGCCGCCGCCCAGTATCTGTCCGGCCAGCCAACCCGCCACGAGGCCGTTGACGAGCATGATCAGCACGGCCCTGTCGATCTGCGAGACGTACCCCCAGATCAGCGTCAGGATGTCATTCACTTGCTGCGGCATGGCTCGTCTCCCCCATGTTTGATCAGGTGGTCATCCTACCCCAGAAGTTGTGGCTTGTTTACGACAATGCACGCGTCACAGCACGACCTCCACATCTTGCTGGGCGGCCACGACGAACGCGGCCCCCCGCTCAACGCGAGACGGCCCGGCAGGGGGCCGGGCCGCTGGAGCTTGTATCGAACTCGCGCGTCCTTATGGATCCAACTTTTCCTTGTGGACATCCACCACCAGGATATCGCCCGGCTTCAATCGGGCGAACTGGTCGACTTTGTAAGTGTTCTGGACACCGCCTTCGTAGCGCACGATCTGATAGTCGATGACCTGCGTTTTGGGGCCTTCCTTCTGGCCGAAGGTAAGCGGCGCCTGGGCACCGGTGATCTTGAAGTAGGCGAGCCGCGACGATTCGATCTCGAGTTCGAGCTGCGCGTTGTCCTTGTTGAGCTTGAAGATCTCCAGGTCGATGTTGGCGACGCGCTCCTGCCTCAACCCGATCAACTCCCGCTCGATCTGTGCCGTCGTACCTTGCACGCGCGCGATGCCCACCGACACCGTGGTCGCACGATCCTCCAGGTCGACGACCCGCGATTGCTCCTCCATGGCGCGGTCCGTCCGGACGATCCCCCGCGCCTGTAGATTGTCGATCTTGTCCTTGAAAGCGCGCCTCTTCTCAAGCATGTCGCGCAGCCTGCCGCCCTGCTCCCTAAGCCCCTTCAGCTCCTCGTTGGCGATTTGGCGAGCTCGTTCAAGCGACTCGAGCTTGGAAACCGTGCTCGCCCGGCTGCTCGCCAGCACCGACATCTGCTCGGCGATCAGCGCCGTCGCCTCGCTGCGGCCGACGAGCGCGACGAGTTCGTCCGGCAGGGGAATCGTAGCCCGCTCCATCCGTTCCGCCCGGAGCCGCGCCAACACCGACATCGACCGCTTCAACTCGTTCGTGGAACGCCTCAGCCGCAGCAATTCCGCATCAGCCCCAATCACGACGCCGCCCGCACTTTCGCTCGTCGCCCGATAGATGCCGCCGAGTAGCGTCACGGCGTGCAAAACCGTCATGCCGGGCTGCCAGGCATGAGACCCCGGCCGCGCGACGAGGCCCGATACGAACACCGGCCGGTACTCTGCAACCTCGACCGTGATGAACGAATCCCGCGCCGTGATTGTGGCCGCCCGATCGACGAGCGCTGCCTCGAACTCCGATGCGCTGAGCCCCGTGATCGACACGCGGCCAAGCGCGGGTATCGAAACCGTCTCATCCGGATTGACGCGGTACATGCCGGTAAGCTCGGGACTGCCGTGGAACTTGATCGAGAGCCTCTCCGTCCCGGTCAGCTCGAAGCGTCCGGCACCGGGCGGGGCACCAGCAGTCCGCTGGACCCGATGGACCGGCGGCCGCGCCGGCAATGGCGCCGCGCTCTCTCCGCTCTTGGCCAGCACATCGCTCTTGGCCAGCACCGTTCCATCAAGGCGCGGGGTCGCCTCGCGTAGCGAGGGAATGTCGAGATCGCGCAACAGCCCGGTCGCATCGGATGGCGCCTTGGCCTCGATGTTGCCGTCCATCGCCACGACAGCCACCAACCCAGCGATCGCCGCGACCCCCACGGCCACTCGGACCGCTCCGCTCTTCACACTCTTTCCCGCCATTTGAAGCCTGTTCGTGCCCGTCTGAGAAAAACACGGCCCGCGACCGCATCACCAGCCCTGTGAGCCTTGACCGACTTCTAGTCTTTCCGTCGTCTGACTGCTTGCGAATAATACGATTTGATTAACACTTGGCCCGCCTCGTTAGCCGGCGTTGTTCTGTTGCCGCCCCCCGTCCCGCCGCGTCCTGCACGTTAAGGCTCGAATCAGGTTGCATAAACGATAGTTCAGCTCTCCGGTTGCTCCTTGCGGGCATCCTACCCCAATAGTGGCGACCTCATTCGTGGGCTGATCATATCACGATAGGACACTCTGACGGTTGCCTGTGAGCCCCGATACCCGAAAGAGCCCTGAATGCCCCCGAACACCAACACGCCCATCAAGGAAACCTGGTTGAGACCCGTCGAGCAACTCGTGCTGCCGGCACTGGAGAGCCGCATCCGGATACTCGGCTTCACTGGGCCGGAAACAGGCACGGGCGTGAGCACGTTGTGCAGAGCTTCGGCCGAGGTCCTGGCTCGCTCCGGCGCGCGCGTGCTGCTCCTGGATCTGTCCCCCGACGCCGCCTCCGGTCGCGACCCCATGTCCTGGACACCCGGCAGGAACGGCGCTATGTCGGCCGTCGCACCGGACCCGGCCGGCTTCGACGTCCTCCGCGCCGGCATCACCCCCGACAGCCGCTTTCTGTTCAACAACGCCCGCAGTCTGCGCTCGACGCTGAGCGAGGAGTTATCGCGCTACTCGGCAATCGTCGTAAACCTGCCCCCCTTGCTCGATGCCCGTCCCGAAAGCATAAATCCCATTGCCTGCGCACTCGTCTGCGACGAGGTCGTGCTCGTTTGCGCACAGGACGTGACGAGCCGCACGAGCGCCAGCCAGGCTGCCGAGGCCGCACGTGCTGCCGGCGTCAAGCTCACCGGCGCGGTCTGGAACCGACGCGGCGCCAGCACGACCGGCCAGGAGATGGCGCGCTCCGCCCGCAGGTGGCTGCGCTTTGCGCCCCGGCTCGCCGCAGCCGTCGAGAGGCGTCTGACGCGGACGCCGCTTCTCGACGGCTGATCGGGGCACGCCACTGGCCACACGACTGATCTGCCCGGTCTTGTTATCGACAAGCCCGCACTCTTGGCTGCCCGCTGCCTCCTGTGCCAGGGTGCGTCATGGCGCCCACGGAACCAGCATTCTCGTTCGGTATCGAGGAGGAGTATCACCTCGTCGACCTTGGAACGCGCGACCTGGCGCTCGCCCCCGCAGCACTCACCGGAGCCTGTGAGCAAGAGCTTGCGGGCCGCTTCAGCCCGGAGTTCCTGCGCTCTCAGGTCGAGGTCGGCACGCGCCCGACCCGTCTCATCGCCGAGGCCCGGGCCGAGTTGCAGCATCTGCGCGCCACAGTCGCCCGGCTGTCCGCCGCGCACGGCCTTGCCCCGATCGCCGCCGCCACACATCCCTTCGCCCGCGTCTCCCGCCTCGTGCCGACCGACAAAGCCCGCTACCGCACCCTGGCGAGCGATCTGGCCGGCGTCGGCCGTCGCCTCTCGATTTGCGGCATGCACGTCCACGTCGGTATCGAGGACGCCGATCTGCGCGTCGATCTGATGAACCAGATGCGCTACTTCCTCCCGCATCTGCTCATGCTGACGACATCGTCGCCGCTGTGGGAAGGCTCGGACACCGGCCTGAAAAGCTACCGCCTCGCCATCATGCGGGAGCTGCCCCGCACCGGGATGCCCGGCCGCCTGTCCGGCTGGCACGAGTACTCCGGTATCGTCGATATCCTCGTGCGCGCCGACGCCATCGAGGACGCGAGCAAGATCTGGTGGGACATCCGCCCCTCGTCCCGCTACCCCACCCTCGAGATGCGCATCACCGACGTCTGCACCCGGCTCGACGATGCCATCGCGGTTGCCGCACTCTACGTCTGCATCTGCCGGATGCTGTGGCGGTTGCGCCGGCAGAACCTCTCATGGCGCACGTACCCGGTGTTTCTGTTGGAGGAGAACCGCTGGCGCGCCCAGCGCTACGGCGTGGACGGCCAGCTGTTCGACTTCGGCAAGGGCAAGCTCGTCCCCTTCACGCAGCTCCTCGATGAACTGTTGGCGCTCGTCGCCGAGGACGCCGAAGCACTCGGCTGCACGAACGAGATCGCCCGCGCCCGCACCATCGCGACCGACGGCACCAGCGCCGACCGCCAGATCCGTCTTCTCGACGCGCGCCTCGCAGCCGCCGACAACCGCGAGGCAGCCCTGCAAGCCGTCGTCGATCACCTGATCGCGCAGACCATAGACGCCTCCTGACGCCGCTCCAGCCCTCGAAGCGGCCAACACCGCCCTTAAGGATGGTTCATCTCCCGCTCACACCTGCCTCAACCACGCTCTACCGTCCAATGTCGCGGCGACCGCTGGCCAAAGGTGGGCGTAAGGCTGTATTCTTCCTTGATCAGGCACCGCCATACCCCTCGACCCAATACGGAACCAACACGATGACCGACACCCGCAAGTTCGACCTCGACCTCGCTCCGATCGTGATCGAGCCCGCCGTGCAGGCCGCACTTGCCGAGGACCTCGGCCTTGCCGGCGACATCACCACCAACTCCGTGATCGGTCCCGACGTGCGGGCGGTAGGCCTGTTCGCCACCCGCAAGCCGGGCGTCGTCTCTGGCCTCAAGGTCGCGGAAGCGGCGTTCCGCGCGCTCGATCCCGACGTCGAGTTCGAGATCGTTCACCCCGACGGAACCAACGCACCCGGCAAGTCGCCGCTCGCCCATGTCAGAGGCAACGCGCGTGCACTGCTTTCCGCCGAGCGCGTGGCATTGAACTTCGTCGGCCGCATGTCCGGGATCGCGACACTGACGCGCCAGTTCGTCGACGCGGTGAAAGGCACCAACGCCGTCATCATCGATACCCGCAAAACGACACCGAACCTGCGCGCCTTCGAGAAATACGCCGTGCGCTGCGGCGGCGGCCTCAACCATCGCGTCGGCCTGTTCGATGCCGTTCTCATCAAGGACAACCACATCGTGGTCGCGGGCGGAATCGGGGCGGCGATCCAGGCGGTCAAGTCGCGCGTCGGCCACCTCGTCAAGGTCGAGGTCGAAGTCGACACTCTCGACCAACTCAAGGAAGCGTTGACCTACAGGATCGACGCCGTCCTGCTCGACAACATGACGCCCGACCAGATGCGCGAGGCCGTCAGGATGTGTGCTGGCAAGGTTATCACCGAGGCCTCAGGCGGCGTGAAGCTCGAAAGCGTGCGCGCCATCGCGGAGGCCGGCGTCGATCTGATCTCGTCGGGATCGCTGACCCATTCGGCTGCCGTTCTCGACATCGGCCTCGATTTCGAGATGCGCACCTGATCCAGC
>CAMAYR010000177.1 GCA_945862355.1 Devosia equisanguinis | reverse complement strand
TAGCGAACCTTCAAATAGTCGTCCACGTCGAACATCCCCCGCCCTCGGCCGAACGCGGCACAGGGCTTCCAGTTGCCGGACTTTTACTCCGGCGCAACCGACCGACTCGGTTGCCTCACTGAGGGATTTTGTCTCCGGCGCTTACACATGGCCCAGATGTGGAGATCGTGCACGCCAGTGACGCCGGGTTGCAAGGACAACCAAGTGCGTACCGCATCACGCTCGATGCCTGCCGGTACGCCGTCGAGGCTCAGATGCACGGCTGACTTGAAGAGGCCGAACGCCGACCATGCGATCACCGCGCTGACGAGCAGGCCCGCGAGAGGATCGACCCAGGACCAACCGGTCATCATGATCAGGAGGGCTGAGACTACCACGCCCGCCGACACGGCCGCGTCCGCCGCCATGTGGAGGAATGCGCCCTCGATATTGAGGTCGTGCTCTCGGCCCTTCATGAAGAGCATCGCAGTGCCTGCGTTGACGGCGATACCGAGCAGGGCGACCCACAGCACAGTGCCGCTGGCGACCTCAGCAGGAGACCAGAAGCGACCGATGGCCTCCCAGGCCAGTGCGCCGACGGCAATCATCAGGGCTGCGCCGTTGACAAGAGCGGCGAGGATCGATGCGCGGCCCAGGCCGTAGGTGTGGAGCTGCGTGGGTATGCGCCGGCTGAAGATTGCTGCGCCCCAGGCGAGCATCAAGCCCATTACATCAGTGAGATTGTGCGCGGCATCCGCAATGAGCGCGAGCGACCCGCTTGCGATGCCATACAAGGCCTCGACGATGACGTAGGCACCATTTATCCCGATACCCCACGCGAAGGCTGCTCCTGCATCGCGAGGAACAGCCCCATGGTCGGCATGATCGTGGCTCATGCCATTCTCCTGATCGTACCTTCGAGTTTAGTCGCGGCAGCTATCGTATTCGATATCGTTCCGAACTTTCGGACATTCTCATGGAGCAGCGCCAGATGGCGATCCGTCTCGTCGGTATCGATGATCAGCTCATACGGCACGACTTCGAAGCGGCCGTTGTGCGGTCAAGTCTCTGCCCCACGCCGAAAGCCATTCCTCAATCTTGTCGGGCTTTGGGATGCCGCCGGCATGCACGAGTTTTCCATCGAGGATCACGCCGGGCGTGATGACAATGCCGAGCTTGGCGATCTCGGCCATGTCGGTTCGCTTCTCGATCTTGACCTCGACCTCGACCTCGACGCCAGCGCGGTCAGTGACGTCGAACCACCAACGTCACTTCGCCAGTTCGTCACGTCGACAGCGAATGAACATTGCCACGATAGCCTGCGCGCCTGGGCAACATC
Source organism: Devosia equisanguinis (assembly GCA_945862355.1). GTDB lineage: Bacteria > Pseudomonadota > Alphaproteobacteria > Rhizobiales > Hyphomicrobiaceae > CAMDPA01. The sequence continues at coordinate 9,268 of CAMAYR010000177.1, read as the reverse complement.
GAACGGGCAACTGCTGATACGTGCCGCGTGCGGCTCCGCTGAGCCGTTGCGTCGCCCGACATCGCCGAAGCACAGGCCGCGCAAGCCGCGACCTGTGCCAGAGGCGTCACGCGCCCTCGACGATCCGGATGTCGCGATCCGCTCCATCACCCAGCGCCTTCAAGGCCGCCTGATAGCCGGGGCTGTCGTGGGCGGCGATAGCGGCCTCGACGCTCGGAAACTCGCTGATCACGCAGCGCTGCGCCAGACCGTTCTCGAAGGTCTTCGCTGGCATTCCCCGCGCAATGAACTTGCCGCCATGAGCCTCGATCGCGGGACCGGCGAGCTTGGCATAGGCCGCCACATTGTCCGGTTTGGAGATCGAGCGATAGGTGGTGATCCAATAACCCTTGGCCATGATTGCTTCCCTCGTTGGTGGTTGGAGTGGTCGGAGTATCGCGGCGTGGGCTCAGAGCCCTTCCACAATCCTGATATCACGGTCGGCGCCGTCGTCGAGCGCCTTCAAGGCCGCCTGGTAACCAGGGCTGTCGTGAGCGGCTATCGCTGCTTGCACACTGTCGAACTCGCTGACGACCACGCGCTCCATCTGCCCGTTCTCGAATGTCCTCGCGGGGTTGCCGCGCACGACATACCGACCGCCCAGCGCCGCGATAGCGGGGCCGGCAAGCTTGGCGTAGGCTGCGAGTTTATCTGGGTGCTTGATCGCCCGATATGTCGTAATCCAATAGCCCTTGGCCATCCCGGCTCCTCCTGTCGATTGCATTCATCACTGCCACTCGATAGCAACTCAGTGATGCCGGGCCCAAGTGCCGCGGCGACGTGAAATGCCGTCTCGTTGACGTATCATCCCACCTGGGATGGAACCAAGAGGACACACGGTCGGGTCGCAATGATCAACACAGCAATATCTTCTGCGCAGCGCATGCGCAACGCGATGGGCAACAACACCGGCTTCAAGGTCGGACTGTTCGGCGCCAACCTGTCCTCCGCCCGCACGGCGACGATCGTGCCGGACCGCTGGTCGGCCGACTGGAAGGATTGCCTGGAGATGGCGCGCATCGCCGACGAGGGCGGGATCGACTTTCTCCTGCCCGTCGGCCGCTGGAAGGGCTACGGCGGCGCCACCGATTTCCACGGAACCTCGCTCGAGACGATCACGTGGGCCGCTGGCCTGCTCGCCGTGACGAAGCGCGTCACCGTGTTCGGCACTGTGCATGCGCCGTTGTTCCATCCCCTCATCGCCGCCAAGCAGATGGTGACCGCCGACCAGATCGGCCAAGGCCGGTTCGCGCTCAACATCGTCGCGGGCTGGAACGAGGGCGAGTTCGAGATGTTCGGTATTCCCCAGCGCGAGCACGACGAGCGTTATGTGTACGCGGAAGAGTGGCTCGAAGTGATGATGCGCGCATGGACCGAGCCAGAGCCTTTCGACGTCGAGGCGCGCTACTTCAAGCTACGGCAGGTGAGCGGCAAGCCCAAGCCCTTCGGCGGGACGCGGCCGCTCATCATGAACGCTGGCTCGTCCGGCGTCGGCCAGACCTTCGCGATGCGCAATTGCGACGCCTTCTTCACCTCGATGAGCGGCTCCCGCATCGTCCAGTCGGGCGGCTACCTCACAGACCAGCAGGCCGACCTGCTCGACCTGACGGCCCGCCGTGTCGTCGAGATCAAGGCGGAGGCGACGGCGCTCGGCCGCCAGATCGAGGTCTACACCCAGGGCCAGATCATCTGCCGTCCGACGCGGAAGGAGGCGGAGGACTACTACCACTGGGCCAACGTCGAGAACGCGGAGTGGCCGGCCATTGAACGCATGCTTGAATTGCACGGTATGACGCGCGCGAACACGCCAGCCGACGTCTACGAGGCCAAGCGGATGACGATGGCCCTCAGCGGGCTCGGCGGCCGGCCCTACGTCGGCGATCCCGACATGGTTGCAAACGATCTCGCCCGTCTCGCGAATGCCGGGCTGCGCGGGATCGCCTTCTCGTTCGTGAACTTCGTCAAGGACGCGCCGTACTTCTGCGCGGAGGTGCTGCCGCGCTTGCAGCGGATGGGGCTTCGCGGATAGACCGCCACGCCGGTCGCCTGGCCGAGGTCCTACCGCCTATAGCTCCCCCAGCACTGTCGCTGCGATCTTCTCGCCGATCATGATCGTGGGAATGTTGGTGTTGGCACACGGTACGCTCGGCATGATCGAGGCATCGGCGACCCGCAAGCCCTGCACGCCATAGACGCGGCCCGACGGATCGGTCACGGCCATCGCATCGTCGGGCCGGCCCATCCGGCATGAGCACGAGGCGTGCCAGTGGCCGAGCACCGCGCCGCGGATCCAGGTCCGGCACGTTGCATCGTCCTCGACGAGATCCCTGATCGATGGCGCATCCGCGATCGTCGCCTTGATGATCGCCTTGCGCAGCAGGCTCGATGCGTCCATCGCCAGTGCGCCGACCCAAGTCTGTGTCGCATTCCATCGCGAATACTCGGCGAGCTTGCGCGCGTAGTCGGAGAAGCTGATCGGAAACACTTCCTCGACCATCCCCTGCACCGCGCCATGCGCCTGGAGCCTCGCAATCAAGCGGACACCTTCGACGAGCCGGATCATGTCGCGCTCGTCGGACACCATGTTGAAGTCGATGTCGGGTAGTGCGTCGGGGGAAGCCGATGTCAGCCGCACCTCGCCCGTCGAGAACGAGCGGTTGACCCACATCATGATGATGCCTAGCCGCTCGCCGATAGCGTGCCACTGCGCCTTGTTCGAGGGGATCACGTACATGTCGCCGGCCGGGCAGCCTTCCACGCCGGAAGACCAGCGCAGCGCTGCAAACATCTGACGCCGGATCGTTCGCGGCAGGCGTGCCTGCGGCTTCAGGAACGCGCCGAGGTTCACGCCGGGGTGCTCCATCAGGTTCTTGCCGACCCCGCGCCGGTCCGCCACCACGTCGATGCCGAGCGCGCCAAGCTCATGGGCCGGGCCGATGCCGCTGCGCAACAGAAGTGTCGGCGATTGCAGCGCGCCGGAGGAGACGATCACCTGCCGCGCCTTGATCTCGAACACGCCGCCAGCGCGGCGCACGCGAACCCCTGTGCATCGGTTCGCGTCGAACAACAGCCGCTCGACAAACGTGTCGCCTGAAATCGTAAGGTTCGGGCGCGCACGCGCCTCCCGCGTCAGATAGCGCCACGCCGGTCCCATCCGCATCGTGTCGGTATGACTATAGGCGACGGGAAACGTTCCGTCCTCGAAGCGCGCGTTCTGGTCCCCGATATCGACGAAGCCCTCGTCCGCGATCGCCTTCATCACCGCGCGCGTGAAGCCTGGCCAGACCTGCTCGCTGTAACGCTGCAGCCGGATCGGACCATCCTTGCCATGCAGCGGGCCGTCGAAATCGCTGTCGGTCTCGAGCTTCCTGAAGAACGGCAGCACGCTGTCCCAGTCCCAGCCTTTCGCACCGGCCGCGGCCCATGCCGCGTAGTCGGACGGTAAGCCCCGGTTCGCCGCCATGCCGTTGACGGATGAGGTGCCGCCGATGACGCGACCCTGGTTGTAGCGCCGCTTCGGCCGATTGTCCGGCGCATTGCCCGGACGCGGCTCGAACCGCGCCGCCAACCCCGGCCAGGTGAAGCGCGGATCGGCGTAGGCGGTGGCCGCGAAGATGTCGAGGATCTCGGGCGGCTCCATGCCGGGGGGATAATCCGTGCCCGCCTCGATCAACAGCACGCTGAGGGAGGCTCGCTCCGACAGACGTGCAGCCAGCGGACAGCCAGCGGCGCCGGCACCGACGATGACCACGTCGAACGTGGTGGAAGCGAGATCCTGCAAGGTGTTGTCTTCCCGTTCACGAAGATACGAAAGCTGCAACCGGGCCGAACGTAGGGAAATGCGTGCTGCTTGTCGCTTGCTTCCTGCGCGGCTCAGGACTCACAATTTCGAGCCCCACAATTTCGCGGACCATGACCGAAGGCACGACGATGGCCACGCCGGAGAAAGCAGTGACGATATACACCGCACCTCGGCCCGAGCCGCAGCACCTGCGCGAGATGGTGCGCCTGATCAGGGAATACCGCATGTCGCAGCCCTCCACGTCGGCATGGAGATGATGGTGGTCGACGGCGGCCGGGAGCGCACGAAGGCAAAGTATCGTGCGCTTGCCGCTGCCGCCGGCCTCGGCATCTCCCGCGTCCTGCCCGTGCCCCGCGTGCCAGACCACGTGCTCATGGAATGCGTGACCGCGGGCTGATTGCCCAGTGTCACTGCGGCGCGATGCCAGACTCCTTGATGACTTTCACCCACTGGGCGGCCTCGGCGGCGAAGAACTTCGTCGTGTCGGCCCGGGATGTCGCCCCCGCGTCGAGCGACAGCTTCTTCAGCAGCGCGCCGACCGGTTCGCTTTTTAGCACGGCGACGGCATCGGCATTGAGCCTGTCGGCAAGCGCTGCGGCCATGCCCGGCGGGCCAACCAGCCCGAACCACGTCGTCGAGCGGAAGCCCTCCAGCCCCGCCTCGATCATCGTCGGTATCTCCGGCGCGGCCGCTGCACGCACGACGTCGCCCACACCGAGAATGTTCACCTTGCCGTCCTTGTATTGCGGCACGCCTGTCGCCACGGTGTCGAAGAACAAATCGACGTGTCCCGCCACCACGTCGGTCAGCGCAGGTATCGCGCCCCGATAGGGCACATGCAGCATTTTGATGCCGGCCCGCACCTCCAGCAGCGATGCCGTCAGATGGGCAGTGGAGCCGACACCGGAGGAGGCATAGGTCAGCTTGCCGGGATTGGCCTTGGCGTAGGCGATGAACTCCTTCAGCGATTTGGCCGGCACCTTCCTGGCGACCACCATCACGTTCGGGATTTTCGCCAGCAGGGTGATCGGCGTGAACTTCGTCGGATCGTAGCCGGGATCCTTGTAGAGCACATGATTGAACGACAGCGGCGAGGGCGGCGCCACCAGCAGCGTGTAGCCATCAGGCTCGGCCCGCGCCACGCCACGCGAGCCGATGTTCATCGCGCCTCCCGCGATGTTCTCCACGATCACCGTCTTGCCGTTCCACCGACGTTGAAGGTTCTCGGCCATGATGCGCGCGAGAGAATCCGTCGTGGACCCGGCCGCGGAGGGCACCACGATTTTCACCGTGCGCGCGGGATAGGCGTCCTGGGCATGTCCAGGCACAGCCATGCCGCACAACACAGTAGCCGCACCTGCAATTGCGGATAGAAAACGCATGGCTCCTCCCGGATTTTCCTGGATCTTTTTGTCCAACTGCAAAACACAACGTCGCGGTCGCGGATGGCGCCAGATTACGCCACACAACCTCATCTGGCTACTTCAGCAGATAGCCCCACTTCTCCTGGGCTTCCTTGCGGACCTCGGGCGGCGACTGGTTGACCTTGGGATACTGGTCTTTCCAGTGGAACGGTTTGCAGGCGTCGATGATGGCCCGCGAATTGGTGAAGTCGCCGCGCGCTTTCTGCTCGGGGGGAATGCGTGGATCGAGCGGCGTCGACCAGGCGTTGGTGATGAAGTCGATCGAGGTCGCCGGATCCGACCGCGTCAGCACCGCCCACATCACCTCCTCGAGGTTCGACGGATCGATGTCGTCGTCGACCACGATCACGTAGCGGCCGGCATAGGCACCCGCATGGCACATCGCGGCAACGTGGCCGGCCTGCTTGGCGTGCCCGCCGTAGCGCTGCCTGATCGCCACGACGAGCAGCAGCCGGGAGGTTCCGACCTCGTGGGCCCACGCCGCCACCACGTCCGGCACGCCGGCTTTTACAATGTTCTCGCGAACGATCGCCGAGCGCGTCAGCGCCCGGTACCGCGCCACCTCGTCGGGCGCGCGCTGCGGCACGCAGCCGAGCAGGATCGGATCATTGCGATAGTGGATCGCCTTTATGTCCATCACCGGCTCGTCTCGCATGTCCGAGCCGTAGTAGCCGAACCACTCGCCGAACGGACCTTCGGGCTTGACGTTGCCGGGCTCGACGAAGCCTTCGATCACGATCTCTGCGTTGGCGGGGATCGGCAGCCCTGTCACCGGCCCATGCACGAGCTCCACCGGCTTGCCGCGAATGCCGCCGATAACGTCGTACTCGCAGATCCCGTGCGGCACCTCCGAAGAGCCCATCAGGAACGACATCGGATCGCACCCGACGACGATTGCGACGGGCATGCGCTCGCCGCGCTTCTCGTACTTGTCGCGCATCATGCGGCCGTGCTTGCCGGGCGAGATGTAGAAGCCCACCGTCTCCTTGTCGTGGATCATCACGCGGTAGGTGCCGCAGTTGACCCAACCGTCGTCGGCATCGCGCGTGACGTTGAACGAGCCCGTGCCGATGTAGCGGCCGCCGTCCTCCTCGTGCCACTTGGGCGTGGGAAACGCCGTGATGTCGAGGTCGTCTCCCTTCATCGTATTCTCGAAGATCGGCCCGTCGTTCACGAACTTCGGCGGGATCTTCTTCAGTTCCTGCATGTAGTGGACGCGGAAGGCTTCGGACAACTCGAGCTTATTCAGGTGTGTCGGGAAGCCCAGCGTCATTTTCTGGCGCTGCCCCCCGAAGAAATTGACCAGCACGCGGGAGCCCGGCAGCGTTCCGGGAATGTCCTTAAACACGACGCACGGCGCGCTCTCCTCGTGGCTCAGCAGCTCGGTCGCCATTCCGATGTCGCGCTCCCAGGAAGCGCCGGACACCTCGCGCAGCTCGCCCAGCGCGGCAGCCTTCGCCATCCACTCGCGCAGGTCGGTATAGTCGACATCGGGGACCAGCGCCGCGATCGGATCGTCCTTGCCTGCGGTAGACGCGGGTTTGCCGCTCGGCCCAGAATTGCCTGCTGACTTGGCTGCTGACTTGGCCGCGGGCTTGGCCGGGATGGCGCCGTCCGTGTCGTGCTTCGCGGCGCCGCGCGCCCCGCCCTTGCCCTGCATCGCGTATCTCCCGGTGTCGTCTGATGGGGCCGAGCCTACCTCATCTCCTCCCCGCATTGCCAGCCCGTGCCTGCCGCCATAGAACGCTGGCCATGATCAAAGGTCTCTTTCTCCGTTCGATCGGGCTCCTCGCCACCGCAGCCGGGACTTGGCTGGTGCTGGCTCTGGTCGTGTATCTTCTGTTGCCGCGGACGATCGAGACGATCTATCAGGGCCGGGTCCGCGACATCCTTCAACATTCTTGCGGTCGCTTTCTGAGCGACCCGCTGCTCTATACGCTGGAGCCCGGCGTTTGCCGCTTCGCGAACCCGGAGTTCGACACCCGCGTCGTGGTGGACGCAGACGGCTTCCGAAACGCGCGGGAGCATAGCGGCAATGGCCCGATCCGGGTTGCAGTGACCGGCGATTCCCACGCGATGGGCTGGGGCGTCGAGCAAGGCGAAAAGATCGCGAGCCTCATCGCGGCCGACCCCCGCTTCACCGTTCGCGACCTTGCCATGTCCTCATACGGCACGGCCCGCGAGCTCGTAGCCGTCTTGCGCCATGCCCACGATGCCGACGTCATCGTCATCCAGTACTGCGACAACGATAGCGCAGAGAACGCCGCGTTCCTGCGTGATCCGGCCGACTTCTTCTCCAACGCGGCTGCACGCGCGGCGGCCTACGCCACGGACGTCCGCATCGAGATGGCCAGGACCGAGGCGAGCCCGTTGGTCCGCGCCGGACTGCGCTGGACCATCGCTGCCCTGGCACGGACATGGCACCTGCTCTACCTGCCGCCGCATAGCGCTGGTCCAACGCCTTCCCGCGTCATGGATCAGGAGGCAGCCCTGTTCGCGGGCGTGCTGGCGCATTTCAAGGCCGACCTCGAAGGAAAGACGGTCCTCGTTTTCGATAGCCAACCCCGCCGCCCGCGCCCCGCCTTCGCCGAGACCTTCAAGAAGGCGTTGAGCGCGAAGGGAATGGGTCAGGTAGCGGTCCTCGATCTCGTCGGCACGCTAGGCCCGCGCGACTTTTTCCACATCGACGAGCACATGCGCCCCAGCGGACACACCAAGATCGCCGCCCGCATCGTCGACGAGCTCGGCAAGCCCGGCCGCCTGCCGAACCGTTGATCCGGCCGGAAGACGCCCAGCCGCGGTGAACCCGGTGTCGCGATTTTCAGCGCCTGAGGCCGCCATGTCATAGCCATCCGCCCGGCGGCATGGAACACTCGGCTTCTATTTCATCGTCAGGAGTCGTGCTGCCATGATCCGTGCCATCTCATCACTTGCCTTCGTGGCCACTCTGGTCGCGGGCTTGGCCGCCGCCCAGGTCGTATCGCCCGCGGCGATGGCCCAGGACGCCAAGGCGCCGCCGAAGAAGGCCGCCAGCTCCGCTGCACCAAAGGTCGGCAAGGACCAGAAGGTCTGCCGCCACCGCTTCCCCGACGGCAAGAGCACGACATGGGTGTGCCAGAAGGATCAGCCCTGCTGCGCCTGGGACGAGATCCGCTATGTGAAATGCGGCAACACCATCACCCGGTGTCTTTAACGATCCGGCGATGCCGTCCGGCAGAAACGCGGCAGCGGCTGCGTGCTGGAAGGCCGTGGACCAGACGGGCCTAATTGCTGCACAGCTTGGGTGATGCTCGCCTGCAGGCCCCCTCTGGGGCACAGGTTGGGCTCTGTTGGGCGGACACCTTTCCCCGACGGCAAAGCTCTCGTTCGCCACGAGAAGCGGCCTGCCTTGTATTTGACGCCCTGATCGGCCATCTACGTCGCTGGGCGAACGAATAGGGACCGATCATCTTCCCCGGTCCGCCGCCCGACTGGCCGGACGGGTTCCTCCACCGGCGTTGCACACTGCAAGATGCCGGAAGATCATGGCGCGCGACTTCATCTCCATCGTCATTCCCGTCCTCAACGAGGGTGGCAATCTGGCTCGCCTCATCGAGCGGCTGAAGCCGGTGCTCGACGGACTGGGCGTGGCGCGCTGGGAACTCGTCTTCGTCGACGACGGATCGACCGACGAGACCCTCTCTCGTCTGCGCGCCCTCAACGGCGACGACCCCCGGATCAGAGCGATCTCGTTCAGCCGCAACTTCGGCAAGGAGATCGCACTGGCCGCCGGCATCCGCTACGCTACGGGAGACGCCGTCATACTGATGGATGCCGACTTGCAGCATCCACCCGAGGTGCTGTCGCAGTTCGTGGCCCATTGGCGCGAGGGCTATCAGGTCGTCTACGGAAAGCGCATCGACCGCAACACCGACAGCCCGGCCCGACGTTTCGTGTCGCTGGCGTTCTACAAGCTGTTCAACGCGCTGGTGAAGACCGATATTCCCGACGGTGCCGGCGACTT
>CAMAYR010000176.1 GCA_945862355.1 Devosia equisanguinis | reverse complement strand
GTCGTGTCGGTGTCCGACTGCACGATCTCGAAGCTTCGCATCCCATCACCTGCCGAGTGAGCCGCCCTCGACAAGAGAAATAGCTGATTCGCAAACCAACCCAGACCCTTACGCCATCACCACCGGATCGGAGTTACGGAAGCAGGTCTTCATGTATTCTGTGTGGCGTCCGTTCTCAGTCTGGCGGGACAAATCGTGCGCCTCGTTTACAAAGGCGATATCTTTGTCGATACTATAATACTGGTGGTTGGGGTAATGTTGATGGCGCTGACCGCGTGGCTCGCAGAAAAGCGGCAGCGAGGGGAGAAACGCTCGTGATGCGCGTGGCAATTCCGATTGCGGCTTGTGCGCTGGTGCTGGTCGCACTGTTGCCGGCCGCAGGCCTTCCGGCACGGGCTCAAACCGGTTTGGCGACACCGCCTGTGTTGCCCGCTCCCGGGCCGGGTGCTGCCGGCATTTCGCACGAATGCCAAACACCCGGCATCAGGATTTCCGGAGAGTTTCCGCTACCCAATGTCACCAAGGCGCTGCAGTCCCGAAAGATCATCCGGATATTGGCGATCGGAGGCTCGCGCACCGGCGGCAAGGCAAGTCTGGATGGCGGTTATCAGGCGCTCATCGAAGCCGCCCTCGAGCGCACGATCCCCGGTGTCGACGTGCAGATGATCGACCGCGGCGTGTCTGGGGAGTTGGCCGAACAGGCATCGGAGCGCATCAAGACGGAGGTGGCGCTGGTCCGGCCCGACCTTGTGCTGTGGCAGGTCGGCACTCATGACGCCCTCATGCACGTACCGGTTGATCAGATCAAGTCGACCGTCGGAACGGCCATCGACTGGCTGAAGGCCCACGAGGTGGACGTGGTGCTCGTCGGCCTGCATTACTTGCGTCGGCTGGCGCGGGAACAGCACTATCAGAGTGTCCGCTTGGCGCTGCGGACCGTCGCCGAGGAGAAACATGTCCTCTGGATCAAGCGCTATGACGCCATGCAGTTGATCGATCAGGCCCGTCGGACGGCCGCAGGTTCTGCTCCCAACGAGTTCACGCAGACCGAGCATGGCTATGAATGCCTGTCTGAATACATCGTGCGAGCCCTGGTCTCGGGAGCGTTCTTGCGCCCGCCGCGCCCACGACCGAATGGGTAAGCCACTCGTCAATCGAGATTTAGCGGGAAACCGATTGCCTGCGGATGCCTGTTCTGCAGACCTCTGTCCAGTGTTCTCCCGTTTCATAAACCCGCCATATACCAATTGCACCTAGACCGCGCAGGTGAGATGGTTGTCCGCTTGCTTTCGATCGCGCCGCGAACGGTGGTTCTACGAACGCGCGCGGTCCACGGGGCAACCTGATCGGCCACTCCTCGTCGACCAAGCAGGTCGTTGCATTTTCCCGCTCGCGCGGGTGCCCGTGGTTCCAGCGTTGGCAGTCCATGAAGAATAGCCCCCCCAAGTTGCGTTTTCTGCTGGCGGCCTCGATCACTCTGCTCGCACTCGTCATCACCACCGTCGTAAGCTTCACCATCGGTCGCAGCGGCCTCGAGCGCCTCGAGGGCTCGATCGGCCAATCCATGGCCATGCTTGCCGACCAGATGCAGGACAAGCTCGACCGGGGCCTTTTCGAGCGCATCCGCGAGGTGAACAACATCGCTGGCATCATGGCCTCGGGCAATCGTCTGCCTTCGCAGCAGATCACGCGCGCCTGGCTCGAGCAGATGCAGATGACACTTCCTGACTATATCTGGATCGGCGTTGCCGACGCCAATGGCCGGGTTCTGACAGCGACCCAGGCCGCATTCGAGGGTGTCAGTGTCGCCGATGAAGGCTGGTACCGCAGCGGTTTGAAGGGAGCCGTCTTCGGCGACGTGCATGGTCCCGATTCGCTTGCCGCGAAGCTCGCGTCCGCCCGCGATGGCGAGGCGACACGTCTCGTCGCGGTCGCCGCGCCGATCAACATGGACGGCAAGATCGCCGGTGTCGTCGGTGCCAAGCTCAGCTGGAACTGGGCGAAGGAGGTGCAGGACTCGCTGTTCGGCAGCGTCAGCGGCCATGTCGGGATCGAGGCCCTGGTACTGGGCTCGGAGGGCACTGTTCTGCTCGGCCCGCCCGACGTTATCGGCAGGAAGCTCGGGCTGGAGAGCATCTCCAACTCTGCCCGAGGCCAGCGCCGCTTCGCCGTCGAGACTTGGCCGGACGGCCTCGGCTATCTTTCAGGTTTCGCCGAGGATGCGGAGTATCCCCTGTTCGGCGGCCTTGGCTGGCGCATTCTCGTGCGCCAGAAAGCGGCGGTCGCGCTGGCCCCTGTCGTCAGCCTCCGCCAGCAGATCCTGTTGTGGAGCGCGGCCTTCGTCGTCTTGTCCTCGCTGCTCGCGTGGCTGCTTGCCGGACGTCTTGCCGCGCCACTGTTACGGCTTGCCAATGTTGCCGACCAGCTTCGCCGTGGTGAGCCCGTCGCGATTCCCCATGTCGACGCCTATGCCGAGGCCGAGGTGCTTGCCAACTCGCTGCGCACGCTTGTCGACGAGCTGAAGCACCGCGAGGCACGCCTCTACGATCTCAACGCCTCCCTGGAGCGACAGGTCACTGATCGGACCCGCAAGCTGGAGAAACGGAACCTGCAGCTCGCTGCCGCCAAGGAGCGTGCCGAGGAGGCTGTGGCGTCCAAATCCCGCTTCCTCGCGGCCGCCAGCCACGACCTGCGCCAGCCGCTCCACGCCCTCACCTTGTTCGCGCGCGCGCTCTCCCGTCGCGTCGAGGGCAAGGAGGCCAAGGAGCTCGTCGGCCAGACCGAGAAGGCGTTGTCGTCTCTCAAGGAGATGTTCGATGCGCTGCTCGACATCTCGCGCCTCGATGCAGGCCTGATCGAGCCGGTGCCGCAGAACGTCAGCCTTTGCGAGCTGGTCGAGCGCGTCGCCGGCGGCTTCAAGGCGGAGGCTGACGACCGCGGCCTGTCCTTCCGCGCGCGCTGCATCGACGCTGTCGTTCGTGTCGATCCGGGATTGCTCGAGACCATGCTTCGCAACCTGGCCTCCAACGCTTTGAAATTCACCAAGCGCGGCGGCGTCATGTTGGCCTGCCGTCGCATCGAGGGGCGCGTCGCCATCGAGGTCTACGACACCGGTGTCGGCATCGCCGCGGAGACGGGGGATCACATTTTCCAGGAGTTCCAGCGTTCCAGGTTCGCCGCCGCCGGGGCCAACGACGGCCTGGGTCTCGGCCTTTCGATCGTGCGGCGCTACGCCGAGCTGCTCGGGATCGAGATCCGTTTCCGATCCAGGCACGGTCATGGAACGCGCTTCTCGCTGCTGCTGCCGGCCAGCGCGGAAGTGAGCTCCGCCTCGGCGCGGCTGACAGCGGTTAATGGCCCCTGCAACCTGAAGGGCCGCCGCATCCTCGTGCTCGACGACGAGCCCCTGATCGTGCAGAGTCTGGCGCGCGATCTCACCGACCGGGGCAATATCGTGCTGAGCGCGACCACGACCACCGAGGCCGAGACGATGATACGCCGCGAGCATCCCGAGTTGGCCGTGGTCGACATCAACTTGGCCAGCAGCGAGTCGGGGCCGGAGTTCATCGACCGCATGGAGAAGGAGCTCGGTCGGCCATTGCCTTCGCTCGTGCTGACCGGCGCGACCGACGGCGACACGCTGTCCGGCTTGGTGCTCAATGGCCGCCGCTGGCTGACAAAGCCCGCCGATCCCGATGAGATCGCGCGCGTGCTTTCCGGATTGGCATCGGCTGCGGCCAAGGCGGCGAGCCGGGGCAGGACGGAGGATGCAACGGGCGGCAACCCGCCGCGCTCGCCGGTCTGGATGCCGCAGGTGCCCCCAGCACGGTCGACGCCGACGCCTGCGGCCGAATAAAGGTTACGGGCCGTCCCTGATTCGCGTCCCGGGGCAGGCTGTGGTATGCGGGCCGCGTCGCAGGCGACGAAGAGCATCGAGATGAGCCAGCCCAAAAAGACATCGGCTCTGATTGCGGACGACCATGGTCTATACCGCGTCGGACTGCGTCTGCTGCTGGAGGATCGGCTGGGCTTCGACCAGGTGATCGAGACCGGCGGCTTCGACGAAGCCCTCGACCGGCTGGCCGACACGCCGGCGATCAAGCTTGCGCTTTTCGATCTGTCTATGCCGGGGATGGGTGGTCCAGCGAGCCTGGCCGTCGTTCGCGCGAGCTACCCCGAACTCAAGGTGGCGGTGATCTCCGGACAGGAGGATCGCGCGAACGTCGAGGCTAGTCTGGCGCATGGCCTGCATGGCTTCATTCCCAAGAGCCTTTCGGACGACCGCATCATCTCGGCGCTCAAGGACATTCTCGCCGGCAAGAACTTCGTTCCACCCGTCACCGTCGCCAAGGCTGTCTCCGTGGCGCCGGCGGTTCTGCCTTCTCAGTCCGCCGGGGCCGTCATGGAAGGTCTCACGCCACGCCAGCGCGATGTGCTCGCGGGCATCGTGCGGGGGCTCGCCAACAAGGAGATCGCCCGCGAGCTCGACATCGCCGAGGGGACGGTGAAGATCCACCTCGCCGCGCTGTTCTCCCATTTCGACGTCCGCAACCGTACAGAGCTGGCCACCCGCGCGCAGCGCCTCATGGGCTAGCCGCCGATGACAGCCTCCCTTGCGGCCGGCTGCGTCTATTTCGCCATCGTGTTCGCAGCCGGCTTCCTGCTTGGTTTCGCACGGGTGCTCGTGGTGGCGCCCGCGGTTGGAGAAGTTTCGGCCACACTCGTCGAATTGCCGGTCATCCTCGCTATCTCCTGGGTCGCATGTGCGTTCGCGGTTCACCTCTTCCACGTGCGCCGATCCATTGCTGATCGTTGCGTGATGGGTATCGCAGCTTTTGGGCTATTGATGGCCGCGGAGTTGGCCCTGGCTGCCTTGCTGGGAGTGCGTGAGCCGCTTCTCGAACGTTATTCGCACCCCGCGCATCTGCTCGGTTTCGCCGGACAGATCCTATTCGGGCTGATGCCGCTCGGGCGTCTCGTAGTACGCTGAAGCGACGGCATCGAGGGAGGACGCGCCCGGTCATGGACAAGATCGAGTCACTGAAGCAGTTGCTTGCCGACGCAGAGCGCATCGTCGCCTTCACAGGCGCGGGCATCTCCACCGAATCCGGCATCCCGGACTTCCGCTCACCGGGAGGTATCTGGAGCCGCATGAAGCCGATCGAGTTCGGCAACTTTCTCGCATCTGACGAGGCGCGGCGCGAATCCTGGCGCCGCAAGTTCGCCAGCGAGGCTACGATGCGCGCCGCGACCCCGAATGCCGGCCATCGCGCGCTTGTCAGGCTCTACGAGCAGGGCAAGCTTCAAGCCGTCATCACGCAGAATATCGACGGACTGCATCAGGCCTCGGGGTTGCCCGATACGAATGTGATCGAGCTGCACGGGAACGGCACCTATGCCGCCTGCCTTCAGTGCGCTCAACGCTACGAACTGGAATGGGTGCGGGAGATCTTCTCCGCGGGCGAGCGCTTGCCCGTGTGCAGGTCGTGCGGTGGCATCGTCAAGACCGCGACGATCTCGTTTGGCCAGTCGATGCCCGAGGCGGCGATGGAGCAGGCCCACGAGGTGACGCGGCGCGCGGATCTTTTCGTCGTGCTGGGTAGCTCGCTCGTGGTCTATCCCGCGGCAGGCTTCCCCATCCTCGCCAAGCGCAATGGCGCCCGCCTCGCCATCGTCAATCGCGACGCCACCGAACAGGACGCCATCGCCGATCTGGTCGTGCATGACGAGATCGGCCCGACCCTGAGCCGCGCAGTCGGCGCGAGCTGACATTCTGAATTGTCGTTTCGCAGGCTGGCGCTTTCTGCACAGGCGCTCTTGCTGAGCACGGCCCTTGCCTGCCACAATGCCGGCCGACAACCCGGTCCGATATATTCCGAAGCATGGAGTCGTTGAATGCCCAATCTCCGCCTAACGCTGGCCTGCGGGCCTTACGATCGCACGCAGGCGATCATCGACGGTGCCGTGCGCGCGGAAGGGATCGACCTGACCTACCTCGCGCTCCAGCCCGCCGAGATCTTCTGGCGCCAGCTCCAGTACGGCGAGTTCGACGTCTCCGAGATGTCGATGTCCAACTATACGACGACGCTCGCCACGGCGAAGGCGAAGGGCGAGAAGCCGCCGTTCATCGCTATTCCAGTGTTCCCCAGCCGCGTGTTCCGCCACGGCTATTTCTTCTACAATCCGGACAAGTTCAAGGGCGGCTTCAAGAGCCCGAAGGACCTCGAAGGCCGCCGCGGCGGCGTGCCGGAGTATTCCATGACGGCAGCCGTCTACATGCGCGGCCTGCTCCAGCACGACTACGGCGTCGATCTGACGAAGATCCGCTGGCTGCAAAGCCGCACGAGCCGCATCGCGCACGGCCTTCCCCCTGGCGTTGTCGTGGAGCAGGCCCCTCCCGGCACCGAGCTTGGCGATCTCGTCGAGGCGGGCGAGCTCGATTTCATGATGACGGCCAACAATCCGCTCGCCTTCCGCCGCGGCAGCCCGAATTGCGTGCGCATGTTCCCCAACTATGTCGAGCTCGAGAAGGACTACTTCAAGCGCACCCGGATCTACCCGATCATGCATACCATCGTGATCAAGCGCGAGATTTACGACCGCGATCCGTGGGTGGCGCTTGCACTCTACAAGGCGTTCTGCGCCGCCAAGGATCGCGCCTACCGCATGCTTCTGGATGCTGGCTCGCCCAAGGCCTCGTTCGCCTGGTTGCAGCCGATGATCGAGGAGGAGCAGCGCGTGTTCGGCAAGGACTGGTATGCTTACGGCATCGAGGCCAATCGCGAGACGCTCCAAGCGCTGTGCCAGTATACCCACGAGCACGGCCTCACCGATCGCAGCCTCGATGTCGAGGACCTGTTCGCGCCATCGACGCTGCGCGACATCCCGCTCGGTGAGGGCCAGCATATCTGACCATCACATCTGATCCGGCGTGAACGGATCGGCCTGCCCGGCACGCTCAGAAGGAGGGGGCTTGTGAGACTTCTCGTTCTGACGGCCGGGCTCGGCATCTTCGCAGCGGTGACGCTTGCCGTCAGGTTCCACTTCAAGGCCGTGGTGCTCCCGGTGCGCTTCCTGGCGCTGGCCGGGCTCTCCCTGGTCAACGCGATTTTTTTCGCGCGAGAGCTGTGGTTCTCGGAGCCGCCGCTCGTTCTGTCGGTAGTGGCGCTGGCATTGTTCGCGGTCTCCGCGATGCTGTTCGGCTGGACGATCTGGGCCAGCCGCAGCGCCCGGCTGAAGCTGATCTACCACGTCGACCGGCCCTCGCGGGTTCTGCGCGATGGCCCTTACCGCTACATCCGCCATCCCTTCTACGCCTCATACGTCCCCTACTGGCTCGGATGCGCGGTGGCGACGCTGCATTGGGTGAACATCCTCTTCTTCGTGCTCGTCGTGCCGGCGCTGGTCCAGGCCGCGCGCCGCGAGGAGGACGGCTTCGCCAAGTCTGCGGCGGCTGCCGAGTACGACGAGTACAAGCGCCAGACCGGCATGTTCTGGCCGCGGCTGTCGTAGCTTTTTCCCGCACACGCAAGAAAACACGGGTAAGCTGCACGGCCACCCGCCGCAATACGGCGGACGGCCGTTGCACGGCCTTCGCGAGTTTACCAACCCGTACCTGAGCTCGGCCCGGAGCCGTCCCTCAGTAAGGCCCCCATGCCTTCTGCACCGCCGGCCGCGCGGCGATGGCGTCATGCCAGCGCTTGACGTTCGGATAGGCGTCCAGGCCGATGTCGTTGACGCCGTGCAGGTGGGTATCGGGGTACATCGAGATGTCGGCCACCGAGTAGGCTCCGGCCACGAACTCGTTGGTCGCCAGATGCCGGTCGAGCGTGCCGAGCATGTCCTTGAGCACGCCCGTGTACCATTCCTTCGCCTTCGGCACGTCCTGGTCCCAGCGCACGACGAAGTGGCCGAATTGCTGGGCCAGCGTCGTGAACGTCGCCGATCCCCAGAACAGCCATTGGTCGACCTTCACCTGGGCGAGCGGGTCGCTCGGATAGAGCCCCTTGCCGGACTTGGCGCCGATGTACTTGAGGATAGCTCCCGATTCGCACAGCGTGACGCGGTTGCCGCCCGGGCCGTCGGGATCGACGATCGCCGGGATCTTGTGGCCGGGGCTGATCTTCAGGAACGCTGGATCGAACTGCTCCTTGTTACGGATGTTGACGGGCTTGATGACGAAGGGCAGCCCGCTCTCCTCCATCATCATGCGGCCCTTGTAGCCGTTGTCGGTCGTCCAGAAATAAAGCTCGATCATCGTTACCTCCTCGTTGGTCCGGCCTCGCACCCAGCCTCGCTCATAGCCAATACTTCCATGCGAAGGCTACCGTCAGCAGTGCTCCGATGACGATCACCCAACGCCGCATCGCCTCGCGCGGCGCGATCCGTACAATCTTCACGCCGACCACCGCTCCGACGAGCGCGCCGGCCGTGATGATCGCCACGGGGGTCCACGCAACGGCATCCTGCACCACATAGACGACGCTCGCCATCAGGCAGTTGACGCCGGAGACGAGGTTTTTGATCGCATTGGCGCTGCGATAGTCGCCGTTCGCCACCACCATCAGAATGGCGAGCAGCATGACGCCCGCGCCCGCACCGAAATAGCCGCCGTAGACCGATACCGGCACCATCGAGAGGATCGTCGCCGTCCAGCGGCTCCGCTCGGCCGCAGCCGCGCTGGAAGCACCGCGCGCGAGCCACTTGGCGATCGGCCCGGCATAGGCGAACAGCGCCGTCGAGAGGCCGAGCAGCAGCGGCACCAGCGCGACGAACACGTTTTCGGGCGTGATGAGCAGCAGCCACGCGCCGAGCGTCGCGCCGACGGCCGATACGGCGAGCAGCGCCCACATGCCGGCCGAGAACGGCGGAAGCTGGCTGCGGTCCCACCAGGCGGCGCTGAGATTGGCCGGCATCAGCGCGACGAGATTGACCACCACCGCCGACACTGGCGGCAGACCAGCGGCCAGCAAAGCCGGATAGGTAACGAGCGAGGCTCCACCGACGAGCGAGGTGATGATCCCGCCGACGAGACCGATGCCCACGAAATAGAGTATCTCGACAATACCTGCCGTCACCGCGCATCGCCCACGCTGGACGGGGCCTCGCCTCCGAGCCCGAACCGGCGGCAATGCGTTCGAGCACCACAACGCGACCGCCTTTCGCAGTTGAAGCCGACGAGCGGCAAAATAGGACGGTGCAAGGTTGCCCTCCCGAGGCTAAGAACGACTCCAGGCCAAGGCTTGGTGCCAGCCGGTAAGCACGAGACAACGCCACATGGGCGACACCTACGCAACCGTGAATGTCGCCGCCATCCAGGCCGCCTCCGTCTTCCTCGACCGCGAGGCATCGACCGACAAGGCCTGCTCTCTCATCCGCGATGCCGGCCGAAACGGCGCGCGCGTGATCGGTCTGCCGGAGAGCTTCATTCCAGCGCACCCGGTCTGGTTCCATCACCATGCCGCGACGAGCGCCATCGCGAATAAACTTTCTGTGGAGCTGTTCAAGAACTCCGTCGAGATAGGTACGCCAGACAATCCGGGCCGAGAGATCGCCCAGCTCTGCGCGGCCGCCCGTGACGCCAACGCCTATGTCATGATCGGCGTGTGCGAGAAGATGCCGAACACCATCGGCACCATGTTCAACACGCAGGTCTACATCGGTCCCGACGGCAACCTCGTCGGCAAACACCAGAAGATCATGCCGACGGTAGGCGAGCGGCTCGTCCACACCGGCGGCTATGGCGATACGTTCGGCGCGTTCCAGACCGAGTTCGGCCCTGTCTCCGGACTGATCTGCGGCGAGAACTCCAACCCGCTGGCGATCTTTGCTCTCACTGCCGAGCACACACGCATCCACGTCATGAGCTGGCCCTGCCACTTCCCCGTCAGCGGCGATCCCTTGCGCAATCGCGTCGCCATCGACAGCCAGGCCTTCGCGCAGATGACCAAGGCGTTCGTCATCTCCGCCTGCGGCACGGTCGACGAGGGCACGATCGGGAAGCTCGAGCCGACGCCGGAGATGGAGAAGTTCCTGCGCAACCCGGATTGCTGCGGCGGCAGCATGATCGTCTCGCCCATGAGCCGCATCATCGCCGGACCGATGGGACCCGAGGAGGGCATCCTCTACGCCGATTGCGATCTGGAGCAGGCGATCCTGATGAAGCTCCGCCACGACTTCGCCGGCCACTACAATCGGCCCGACATCTTCCACCTGGAGATCAATCGCGCCGCACCACAGCTCTACTCGCAGGCCGGCAGCGCCGCGCCGAAACCCGCCCTCGGCAGCGATGCCGCGCCGCGCCCCATCGAGCTCAGCCAGCAGTCGCCCCGGCGGCTCCAGGCCCCGGACGAGAGCTGAGCAAGCCCCCGGATGGACATAGCGCATGGACATAGCGAACATCGGATTGAGACTGATCGGCGCGTTCTACGTATTCGCGGGCCACGTCGCCACGCGGGCAGCACTCACCTCCCACATTCTGGACAAGGCGCTGGGTGCGATCGGCGGCAAGGGGCTCACGCGCGTCGAGATCGCAACGACGGCCTGGCACCTAGTGGCCCGTCGCGCAAAAATCATACCATAGCCACAACCTCTTCCGATTTTGGCGCGACATGAGGGCCACTAGAAGTAACGATGGTTTAGTGAGGCGTTCATCGCGCCT
>CAMAYR010000175.1 GCA_945862355.1 Devosia equisanguinis | reverse complement strand
CCCATCACCTGCCGAGTGAGCCGCCCTCGACAAGAGAAATAGCTGATTCGCAAACCAACCCAGACCCTTACGCCATCACCACCGGATCGGAGTTACGGAAGCAGGTATAGGTCCAGTTCTCGAAGCCGGTCGCGCGGTGCCAGTGCGCGCCGCCATCGGTCGAAACTTCGACGACGGCGACGATGCCGCCACCGGTGTCGGTCGCGGTTCCGGTGAGGGTGATCGGAGCGTAGGCGGGCAGCGTCGTGCCTCTGCTGTGGCTCGTGATCGTCGATGTCGGCGCGATTGCATCGGTGGTCTGGGAGGCGAGCACCAGGCTTGCCATGAGCGTCTCGGGTTGGATGCCCATGTCGGCGAACAGGTTGACCATCGCCTGCTGCACATTCGGGTCGACGGGCGTAGCCTCGAGGTCGTGGTTGTCGTCGAGGCCCCAGGCCCAGTAGACAGTGCCCGCGCCAAAGACCAGCGCACCGCTATCGGCACGGTACAGGGTCAGCGCGTGCGTAGCTGTTCCATTTCCGGTCGACTGACCGTAGTCGAGAAGCAATTGCTGGACCTCTACCGAGGTGGACGAGAGGTTGATGATCCCGTCCGGCCGGAAGCCGTTGTCGAGATCGGAGTCCCATTCGTAGCCGAGCAGGTTCTGCGTCAGCGAATAGACCTGCCCGGATTGGAGGTTGGCAACATCGGTGTTGGACCAGAAACGGAAATTGGAGAGGGCATAGGGGATCTCGATCGTGTCTAGACGGTAGGAATCGACGGTGAAAATCGTACCCTGGAGCGCATTCTCCGGCAGATAGGGGCCATGCACGGGATCGCGCCATGTCGATGTACCGTCGACGGGGTCGATGTTCTGGCTGTTGAACCCTTCCCTTGCCGTCTTGTAGGTGACCATCGTGCGGTAGGGCGTGCCCGAGGCGTCGATGCTCGTCTCCCAGCGCACTTTCCAGTAAACGCTGTTGCCGCCCCAAAATGCGAGATTCGTGCCGTCGTCGCGTGCAGCCTCGACGTTGGTGCGCTGCTCGGCTGACCAATATTCGTCGTGCTTGACAGACAGGAACAGGTTCGTATTGGTGTTAAGGAGCTGCGAGCCATCTCGCGCGCTATCGACGCCGGAGATGTAGTTGACGTCGTAACCGTTCTGCTCGAGCCATCGGATCGCTGGGTATTCCACGCTGAAAATGAAGTCTTGCGGGCCGGAGGCAAGGTTCGGCTCGCGCGTGACGATCGGGCGATTGTAGCTGACGCCGAAGGCTCGGCTGCCGTCGGCGATGCTGCCGTAGAGATTGTAGCCGCCCCACCAGTTGTAGGCCTGCCAAGTGGTGTCGGAGGTCTGGAAGGTGATGTCGCTCGGCGTGTCGTCGTCGCGCACGATGAACGGAATGATGTTCTGGCCTGCGGTGCTGTCCAGGCGTGTCATCTTGGCGAAGTAGACGCCGGAAGTGGCCTCGATTGGAACGTCCCAGGTCGCCGAGACATTCCAGTTGCCCGCATCGACCATGCGCAACTCGGGATCGAACAGCGGGATCGGCTGCACCTGGGCGGTGGGCAGGTCGATCTCGAAGCTGTCCACCTTACGGGCGCCGTTGCCCTGGTAGTAGCCGATCCGGTAGATGTCGATGAGGTAGTTGGTCGAGTCCGTGTTGATCTTGAAGTTGACGGTCTGGCCCTGCGCGACACTGATGTCGGTCGCGAAGCCTTCGATGTTGTCATCGCCTGCGCCGACGATTCCCCATTCGCTCTCGGGGTTGCCGGGGAGCTGGTTCTCGAGGACGATCGGGTTCCACGTACCTTCCGCGAGGGCTGTCAGGGACATCGGCTCGTCGAGCACCTCCGACGACAACGGACTTCCGGTTGCAAGCTCGGTCTCCGAGTGGAGGCCCCCCGGGCCACTGCTATTGGAACGAACGGGAAGGGCGTCAACGGCTGAACGCCAGCCGGCGGACCACTCGTCGATCGCGCTGCGGTCGGCGATATCGGACGTCGTCTGCGCTTCGAGGCTGGCGCCGGCCGTCGCCTCCTCCGATGAGGCAGACGCATCGAGCCCTTCGTTTGCTATGATATCCTGTGCGGTGGGATTTGGTTCCGTCGCAGCGGAGAGGTCGTTGGCCGTCTGTGTATGTAGATTCTGCGGCGGGCCCCGAAATCTCGAGGTCGGCGGTCATGAAATCGGAGGGTGCCAGCTGTCGGCTTTCATCGCCATTGGTGGTCGCGTTCGAGGCGTTCGAGGCGTTCGAGCTGGAGGTTGGCTGAAGGGCTTCCGGCGCTGAAGAACCCAGTGCGAGTTTGATGGTTTGCACCAGGGACGGAATCTTCGAGTGTAGCAGCATGGCGGCTACATCGGGATCGTTCGTCGAATCCTTCTGGTCCATCGAGCCGGCCGCCGCTGCCTGAGCGTTCGCCGCGCTGTCGCCGGTGAGGAAATTGTGCGCCTGCAGCAGCCCGTGCTGCGAGTAGATGGAGTGACGGTGAGCGCCGCCCGCCGCCGGATGCTCGGATGTCGCTCGTGCCTCGCGAAGCACCTGTCGAAAGTTGGGCTCGTCGAGCTGGTCAGCGGCGACAAGCGTATCCGAGGCACCGAGGCCAATGTCGTCGATGGTTTGGGACTGTGTCGCGCTCTCTGGCAAGGGCGCTCTCTAGCGAAATGCCGAGCTTGAAGCCCAATAGCCAGAAAAGAGATGCGCAAAGACCATCCATTTCAGATCTGGCGCCATATTCACGCTGAAACAGCGGAATATTCCAGCCGGTATTCCGGGCGGACGACTGCGATATGAACTCATGCTGCGCAGTCGCCGAACGGCCCGCATCGAACGTGAAATGTGTCATGATCAATCTCCGCGCCCAGTTCTTGATAGCAGGGGGTCTCGGCGGAATCGGCAAAGAGATTAACAGTTAGTTAATTCACGCATGCAGGGCTCGATTTCGGCATCGGCAGGAAGAGTGATTTCGTTCTCTGGGCTGGGGTGAGATTTCACGGTTCGACGCTCGATGAAACTTGGGACGAATTTCGCGATCACGACACCTTCGCGATCGCCAACGCGTGGCCGTAGCGGTGAGGGAGAAGCGCGGCGCGATCGGAGCGCAACCGTGCCCTCGCCAACTCGGCCGACTTGCGAACTGGGGTCGGGGGATCTGCATCGTTCGAACTTGCGGCCGGTGCCACGGGGGCTTCGGAGAGGTTCGAGCCGGAGTTGGGTGGGCACGCGGCCAACTAACCGAGTTGCCGAGGACCGAGGTGCCGGCGAGCGGATTGTCGTCGATCCGGAGCGAGTGCGGGCAGGATTCGCGAGGTGGCAGCGCGAGAACAAGAATGGTGCCGCGGAGAGGACTCGAACCTCCGACCCACGCATTACGAATGCGTTGCTCTACCACCTGAGCTACCGCGGCATGCCGTCATCGGGCGGGAATCCTCACCGAGACTGGATTGCCTGATACCTTAATGACGGTTCGGGTGCAAGCAGCGGTTAGGTGCTGGAGATCAGGTCATTCAATCAATGTGTTGGCGCCGCACGGCGGAGGAGGTCATTGGCGTCCGGTCGATCGGTCGCCGGCTCGATGTCTGGGAGGCGCCCAAGGATAGGAAGGGGAATCTGCTCGCGGGAGTTGCGTCCTCAAAGCATCGTTAACCAACCTGCATCTAGTATCGGCGGTCGAGTTCGGCGGTTGTGCCAGCTCGTCGATACACGCAATGGGCGATCGGATATGGCAAATGCCTATACATTGCCGACCCGTTTCAGTGCGCTGGACGGCTGGCGGGGAATTTGCGCCCTACTGGTGGCGATCTATCATTTTCCGACGGTGAGCCACATCGGGAGCTGGGGCGTCGTCAAGCACGCCTATCTGTTCGTCGACTTCTTCTTCGTGCTGAGCGGCTTTGTGATCACCTATGCCTACTGGGATAGGCTAGGTTCATGGCAGGCTGCGGGATGGATGTTGTGGCGGCGCCTCGGGCGGCTTTGGCCCTTGCACGTCGCATTGCTGGCAGCTTTCGTGGCGCTCGAGGTCGGGTTGGCGCTTGGTGCTGGTGTGGTGGGGCTGCCGCGGTCGGCGTCGGGTGCCTTCGATCCCGGCTCGACGTCGCTGCTGTCGGCGATACCGACAAACCTATTATTGCTGCATGGGCTCGGCATTCACGACAGGCTGACGTGGAACCTGCCGAGCTGGAGCATCAGCGCCGAGGCCTGGACCTATGCGTTGTTCGCGGCCCTGGTTGTAATAACGCGGCGCCGCACGGTGATCGCCGCAGGCGTGATCGCACTGGCAGCTTGGGGCGTCATCGCGGCATTCTCTCCGCGCTACATCGGCGTCGACTACGATATGGGCTTCTTGCGCTGCATCGCAGGCTTTCTGGCAGGGCACTTGGTCTACCTCGGCGTCAGCTCGCGCCCGTGCGCCATGCGGGCTCCCACGTTGTGCGAGCTGCTGGTAGTTGGCGCCATCTGGGGCTTCGTGGCGTTTGCGGGGCACACGCCGCTCGAGTTGGCGGCGCCGCTCGTCTTTGCTCTGGCCGTATGGGTGTTCGCGCATGAGGCGGGAGGGGTGTCGCGTGTGCTCAAGTCCGAGCCGCTGGCCACGCTCGGTCTCGTGTCCTATTCGATCTACATGGTGCATGCGCTGCTGATCGTCGTCGTTCATCGGACGCTGTCGGTGATCGAGCGTAATATCGGCATCAAGCTGTCCGACAGAGCGGGGAGCGGCGGCGCGAGCGAGGTGGTGGTGTCGTTGGGCGGGCCGTGGGCCACCGATGCTGCCGTGGTGGTTTATGCCGCTCTTGTCGTCGGGTTTGCGATGTGGACGTGGCGCGTCATCGAGATGCCCTGCCAGCGGTATTGGAACAGCCGTCTCACTGCTGTGGGGCAACAATCCGATGGCCGCGCGAATGGTCGAGCAGGCGAGGCTGGTGGCCCGCGCGGGATTCGTGCCGTCAGTTAAGTGCGGCTGGCGCGGTAAGGCGTAGCCAGGCGAGCCGGGCGAGGAACTCGATATTCCCCAGCAAGTAGCGGCGGGCGAGCCGGCGGGGCTCCTGGGCGAGGCGCCAGGCCCATTCCAGGCCCGCCTTACGCAGAGGAGCGGGGGCGCGGGGAATGCGGCCCGAGTAGTAGTCGAACAGTCCGCCGACGCCGATCACGACCGGGACCTGGATACGGTGGCGGTTGCGGGCGATCCACAACTCCTGCGAGGGCACGCCCATCGCAACGAGCAGGATGCCGGCGCCGCTGGCGTTGATCTGGGCTATAGCGCGTTCCTCGGCGGCCGGATCGGCGATGTAGCCATGATGAGTGCCGCGGATCTGCAGGCCGGGCGTGCGGGCCTGCATCCGGTCGGCTGCGGCTGCAGCGATGCCTTGGCTGGCGCCCAGGAAGAACATGCCGACGCCGGCGTGGGCCGCTTCCTCGCAGAGCACGGGGAACAGATCCGTACCGTTGACGTTGTCCTGCAACTCGATGCCGGCCCACTGAGCGGCGATGCGAACGCCGACGCCGTCGGCGTAGACGCGATCCATCGACGTCATGGCGTGGCGGTATTCAGGCCGCGTGTAGGCGACGTTCACGCAGTGAGCATTGAGGAAGGCGACACTCGTGGTGCGGCCCTGCCGGGCTTGCTGGACCAGCCACAGCGTCGCCTGGGGGATGGTGGTGTCCGCGATAGGCAGTCCGAACAGCCGAATGCTGCGCTCGACGGATGGGCGTGCGTCGGCTGTAGAGCGGCGGGCGATGGTTGCGGCTGAAGACATGGTTCGATCTGCCCCGGTGCGGGCGCGGGTTCATTCCCGGCCCATAATCGTTCGGGGCAAGCCTATGGGGATGGCGCTGTACTTCCGGGTAAATCGGCCGGTGAGATGCTGCGAAATTGACAAACGTCATGAGGAAACCGTCGCGGAACTGAGCGCAATTCGACGCAATTTTTCAGGGTCGTGAATTGGCGTCGATGGTGGTGGAAGAGGGGCATCGGCAACCAGGGGCACGGTCGCTTAATCATGCCCTGAGAGAACGTGGGTTCTCATCGTCGGTCCCGGATCGGACTGCGGGTTTCCGTGTTTTCGGTGCGTATACAGGGCGTGTAATGTCGAGCCCAAGGTTCAGCGTGGTAATTCCCTGCTACAATGCCGCGGCCACCGTCATGGAGACGATTGCCAGCGTGCAGCGGCAGACCGTGGCGGATCTGGAGATCCTTGCGGTCGACAACAACTCGACGGATCGGACGGCCGAGGTTCTGGCCGAGCTTTGCCGGACGGAGCCGCGACTGCGGGTCGTCAAGCAGCCGATCCAGGGGATTTCGGCGGCTCGCAATGCCGGCATCCGCGAGGCGAAAGGCTGCTATATCGCGCTTCTCGATGCAGACGATCTGTTCGACAACGATTATCTCGAGAGCCACGCCGCCAATCTCGCCGATGGCTCGATCGGGCTGTCTTATTCGCGTATTCGCCTAGTCGATGCGGCTGGCAGGCCCACCGGCAATGTGACGACGCCGAAGCTCGAAGGGGTGTCGGCGACTGATCTGTTGCGCTCCAATCCTTGCACCTCGATCGTCGTGGCGAGAAGCGATGTGTTCGAGCGCGCGGGGCTGTTCGACGAGAGCTTCCGTAGGCTCGAGGATCAGGAGTGGCTGTTTCGCGTGGCGGTGGCCGGATACGCGTTCCGCGGTATCGGTCGCGCGCTCGCCAGCTACCGGATCATGCCGGGCGGATTGTCGTCCAACCTCGATGCCATGTTGCGCGCGCACGACCAGATGCTGGTCTCAGCGCAGCGTGTCGCGCCGGCGCTCGTTGCCCGGTACGGCCGGCTTTCGCGCGGGGCGATGCTGCGATACTGCGCCCGCCGGGTGATCGACCACGCAGCGGGTGGCCAGGCAGCGCGAGGCTATCTGAGCGGGATGTTCGGGGTCGCCCCCGATCTGCTCCTGCGCGAGCCGTTAGCCACCGCCAAGACGATTGCCGCTGTCCTGTCGCCATCGCTGGTGCGTCTGCTGGCTCGTCGTTCCGCCAGCCTTCACGCAAGGGGGGCATGACCATGCCGCGCGTCAGCGTCGTCATTCCACTCTACCAGACTGAGCGATACATCGCAGCAGCCCTCGGCTCTGTCCTGGCGCAGACGTTCGGGGATTTCGAGGTAATCGTCGTCGATGACGGCTCGCGGGACCGGGGACCCGACATCGCGCGGGAATGCGGCGATCGACGAGTGCGCGTCGTGACCCAGGCGAACCGCGGTCTCGCGGGTGCGCGCAACACGGGTATTCGCGATGCGACCGGGGAGCTCATCGCGCTACTCGATGCGGACGATCTGTGGGAGCCGACCAAGCTCGAACGGCATCTCGCCCAGCTCGACGCCGATCCCGGGCTCGACGTGAGCTTCAGCGCTTCGCGGCTGATCGACGAGGACGGGCATGATGTCGGTCTCGTCCAGAGCCCGCTTGGTGGACGGCTGCGGGACGAGGACTTCCTGTGCCGGAATCCTGTCGGCAACGGATCGGCGCCGGTGCTGCGGAGGCGCGCGCTCGATCGCATCGCATTTGCCGACGCCGAGCGCGGCGATATGTGCTGGTTCGACGAGAGCTTCCGCCAATCCGAAGATGTGGAGTGCTGGTTGCGGCTCAAGGTGCTGGGGCGTTGCGGGTTCGGCTATGTCGACGAGGCGTTGACGCTTTATCGCGTCAATAGCGGCGGCTTATCAGCCAACGTCGAAGCTCAGCTCGCGACGTGACGGCGGTTCCGCGACAAGGTTGCGGGCTATGCGCCGGATCTGATCGGGCAATGGGGCGCCCGTGCGGAGGCCTATCAGCTGCGCTATCTCGCACGCAGGGCGGTTCGATCGAGCAGCCGGATGCAGGCGCTGCAGCTTGGCCTTGCGGCGGTGCGGGTCCACCCGCGAATGCTGGTCGAGGAGCCGGTCAGAACGACAGCTACGCTCGGGGCTGCCGTTGCAAAGGCGGTGATGCCAGGTGGCGTCTATGGGTGGTTGGAGCAGACCGCACTCACCTTGGCGGCCGGCCGGCCGGGCCTGCGGCTTTGAAGGCGCGGCCCCGGAAAGGCGCCCGTAACCGGTGATCGGTCCACGCGGTCAGGAGAACGTGATCGTTGGTTTCTGAATTCTTGCTCAGAAACATTGGCTTGCGAAGCTAACTTTAACCACGCTCGTGCATCTTGCCAGGCAAGGACAATTGGTATCGCGTCGTCCGTGGAGTGTTGCCGTGCGTTTGGGCCCGTTGGCCAGAATTGTCGATCATGTTCTCGCAGACAAGCTTCTGCGAGGGTTCGGCGCATTGGGCATGGGTGAACTCGCAGTGCGGGTGTCGCGCATTGCCACGACGATCGTCCTCGCCCGCTTTCTCTCCGCCGCAGAGCTCGGCATCGCGGCTACGGCGCTCGCCTGTTTCGAGCTCGTGCGCGTGCTCGCTAACAACGGCATAGGACAAATGGTCGTCCGCGCGCCGGAGGAACGGCTCGCGGCGATGTGCAACACGGCCTGGCGTTTGTCGTGGGTCGTGTGCGTTGCGATGGCGGCGATCCAGATCGCAGCCGGTGTGATCATCGCGCACAGCGCGGGGCGGCCAGAGCTGCTCGGCATGATCGTCGCGCTGGCCGGCGTCTATGCCTTCATGCCGTGGGCGATGGTGCATTCCTGGCTGCTCCAGCGGCAGTATCGCATGGGACGGCTTTCTGCGGTCAACGCCGCGCAGGTTTGCACCGACAACGTGCTGACTGCTGGTCTCGCCGTCGCCGGGCTCGGAGCCTGGGCGATCGTTCTTCCCAAGCTGCTGACGGCGCCGATCTGGACCATAGGCATGCGCCGTGGGGTCAGGTGGCAGTACGATCGCAGCGCGGGGTGCGTACCCATCAAGGAGATCGCGGGCTTTGCTGCGCCGATCCTGGCGAGCGAGATGCTCGTCGCGGTGCGCTTCAACATCGACAAAATTCTCGTCGGCGCGATCCTCGGCATCGAGGCGCTCGGCGTCTACTATTTCGCTTTCAGCGCCGGCTATGGCCTCAGTCTCGTGCTGACCTCGGCGCTTTCGGCGGCAGCGTTTCCGCACCTGGCGGACCACCGCCTGTCGGGACGCGAGTTGCTCGGGCGGTTCGACCGTGCCCTGCTCAAGCTCGCTTTGCCGATCACGGTTCTGATCGGGCTGCAGTCGCTTGCCGTGTTCGTATATGTGCCGTTGCTGTTCGGGCAGAAGTGGGAGCCGATGACGGCGATCGTCGCGGTGCTGTGCCTGTCGGCTGCGACGAAGGCCTGGCACGACCTCTCCGCGCAATTGCTGCGGGCTGCGGGGCTGCCTGGATACGAGCTCATCGCATCGGCGCTGTTCACGATCGTGCTGCTCGGCAGCTTCAGCGTGGGTTTGACCCAAGGTCTCCTCGTCGGCGTGGCGATGCTGTCGATTACGACGATTTCGATGCAGCTCACCTTCACCGCATGGGCACGCCGCGTTGTGGTGCGACGGCTGGCGGTGATGACGGCCGACGGCGGGACGGCTGCCGATGGATTTGCGGCGGGTAGAGTATGATGGAGCGTGAAGCCGTGAGCGCGGATCAATCACGAGCGAGACCCAAGCGTCCGGCGCCGCCGGCGGGGCCACGCTTCGACGCGCGGGCGCAACAGCAGCGCATCGAAGCGTTGTTTGCCAAGCGGCCACGAGGCGGGCGCACGGCGATGGCCGGGATCGGCGCCGTCTGGTTGCTGGCCGGCGCCTACTATTTCCTGGTGCCGCCGACCTATGTGAGCCGCTGGTCGATCATCCTGCCGACATCGAGCAGCAGCTCGACCGTCAGCCTGGAGACGATCGGTCAGGCATCGACGACACCGAGCCAACCTTTCGGCAGCGTGCTTCTCAGCCCGAAAGTGATCTATCGCGAGATCGCCACAAGCGATCAGGTGCGCGAGCGGGCGGCTGCCTCACTGGGGGTCCAGCCCAACAGCTTCGGCCGGGTGCGCGTGCGTCTCATCGACGAGACGGCGCTGATGATGTTCCAGATCTCGGGCAGGACGCCGGAGGATGCCAAGTCGAAGGGGCAGGCGCTGATCGGTGCGTTCAACGCGCAGCTCGAAGCGTTGCGCCGGGACGAGATGGAGAAGCGGGCGAACCCGACGCTGGAAAGCCTGAAGCTCTACCAGTCCAACCTCGACCGCATCCGCGAGCGCATCACGGAGTTCCAGAGGGAGACCGGACTTCTAACGGTCAACCAGTTCAACGAGGCGTCGTCCTCAGTCGAGCTGCTGCGACGGCGGCTTTCGGAGCGACGGGCGGATCACGACAAGGTAGCAGCCGAGCAGCAGCGGCTGATCGCGCGCATCGGGCTGCCGCCCGAAACGGCGGCGTTGCTGTTGAGGCTCGCCGCAAATCCGTCGTTCGCCAAGCTGGCGGCGGCATTCGCGGAGGGCGCTTCCACGGTCGAGGAGAACGCGCTGCGCTACGGCCCGAACCATCCCGCGATGATCCTGGCCAAGCAGAAGCGGGATGGCTCGATCCGCCAGATCGAGAAGATGGCGCTGGGCGTCGGCGTCGACCGCGCGGTGGATTTCAGGCGGCTGGTCATGGTCGTGGGCGCATCGCCCCAGAGCGAACTGTTGCGCAATGTCGTGGCCGGCGAGGCGCTGCTGACCGGCATCGTCCGCGAGATCGCCAGGCTCGAGGGCGAGGTGCAGCGGATGGAGAACGAGGTCGCGCGCATGGGCGTGGACGCGGCCCGCCTGGAAAGTCTCAGGAAGGATCATCTCGTCGCGGAGGCCGTGTTCACGTC